>CAMAGG010000076.1 GCA_945833805.1 uncultured Clostridia bacterium | reverse complement strand
ATCTATGGAGCAGAGATCACACAGGGCCTGGTTTCGAGGATAACCGACAAGATTCTGCCCGAGGTCAACAAGTGGCAGAACCGTCCGCTTGAAACAATTTACCCGGTTGTTTTCTTTGATGGAATCGTGTTCAATTCGCGCAAGGACAACAAAATTGTCACGAAATGCGTGTATTCCGTTCTTGGCATAAACATGGAAGGTCAGAAGGAAATTCTCGGCTCCTGGATTTCGGAAAACGAGTCTTCAAGCTTCTATGCGAGTATCTGTGCAGACCTCAAAAACCGTGGCGTAAAGGCTATTTCCATTGCCTGCCACGATAACCTCACAGGGCTTTGTGATGCGATAAACTCGGTTTTTCCCAAAGACGAAAAATCAGCTCTGCATCGTCCACCAGATACGCAACAGCTGTAAGTTCGTACCGTACAAAGACCGCAAGGCAGTCTGCGCTGACTTGAAGAAAATTTACGGCGCCGTGAATCTAGATGACGCTGAATTCGCCAAGGAAGAATTTCGCGAGAAATGGGATAAGAAGTACCCGAATATCCTGAAATCCTGGGATAAAAACTGGGCTGAATTGACCGTGTTCTTCGAATATCCGCAGGAGATCAGGAAGATAATATATACAACGAATGCCGTCGAAGGCTACCACAGAATGGTTCGGAAATTTAATAAATCCAAAATTCGTTCATGTCATTTTCCTCGAAATAGGACTGCATTACTGAAAACTCTCGCCAAAGCTTATCAGTAAGCGCACCTGCCTTGCCTGCCTTTGCAAGATAGGCAGCACGCGCCGATACCGGGCATATCACAGGGGCATCAAATCCGGCACTAATGATATTATCCCGAATGAGATCGCACAACATTTCTGGAGTAGTTCCCTCCTCAGACCGCAGAGTATCTATCTTGTTTACGACAAAAATTATTCTCCTCCCGCCAAGCACGCTTTTCAGATATTGCAAGTACTCCTTGTTATCTTCGGTGGTACTTTGGGAAGCGTTGATAATGAAGATCACTAGGTCTCCATCGCCCGATGAGATCACACGTTGGGTTAGTTCACAGTGCTCCGGGTGTTCATAGGCATTGATACCTGGCGTATCTAGGATCACCAAACGTTTTCCACCAAGTCCGCCGGAAAGATAGGTTCCAATGCTTATTACCGCACAGTCTGCCTGCTCATCATCAGATAGAAGCTGATTACTGTCAGCATCAAATATCAGAGTATTGTCATACCTGCTGGTAATCCCGTCTTCTTCCGGCTTTGACACTATCTCGTGTATCCTACCGGTACATGCCATCGCCTTAACTCCGCTGATTGGCTTACCTGCAAGCGCATTTATGAATGTGGATTTACCTGCACTCATTGTGGCGGTCACTATAACATAATATGGCTGCCGTTCAGCAAACTCCCGCTGATTCTGTTGTGTTCCTTTCCCTCGATTCCTAGTGCCGCCTGCTACAGAATGAGTCCCCATGATCCTGTGGCAATCCTGCTCCAGCAGGTCACTGAACAACCAGCCCGAATCTACATTATCTGTGCAAAAGATACTGCGATAATATTGAAGCCGCATTTCGGGGAAGCATCGCTCTTCCTCTAATATGTATTTCTTTGCAAGCTCCTGATCTACTAGTTTTTTCAGATCAGAAAAATAATCATTCCTGACGGCAACGCTTTCGTTAAGGATAGGATGATTCGCTATATTCAGTGAATGTGCAAGCTGTTTTTCTATCCATGCTTCAGACATCTGTCCGGCAGATTTGATCTTTTCACCACAATAGCAGCAGAACGTGGAATCTATAGGTATCGCCTTTCCGCAGTTTCTGCATATTATAGTGTTCCCAATGTAATTCCCACATCCACAGCAGAATACAGCATCGGGAGGATTGTTAATAGAACACTCCGGGCAGCGCACATGATTAGGTTCATCCGACTTAGTTTGAGAGGTTTGTTTGTTGTTTTTCATTATTTTAACTCCTGGTGATTGACTCTGAATGAAAACCCAATGTCATGGTAACGCATGTTTACCTGCGCGGCACTGTACAATCTGCCATTTATATCAAACATCTCCCGATCAATCAGCGTTTGTGGCATTGCGTCTAGTACTTTGATAAATCTAAAACTTGCATAAATCTAAACGATGTGCTATAATAATCATAACCGATATAAGGGGGTTATTAATGCCATCATTTAAATATATTATTGAGCTTAGCGACCAGGAAAGGATAGAGCTTCTTGACATTGTTACTAAAGGGACAAGTTGCGCCCGAAAGATACTTCGTGCAAACATTCTTCTTGCTTCTGATAAACGAAGCGACAAGTATATGACCGTTGCAGAGATAGCAGAAACCTATCACACCATGCCTACAACCGTTCAAACTGTAAGGGCTTCATACTGCGAAAAAGGGCTTGAAGCAACGATCAACAGAAAGAAGCGTGAAACTCCACCTGTTCCTGCAAAGGTGACAGGTGAAATTGAAGCTCATATCATTGCGCTGGCCTGCAGTGATCCGCCCGAAGGGTATTCCAAATGGACTTTAAGGATGCTTGCTGATAAGACCGTTGAATTGGGGTATATCAGTTCAATATCCCATGTTACTGTTTCAGGCGTTCTTAAAAAAACGAATTTAAGCCTAACCTGAAAAAATGTTGGTGTATCCCTCCGGAGCAAAATGCTGCTTTTGTAGCTGCTATGGAGGACGTTCTTGCTGTGTACAGCCGACCCTATAACAAAGCATATCCTGTTGTATGTATGGACGAAAAGCCGATACAGTTTTTTGCGGATTTCCGCAAGGGATTTCGTTCTAAGAAAAACGGTGTATCATATGAGGATTATCAATA
Organism: uncultured Clostridia bacterium; assembly: GCA_945833805.1. Classification (GTDB taxonomy): domain Bacteria; phylum Bacillota; class Clostridia; order Oscillospirales; family Ruminococcaceae; genus CAG-115. The sequence continues at coordinate 8,866 of CAMAGG010000076.1, read as the reverse complement.
TATACGTAACGGTACGGCTTGTATTTTTCTTTTCACCGAGCCGCCGTCAGGTTGGAGATATGCAGATGCACAGGAACGGAGAACCCGGCAGGATTGGGCGAAACAGATAGAATGGCTTCTTACTAAACAATATCCCGATGCTGAAAAGGTCGTTTTAGTTATGGACAATCTGAATACTCATAACATAGCCTCCCTTTACGCAACATTTCCGCCTCAGTACGCAAGAGCACTCGCAGAACGACTTGAAATACATTACACACCCAAGCACGGCAGCTGGCTAGATATTGCCGAGATCGAGCTGTCTGCACTCGGACGTCAATGTATCGCAAATCACAGAATACCCGATTTGCCTACGCTCAGAGCATTACTTGGACCGTGGGCTGCGGCTAGAAATTCACTTCAGAAAGGCGTTGACTGGCAGTTCACCACAGATGATGCAAGAATCAAGCTCATGCATCTTTATCCTGTTATTATGATTTAGGGTTTACAAAGTACTAGTGAGCTCTCCAACAACTGCGCAGACCAGATAATCGCGCAGGGGCATGAAATGGAGCACATGCTGTCCGCAATGGATCAGATCCAGCAGCAGTCCGTGGCAATAGCAGACGTCATCAAGACCATTGAGGACATTGCGTTCCAGACGAACAATCTGGCGCTCAACGCCGCGATAGAAGCCGCCAGAGCCGGCGAGGCAGGCAAGGGCTTCGCGGTGGTCGCGGACGAGGTAAGGAACCTTGCCTCCAAATCGGCGGAATCTGCGAACAGCACCAAGGATCTTATCTCCTCCACGATACAGGCGGTAGAGAATGGTTCCGGAATTGCCCACAAGACCGACGAAACAATGAACGACGTGATCCGGCTGTCGCAGGAGAGCGCGAATATCGTGGCTGAAATATCCGCGGCGGCGGAGCAGCAGTCCGGCGCGTTGAAGCAGGTCACTGTGGGTATCGACCAGATATCGCAGGTAATCGCCACCAATTCCGCAACGGCGGAGCAGTCTGCGGCTTCCTGCGAGGAGCTTTCAGCGCAGGCGCGGATACTCAAGGAGCAGATCGACAGGCTCAAGATTTAACGACAAAGCCGTCCGTATCACACGGGCGGCTTTACAAATCTCTGAATATGTGGTATACTCATCATATTACAAAAGAAAGGACAGACAAAATGAAAAAGCTATTATCTGTTTTGCTGGCGGCGCTGATGATATTCTGCCTCACCGCCTGCGCGAATGATCCAAGCGCACCGGAGAGCGTGGTTTCTTCCGAGGACATTTCCTCTGCGGTATCAGTGCCGGAGTTTACCGAAGAACCTGCCGCCGAGCCGCCCGTAACCGACGGACAGCCCAACGCTCCCCCGACCGTGGAGCAAACCGAAGTATTCACCGCCGAGGCGCTCCCGGATATCACCACCGAATCGCCGGAGCTGCCGGAAATCGACGAGAACGGCAGCTACACCAGCCGCGACGACGTGGCGCTGTATATCCACACCTACGGACATCTTCCGCAGAACTTCATAACCAAAAAGGAGGCGCAGGAGCTTGGCTGGAGCGGCGGCTCGCTGGAGCCCTACGCGCCGGGCAAATGCATAGGCGGCAGCCGTTTCGGCAACTACGAGGGTCTTCTGCCGGAGAAAGACGGCAGGAGCTACACCGAGTGCGACATTGACACACTGGGAGCGAGCAGCCGCGGCGCAAAGCGTATCGTTTTCTCAAACGACGGGCTGATATACTACACTGACGACCATTACGAGAGCTTCACGCTGCTTTACGGGGAGGAATGAGCATGGAAAACCGCACACTTATTATTGACGGAGCCTCTGTCGGAGGAATGGAGCAGCTTCACGGCAGATTCTACGCCGCTTTTGATTTCCCCGAATGCTACGGCGAGAACCTTGACGCCCTGCACGACTGCCTTACGGACATCATGGAGTATGAAGCGGTGATCCGCGTAACTAACGCTTCCGCGCTGGAACAGAGTCTTGGCGAAAAGACCGCCGAGGCGCTGCGGCGGGTGCTGAACGAGTGCGCCGCGGAGAATCCGCATATCAAGGTAGAGTTTATCGGCTGAAAATCGGAACAGATCCAAAGCGCGGCAGGGTAGTATCTGCCGCGCTTGTTTTTATTTCGAGGTTTCTTCGGTCTGTTCCGAAACAGCCGCTTTCTTGGCGGCGCGTTTCTTTTTGATGAGGATCGTCCACAGCACAATATTGATGACCGCGATAATGACGCACCCTACGATTGTCAGTATCGGAACAATGTCCGTAGGCTGCCGCTGAACGCAGAACGAGCCGACACCGCTTTCAAACTGAGGCGCTTCCACAATGAGATAATGCCCGTTCCGGGTGAAGCCCACGTTCTTCCACGAGCCGTTGACATACTGCATGATGTTCAGCGAACCTCTGCCCTCCGGCGCTAGGAAACGAAGCTGCGTGACAGATCCGTCGGGCAGGTCGCTGCGTATCTCCACCAGCCGCAGTTCACTGTTGTTGTCCGGCGGGAAAACACTGCTGCTTTCAGTGGATACAGTTACCCTGCTGCCGTCGTCGAAAAGCCCGTCCGCCAGCACCAGCGGGAATTCCCCGGACTTCTCCGCGCTTTCGATCACCGTGACGTAGGGGGTATATATCGCCTCCACCTCCGTTGGGAACGTTATGCAGTCGTTATCGAATTCCGACCACTTCGCGAAATTCCCCTCCTTTGCCGGGATATCCGGGAATTCGTCCGGGGAGAGCGCCGCGCCGTAGTCAACCTGAATGGTGTCTGTCACCTCTCCGTCAACGATGAATTTCACGTCGATAATAGCAGTGCTGCCCGCGATCTGCGCGAACCGCGCGAAATCTACCGGTGAGGCTGCCCCCGCGTAGCTTATGCCGTCGATTCCCGCCGTTCCGCGGTCAACGAAGCTGTTGCGCAGCACCTCGGCATTTTCGTCCGAGAAATCCACATACCCGGCGATAGAGCCGGAGCGCTCTGTGCAGTCGGAAACATTGAGAATCGCAGCGTTGTCGGTGAGGATAAGCCCCTGCCCTGCGACACCGCCGACATATCCCAGCGCGGAGATAGATGTCTTTGCTATGCAGTTTCTTATCGCCGCCATTGATGAACCCGCGATACCTCCGGCGTAGCTGCCGCTGGTGCTGGTGACCTTGCCGTTCTCGGTGGAGTTTCGCACGACGCCCATTTCCATTCTGCCGACGATACCGCCGCAGTAGTTCTTTTTGGCTGTGATCTCTCCGGTGTTGGTGCAGCTGTCTATGATGTCCCGCACCTTGTAGCTGAAGCTGAACGACGTATCTCCGGAGTAAGCGATATCGTCCTCCGGGTCGAAGTCGAAGTCGATAGCCATTGACCCGGTGATACCGCCGACATTGAGGTCGCCCTGTATGCCGCCGTAATTTATGCAGGACATCACCTTGCCCTGTCTGCTGGTGGAGTCGTCCTCCGAAACGTCGGTGGTGAAGCTGTCGTCCTCTTCCTTAGTCATCAGTTTGTCTTTAAGCTCTTGAAGGATATCAGAGATATTGTCGAACTCGTCGCATATCGCCTGAATATCGTCCAGCAGGACGTCGCTCTGCGCCTCCGCTGTGCTGCTTATTGAGGAGATCGCGCTGATAATTCCGGAGAAGTTCGCGGAAAACCCGTCAACAGCCGCCGTGAATTCTTCGTCAGTCGCGGGGAACTCCACCGCGGGCTTGTCGCCCAGTATTTTCACGGTATCCGCAAGCTGCCCGCAGGCGTCCGAGAACACTCTGCAAGCCTCCGACAGATAAGCGGACGCGTCCGACGCGGACTGAGAAGCGTCGTTCAGCGTGTCAATTACCGCAAAAACATAGTCCGCAGACTCGCTGAAGCTGTCCCCGGCGGAGGTTATCTCGTCGGAGGAATCGGAGATCTTGTCCGCAGCCGCTGAAATGGCTTCAATGCTGTCCTTTATCGCCCCGGTGTCTATCTGGTCGGTTATCTCGTTCATTGCGTTGGTGATGTCGTCGGCGTAGTCGGAGATATTCTGGACACACTTGTTGATGATGTCTAGCTGCTCCGAAATATCGTCGTATGTGTTCTCCGGCACTCTGGAGCTGCTGATATTCTCGTATGCGTCAGTTACCTTGTCGATAGCCTTTTCCGCTTCTGAAAGCGCTTTGCTGAGTTCCTCGCAGGCAGCTTCCAGTTCGGAAAGACCGTCCTTTAGCTGCTGTGTGTCAACAGCCTTGCTGAGATGATCAGAGGCATTTGAGAGATGTTCTGCGGCTTGAATAATATTATCCGCGGCAGCCTGTAATTCGTCGGACGCTTTGTCAGTGTCCGGTATCTCCTGTGAAGCCGCCTCCAGCGCGGCAGCCGCGTGGATCGCCGCCTTGCTCAGTTCGGCAACTGCTTCGTCCAGCTCGTCAAGACCCTCTTGCAGCTCGTCAGCGTCAACTGAGTTCACGATCTTCTGCATTGCGCTGCTCATTTTGCTAAGCGCCTTAGTAACGTCTTGCAGACTTCTGGAAAGCTCGATTATCCCGTCCGACAGCTCCTCAAAATCACGTCCGGTGACCCACTGTTCAAGATCGTCGCAGGCTTCGCCAATCTTCGTCAGCGCATTGCAGATAGTTTTGACCTCGCCGTTGGCGTTGTTCAGTGCCTTGATCATGGATTTTACCGCGTCGTTCACACGGTCGGTGTCGCCCATTGCCGCGCTTAATTCCTGTGCGGCTGCGCTGATATCGTCAAGGGCGGCGGATATCTCGTCTATCGCAGCGTTGAGGGAGTCTATGCCCTCCTGCGCGCTGTCGATAGCCGCCTGCATATCGTCATTAGTGGCGGTTATCTGGTCGAAAACCTCCTCAAGTGAGCTGCTGAACTGGCTGAGAAGATCCAGCCCCTCTTGAAATCCGTCCAGAGCCGGGGCAATGCCGTCCAGAGCCTCGTCCACCCGTGCGGAGATCTCGTTCAGACCGTCTGCCCAGCCGTTGTAGATGACGTCGGTGCGGTCGGCGATATCGTCCGCGGAATTACGCAGCTTCTCCATCTGCCATGTAAGCCCCTGAACCTCGTCGTTCACCGCGCCGCCGGCGGATCTTGCGTCCTCGATAAGCCGGTCGGTAAGTCCGCTGAGAATATCCATTTCGTCCAGCAGCTTCTGTACCGTGTCCTCGTCGAAATCAATGCTGCGGAAAGGCTCCATTTGTCCGGCAATGCCGCCGACGTCCTTTCGCCCGAATATCTCGCCGTGGTTCACGCAGTTGTTGACATACCCGGATTGTCTGCCGACAATACCGCCGACATTGTAGCCGATATGCGGATATCCCACCGTGCCGTAGTTTTCGCAGCCCTGTATTATCCCGTCGGAAAAGCCCGCGATACCGCCTGCGTCCGACATAGGGGAAGGCTCCTCCTGTGAAATTATGCTGTCCCAGTCAATATCACGGATAGACAGCTTGGCTTCTGAAGCGGTGGTATTGACGCTGCACCGGCTGACGCTGTTAAGTATCGTGCCGGAGCTGCTGCCAGCAATGCCGCCGGAAAGGTGTTCGCCGGAAATCGCCCCGGAGCTGCTGCAATTTGAGATAAGTCCGCTGTTTTCGTTAATGCCCGAGATACCGCCGACATAGTTGATACCCTTTACTGAGCTTTCAAAGGTGCAGCCCGTGATGTTGCCGGAGTTGCTGCCCACGATACCGCCGACGTATTCAGCGCTGCCCACCGGGGACACCGTTCCCTTTACGGTGAGATTTTTCACCAGCGCGCCCCGCTGGACGTATCTGAAAAGCCCGACGTATGATCCGTCGCCGGTGATGTTCAGCCCGGAGATAGTGTGACCGTTTCCGTCGAACGTACCTCCAAATATCGGTATCGGGGTGATCTCCCCGGAGAGGGTTATATCAGCGGATAGAGTTACATACAGATCCTTGCTGTAAGAGTCCAGCCGGCAGTTTTCGGCGAAATTCAAAAATCCGGCGGCGTCAGAAATGATAAGCTCACGCTTTGCTGTCTGTCCCGCAGCAGATGAGTTAGGTGTAGCAGGCGCGGCAGTTTCCGCGATAACATTTGCCGGAATAGCCAGCGCAAGTACGACCGCAGCGGCAATAGAAATGATTTTTCTTGTTCTCATACTTCTGTACCCTCCGGTTCTTCCATGATATCGTCCACGTCATCGGACGACGGACTGCCGAAAATACCGTCGATGTCGGCGATGTGTTTCCCGTCGGGGTCGATGTGATTGATTATCTGCCGGTCTACCCGCTGTTTCAGCTCGTCGGAGTTCTCACTGTCAAGCTGCGCACTCAGCTCGCCGTGGATTACACCGGATATCTGCGCATCAACGATACCGGAAACGTAGCCGCGTACATGACCGTTCACACGCATGTAGCCGGAGCGGTGCTGAACGATATCTCTGCGCTTGAGGGTGAACGAGGTCTTTTCAATGATAGTATCACCCAGAAGCAGAATAGGCGGCAGCACGAACATAACAAGGAATATTGAAATAAACGTACCTCTGCCCAGACATAGACCAATTGAGGAGATCGCCTCGTCGGAGGACAGAATTCCTATCAGCATACCGGCTATCGCAAGTATCGCGCCGGAGCTGATGATCGTCGGGAATGCGAAATTGAGCGTTTCTACAATAGCGTCCTTGATCGGCATTTGTTTTTTCAGCTCGGTGTAGCGGCTGGAAATAACGATCGCGTAGTCGATGTTCGCGCCCATCTGGATAGAGCTTACGATAAGGTAACTCATAAAGAAAATGTTCGTACCCGAAAGCACCGGGAAAGAGAAGTTTATCCAGATAGAGCCTTGAATTATTGCCAGCAGCAGCACCGGAAGTCCCGCCGACTTGAAAGTGAACACAAGTATCACCAGAACGAACAGGAACGACAGCACGCTTACCAGCATATTATCAGTCGCGAAGCTGGTACCCAGATCGTAATCGCTGGTGGAGTCGCCAACTATATATGCGCCGTCGGGGTAGTATTCGTATACTATCTCGTGCAGGTCGTCAAGGAACGCAAAGGTCTCCTCGCCCTCCTCCGGGATATTCGTGAACAGCAGCATACGGCTGTAATTCTCGGTGCTTAGCTGGAGCTTCGCATCGTTGAGCTGTTCGTTGAGGTCGTCTATGTCCTTGTTGAGATCGTCGTCAAGGGTGACGTAGCCTGCCTCTTTCTGATCGTAAATGTAGCCGAACATATCAATGAGCGGAACAGCGTAGTTGTTCACGGAGCTTACTATCTGCCCGTAGTTCTCCTCGGAGGCTGCGTATGCCGAGTAGGCTAGCTGGACTATCTCAATATCCATGTCGGTAAGCTCTGCGAACTGCCGCGGAGTAAGCGCGTCGGTCAGCATATAGCCGTCCATTGCTTCGATATTCGCAAGCCCCATTGCGGAGTCTATCTCCGGCAGGCTCTCCAGACGTTCCAGCAGGCGGTGTTCCTTATTGTAATCGCCGGCGGGTACCATGACTACCACAAGGTTGCTGGTGTCAAAGGTATCTTTGATCTTTTCCTCGGCGATCTGCGTGGAATTTCTGGTGATCGTCGAAAGCGTAGAATAGCCGTACACATAGTTACAGTTACTAGACAGCACGAAGCTGACAACCAGAAACACCACATATATCGGAGGCAATATGAATTTTGTCTTTGAAGCCAGCTTGCCTATCGCGGTGATCTTCGGCACAAAGTAGCGGTGGTGGGTTTTGTCGATAAGCGGCGAGAATGACATCAGCAGTCCGGGCATGAGCGTGAACACCACGAAAATACTGCACAGGATAGCCTTTACCAGCACGATACCAAGGTCAAAGCCTATCTTGAACTGCATAAACATCATTGCCACCATACCGGAGATAGTGGTTAGGCAGCTTGAAGAGATTTCCGGGATAGCCTTGCTGAGCGCCGTTATTGTGGCTTCCCGGGGTTCCATTGTTGTGCGTTCCTCGGTGTAGCGGTTGCAGAGAATGATTGCGTAGTCGATAGCAAGTGCAAGCTGAAGCACTACTGCAATTGAGTTGGAAATAAACGATATCTCGCCGAATATGAAGTTCGTACCCATATTCAGCAGAGCCGCCATACCGAAAGTCATCAGCATGACCGGGACTTCCATGTAGGTATGCGATGTGAATAAAAGCACGGCTATAATGATAACCACCGCGATAAGAACGACCACCTGCATTTCGGCGGCAATGGTTTCAGCGCTGCTGTTTCCCACCTCGCTGGAGATGTATGCGTCGTAGGATTCCGGTTTTTCCCGTATGGCGATCATGGCGTCCTTGGATATCTGATCCTCCGCCTCGCCGTCAAATGTGACTGAAAGCAGTGCAGCGCCGTTTTTGTAGCTGTCCTCGTCGTTCTCCACGACAACAGAGGTCACGCCGTCTATTTCTTCAAGCTCTGCGGCTACTCGCTCGGCGGTATCGAAGGTCACGTTGTCCAGCATGATACTTCCCGAACCGAAGGTCACGAATTCCTCGTCCATAAGGGTCAGACCCATACGGGTCTCCGTGGTGTCCGGCAGATAGCTGGTGAGGTCGTTGTTTACCTGCGTCCAGCCGGTGGCGATAGCGCAGAATATCGACGCGATTATGTAGAACAGATAGAACGCTTTCCGCTTGTCAACAATGATCGCGGCTACCTTTTCGATAGGTGATTGCTTTTTCTTTTGTGTACTCATTGGCTTCACTCCAGATCAATTGTCTGCATTGTATTTCTCTTTGGCGATTATTAATTATACCACTTTTTGCCGTGGCATTCAATGAACAATGTAGGAAGTTTGTCCTAAAAATTAAAATCTGGCACACATACTTTGGTTCTCCAACAAAGTTGATACAGTTTTTTGCAGATTTCCGCAAGGGATTTCGTTCTAAGAAAAACGGTGTATCATATGAGGATTATC
>CAMAGG010000075.1 GCA_945833805.1 uncultured Clostridia bacterium | reverse complement strand
GGAAAGTCGTTCAATACTGATTCTGTCAAAACCAAAGGTTTTGACTAGTCGCCTTGCGGGCGGCTCACCTTATAGACTTTGTCTATAAGGTGATTAAGAATTAGTATTATCGGAACAGGAGGCTAAAATGAAACAGGAAAGAATCTTTCTTAAAACAGCTTTGGCGACGATTTTGCTGCTGCTGTTCTTTTTCGCGCAGGGTGCAATCGTTGTGATCACGGGAATAGAGGGAGTACCCTCTGCGCTTATCAGGGGCGCTGTTATCTGGGGGCTTGTCATTATCACATTAGCGTATTACATTATCAGATTCAAGGGGATCTCCAAACTCGGATTTCACGGTGCGGAAAAAGGGGCAGCAAAGAGAATGCTATATTTTGTGCCGCTTTTGCTCGTTGCATTTTCCCCTTTTGCCGCGGGAATAAACCTTAATGGCGGTGCGGTATTTATTCTAGCAAACTTATTTTTGACGCTTGGGATCGGGATGGCGGAGGAGATCTTCTTCCGGGGCATTATCTGCGGCTTGTGGCTGAAGCACGGCACTATAAAGGCAATGATAATTTCCTCCGTCCTTTTTGGGCTGAGCCATATTCTGAATATTGCAGGCGGCGCGGAGCTTTTTGAAACTATCCTACAGATTTGTTTCGCGCTGGTCTACGGAATGATACTTGCCTTGATTTTCGCGGAGGGGCGCAGTCTTCTCCCCTGCGTACTGCTTCACGCCCTGCACGACTTCTGCTCCTTCATCAGCGGAGATGGCTGCGCGCAGTTTGAAATTATTTTGGGCGCGGTACAGTTTATCGTACTGTTGGCATATTTTATCTATCTGCTCCGAATGACTGCTCGCAAAAGCGAAAGGGAACAGGCTTGTGAAAACCGATGAAAAAGTATAAAATCATGTACTATTCGGGAGCGGCTATCAGCTTGCTGGTGGGGCTGTGGCGATGATTTATCCCTGCCCGCCGGAATCAAATGTGTGGATGTCTTACGGGCAGCTCGGCGGCTCTGTTCTTGTATGCGTTCTGCTGCTTGTACCGTTTATCCGGGTTATTTCGAGTTTTGCGGATTCAGATAATACCTTTTGAAACAAAGGAGTGTAAATTTATGCGTGACATTATTATGGCGGCGCTGCCGCTGTTGGCAGCCGGGATCGTTCTGGTGGTGTTCTTCGTCGGGCGCTCCCGCAGAAAAAAACAGAAGGAAACTATTATGAAATATCAGAATGTTTTTTGCATCGCCCTGACCGCCTGCATCCTTTTGCTGTCCCTTACAGGCTGTACGCCCTCATTTGACGGCAGCAGCGCAAAGAACGCGGATTCCTACAAATTAGACGTCAAAGTTATGAACTGCACAGACTCCCACTCCTTTGAGCTAAAGCAGGGAGACACGCTCAAAATTCTGTTTGAGACGGAGAAGGGATCGCTGGTCATGAAGATTACGGCACCGGACGGAACTGTGATCTATCAGGGAGACGGAACAGTAAAGCAATTTACCGTAGAGGCTCCAATGCACGGCGTTTATCCCATAGTTGTCACAGGGAAGAACGCAAAGGGCAGCATTCACATTGACGTGGAGAGAGCCACAGTGTAACTCCCATTATATCTCACTAAGGCTGCCTGATGGGTTACTTTTTTATTGTGTGTTGCACTTATATTGTAAATCTAAGGTAAAAAACAGGCTCGCCAGCATACAGTTGTTCAGAGCAGCAAGCGATCTCTTGCCAAAGGAAATGCTGTTATACCAGATAGTGCAGGTAGGTTCGGTAGTTCTCAGGATATATGTGAACATATCCCCGCTTACTACCTGAAATATTATGCACGATAAATCGTCTATTTCATGCCTGAATAAACGTAAAAAGCGTTTTGAAAAATCGGACATCGTTCCGCACAAGTCCTTTCACCTTGACAAAAATCATTATATGTGATATGATTACATTGACAAATTATGCTATTGTGAAATAATACGTCAAGTGAGTATCGGCAGCGGATCATTCCGTAAGCCGGGGCAAGGAGTTGTGCAGATGAAGCTGTTGATGATACATGTATGGAACGGTTCGGAGCGGTCTTACCGCGGTCGTTTTTCCAATCTTCTTTCATATCCGTCATTGACGCTTGCCGTGATATATTCCCTCATTCCGGAGGGAGTTTTTGAGCAGATCGACCTTATAGATGAAAATTCGCAGAGGGTGAGCTATGACAAGGAAAAGTACGATATTGTGATGCTTTCCTTTGATACGTCGTCCAGCCTTACCGCGTACAAGCACTGCGATGAGTTCCGTAAAAGAGGCTCATACATAGTGTGCGGCGGGTATCACGCAACTGCTCTTCCCGATGAGGTATTGCAGCATTGCGATACTGTCATTTGCGGTCCTGCCGAAATATCAGTTCCGGAATTTGTGAGGGATTTTTCCGCCGGAGAACCAAAAAGGAAGTACAGGAATTACAATGTATGTCCCGCAGATTTTCCGATGCCCGCAAGGAACAAAATAACCAAGCGACGAAAGCTGAAGATCCCCGCAGTTGTTGCCGACAGAGGCTGCTCAAACTGCTGCAAATACTGCTCCATGAGGACTATGTGGAAAAGCGATCCGCGCCCTGTGGAAAGCGTTGTGAATGAAATAAAGTCGCTGAAAGCGAAGATGGTGATTTTCTACGACCCGAACTTTTTCGGAAAGCGTGAATACGCGCTGGAGCTTATGCGTGCGCTGAAGCCGCTGAAAATACTGTGGGCGTCGAACGCGACCGCTGATTTCGGGTATGACCATGAGCTTATGCAGGCTGCTTACGAAAGCGGCTGCCGGGGTGTGCTTATCGGGCTGGAATCGCTTAATTCACAGTCGCTGACAGGCGTTGGAAAGCGTTTTCACCAAGCAGATAAGTACAAGGAGATAATCGACAATATCCACAGCCACGGAATGGCTGTGAACGGCTGCTTTGTGCTGGGATTTGACAGCGACACCGAGGAGGAACTTCTGGCGCTTCCGGAGCGTGTGGACAGGCTTGGTCTGGATCTGTGCCGCTTTGCGGTTCTTACGCCATACCCCGGTACGAAGCTTTTCGAGGAGTTTGAAAAGCAGGGCAGACTTATTACAAGGGACTGGAGCAGATACAACCAGCACAACGCAGTGTTCACACCGGTGAATTTTTCTGCGGAAAGACTTGATGAGATATACCGCATTGTCTGGAAGAAAGCGTACAGCTGGCGCAGGGTGCTGAAACGCACCTTCAGTTCGCCGTGGCGGAAAAACGGATATGTGTTTATTCTGCTCGGCGCAAATATAGGCTTTAAATTTCTGGGGATAGATAAGAGGTTCAGAAAGTGAAAATTACGTTTATACGGCTGAATATGTTTGAACACATAAGTTCAGACGCGATGAAGCCGCTTCTTTTCAGCATAATCAAAAACCTCACCCCGGAGGAACATGAAATAGATTTTATTGATGAGCGGGTCGAAAAACTCCCTGAGCAGATAGACTCGGACATCATAGCGTTTTCGGTGGAAACCTTTACGGCAAAGAGAGCTTACATTCTTGCAAAAAAATACAGAACAGACAAGAATATTATAGTCATGGGCGGATTTCATGCCTGCGTTATGCCCGATGAAATACTGAAATACGCCGACTCGGTGATAATCGGCGACGCGGAGGACTCATGGGGGGAATTTCTTGCCGACTGCGCTGCGGGAAAACCGCGGAAAAAGTACATTTCCGGCGAAAGCAGACCGCTTGAGCTGCTTCACGAGGATCGGTCCGTCTATAAGCACGGCTACTACGGGATAGGAGTGTATCAGATCTCCCGGGGCTGCAAATTCAACTGCGACTTCTGCTCCATAAAGACAATGTACAAGTGCGTTCGCCGGAAATCCGCAGAAGTGATCTATGAGGAACTACGGCAGTCAAGAGAGAAAATAATCTTCTTCGTTGACGACAATCTGTTTTACGACAGGGCTTCGGCAATCGAGCTGTTCAGAAGAATTGCGCCGCTGAAAAAGAAATGGGCGTGTCAGATCAGCATGGACGCAGCACGGGACGACGAGCTGCTGACGGAAATGAAAAAATCCGGGTGCTTTCTTGTGCTTATGGGCTTTGAGAGCCTTAATCCCGAAAGTCTTGGCGAGATGCACAAAACCGCAAACCGTTCGGCGGATTTTGAGGAAGTTATCAAGCGCATCTATCGCCACAGGCTGCTTATTTACGGAACCTTTGTGCTGGGCTGCGACGGCGATAATACCGACGTATTTGACCGTACCTATGAATTTGCGGTAAAAAACAAGCTCGCCGTCACAAATTTCAATCCGCTGATCCCCATGCCCGGAACCGAGGTATATTCCCGCATGGAGGAGCAGGGCAGGCTGCTCTATAAAAGATGGTGGCTTTCTGACAGGTACAGATACGGCGAAACCGCATTCCAGCCGAAAAACATGACCCCGGAGCAGCTCCGGGACGGCTGCCTTAAAATGCGCACGGATTTCTATTCGGTAAGGTGCGTACTGAAGCGGCTTTTTTCAAATCCGGTCAATTTCCTGCCGATGAACCTGCTGGTATTTATTCTGGCGAATATTATTTCCCACAAAGAAATTCACAGGAAGCAGGGGCAGCTTCTGGGAGGTATTCTGAATGAAACTGACGCTGATTAAGCCGAATATCGGCAGACGCGAACACAGCCTGTATGTTGACGAGGCAAGAATGGAGCCGCTCCAGCTTGGTATTCTTGCGGCGCTCACTCCCGGAGATTTCGATGTAGTGATGTACGATGACCGCATGGAGAAGATACCTTACGACGAGCCTACCGACTTGGTAGCGATAACAGTTGAAACCTTCACTGCGCGGCGAGCCTATGAGATAAGCGAGGAGTACCGCAGGCGCGGCGTAAAGACCGTCATGGGAGGAATGCACGCAATGCTTATCCCGGATGAGGTCGCGGAGCACTGCGACTGCGTGATAGTGGGGGACGCTGAGCCGGTCTGGGGGGAAATGCTGGAGGATCTCAGAAACGGCGAGCTGAAAAAGCGCTACGAGCCGGTGCAGCCGACCTGCCCGCAGAAGAATGTGATTACCCGCCGGGATATTTTTGAGGGCAAGGGGTATCTACCGATAACTCTGCTGCAATTCTCAAGAGGGTGCAGCCACAAATGCAGCTTCTGTGCGTCGTCAGTGTATTTCAAGGCGCGTCACTTCTGCCGTCCGGTGGAGGACGTCATAAAGGAGATAAAGTCCCAGAAAAGGAAGCTGCTGTTCTTTGTGGACGATAATATAGTCTGCGAGCGGGAAAAGGCTAAGGAGTTGTTCCGCGCCCTTATCCCGCTGAAAATACACTGGGTCAGTCAGGGCAGCATTGATATGCTGAACGACCGTGAGCTTATGGAGCTTATGGTGAAAAGCGGCTGTCTGGGGCTGGTCATCGGATTTGAGTCGATATCTCCTGATTGTATCTCGGAGATGAACAAGGGTACTAACCAAAAAGGCTCTGCGGATATGTACAGGGACGAGATCGAACAGCTACGCAAATGGGGCTTGCAGACATGGGCGGCGTTTACCGTCGGACATGACGGCGACACGCTGGAATCTATCCGGGCGACCTGCGATTTCGCCATAAAAAACAAGTTTACCTTTGCGGCATTCAATATCCTCATGCCGTATCCGAATACTCCGCTCTACGAAAAACTGGAGCGGGAGGGGCGTCTGCTGTATGACGGCAAGTGGTGGCTGCACGAGGATTACCGCTTTAATTACGCAAGCATAATTCCCAAAAACATGCCCCCGGAGGAGCTGACGGAGGTTTCCTTTGACTGCCGCCGGCGCTTCAACAGCCCGCTGTCAATCTTCAAAAGAGCGCTTGAACCGCGCACTAATATGCGAAATCCGTACAGGTTCGCGACTTACCTGATATACAATCCTCTTTTCAGAAAAGAAGTTTTCAAGAAGCAGGGAATGAGGTTCGGTCTGAGATCCGGAAGTAAGGAGAATGAAAATGCTTAAAGGAACAGTAAAGCCGATAAGCGAATGCACCGAGGAAGAGATCTCGGCAATGTACTCGCTCATGGCGCAGTTTTATGATAACACTGATGAAAGCGTTTTCAGGCGCGATTTTTTCAATAAGGATTACTGCCTTATCCTCCGTCATGAAACGGACGGAATTGTGGGCTTCACCACGCAGAAAGTAATGGAGCTTGAGGTGGACGGCAGAAAGATACACGGTATGTTCTCCGGAGATACCATAATCCACAGGGATCACTGGGGGGATATCGAGCTGTTCAGGGTCTGGGCGCGGTTCTGGTTTAAATTCGCGGAGAAATACGATGAGTTCTACTGGTTCCTTATCTGCAAGGGGTACAAGACCTACCGCATCATGCCGCTTTTCTGGTCGGAATTCTACCCGAACTACCGCTGCGACACTCCAAAGTATGAGCAAAGCATAATCAACGCTTACGCCTCGGCGCTGTACCCGGAGGAATACAATCCGGAAAGCGGTGTGATCGAGTACAAAAGCACAAAGGACAAGCTGAAATCCGGCGTTGCAGACGTAGGCGCTCATGAGTTGAAGAACAAGGATATAGCCTATTTCTGCGGCGCAAATCCCGGATATGTAAACGGAAACGACCTCGCCTGCCTTGCAAAAATAGACAAGTCCGCGCTGAAAAAGCGCACTGTGGAGCTGCTGTTCAAATGAGCGCCGGGTGCAGGATATTAAACGGCGTCTGCCGCCTGCTGTATAGCGGGGAGTACAGGAAATTTACCGCGCCGTGCAGCGTTCAAAGGGTGCAGACGGACTATCTTCTGAAGCTGCTGAAAAGAAATTCCAATACGGTTTACGGCAGAAAGTACTGCTTTGCGGAAATATGCAGCTATGAGGATTTCGCGCGGCGAGTTCCGCTGACCGTTTACGAGGATTACGAGCCGTACATATCCGCTGCGGCGGACGGAGAAAAGAACGTGCTTACCGCCGAAAAAATACGGCTGTTTGAGCTGACGAGCGGTTCTTCCGGCGGGAAAAAGCTCATTCCCTATACCAAATCCCTTAAAGACGAATTCCAGCGGGGAATAAAGCCGTGGCTGTGTGATATTTACACTAATGTGAGCGGCGCAGATGCCGGGAAAAGCTACTGGTCTATCACCCCGGTGACCTCCGGGAAAAGTTTCACAAAAGCGGGAATCCCCATAGGCTTTGAGGAGGACGCAGAGTATTTCGGCTTCATCGAGCAGGGTATAATGCGAAAGCTTTTCGCGGTTGACGGCAGCGTGAAATTCTCCGAGGATATGCGGGATTTTTACCGAAAGACCGCCGTTCAGCTTCTGAAATGCCGGGAGCTTACGCTGATATCCGTGTGGAATCCCACGTTTCTGACAATACTCTGCGATTTTATACGGGATAATGCGGCGGAGCTTGCGGAAGAGCTGCCGGAAAATCGGAGATGTGCTTTTCTTGAAGCCGCAGAGAATGACCGTTTCGACAGGATTTTTCCCCACTTAAAAATAATAAGCTGTTGGGCGGACGGAAGCGCGGCGGATCAGATCGGAGAGGTAGAAAAGAGTTTCCCCGGTGTGTATATTCAGCCGAAGGGACTGCTTGCGACAGAGTGCTTCATCTCGTTTCCGCTTTGCGGTGAGGAGGGCGCGCGGCTCAGCATTTACTCACACTTTTTTGAGTTCCGCAGCTTGTCGGACGGGGAAATTGTGACCGCCGACAAACTTTCTCCGGGGGAATATGAGGTCATCGTCACCACCGGCGGCGGTTTTTACAGATACTGTATCGGGGATATAATTGAGGTTCTTGAGGTTTATCCAGATCACCCGCCGCGAATTAAATTCCTGCGCAGAGGGGGAGTTACATCCGACCTTTTCGGTGAGAAGCTCACTGAGGATTTTGTGCGGAATGTCTGCCGGGGGCTTGGCATTGCGGACTGCTTCTGCCTGCTAGCGCCGGAGGGAAACAGATACTATCTGTATACTACCGCGGAAAGCGTTTCGGGAGAATTGCTTGACAAGGCGCTTCGCGAGAGTTATCACTATAATTACTGCCGCCAGTTAGGGCAGCTTTCGCAGGCAGAGGTAACTGTCGTCTGCGGAGATCCGAAGAACGCATATATTTCACGCCTTGCCAGCGACGGAATGAGAATTGGCGATATAAAGCCCGCGTATCTCAGCCGGAAAAGCGGCTGGGGCGACTACTTTGAAAGGAAATAAAACACAATGCTCAAAATCGCTTTGCTTGCCCCTGCCGGAGCAATGCACCGATATTCCGGAAGCTTCGGGAGATCGCTTCACTATGCGCCGCTGACCCTTACCACGCTGGCGGCTTTAGTGCCGGAGGACGTGGACGCAGAGGTCAGGATATACGATGAAACCGCCGAGAAGATACCTCTTGACATTGACGCGGAGCTTATCGGGATCACCTGCATAACCGGTACTGCTCCCCGGTGCTATGCCTATGCGGATTATTTCCGAAAAATGGGAAAGACGGTCATGCTCGGAGGAGTTCACCCTTCTATGCTTCCGGAGGAGGCTGCGCAGCACGCAGATGTGGTTTTCACCGGATTTTCTGAGCAGACCTTTCCGCAGTTCATTCATGATTATGTAAACGGCAGCTATCAGAAATTCTACCACCAGAACAGCGATTTCACCATTGTGGGCAGACCAACTCCCCGGCGGGAGCTGCTCAAATCCAGCAGGTACATCACCACCAAGACCGTCGAGGCTATCCGGGGCTGCTGCCACACATGCAGCTTCTGCGCGTATCCTGCCGCTTTCGGAAAGACTGTGTACAAGCGTCCGGTGAAAGAGGTAGTGGCTGAGATAGAAGCGCTGAATACAAAGCACGTTGTATTCCCGGACGTAAATCTCATCACCGACAGAGCCTATGCGATCGAGCTATTTACGGCGATAATACCGCTGAAGATAATCTGGTTGGGACTTGTTACCTCCTCCCTCGGAATTGACGACGAGCTTATGACGATATTCAGAAAAAGCGGCTGCAAGGGGCTGCTCATCGGCTTTGAGTCGATAACTCAGGAATCCCAGAAGTACATACACAAGGGTGTGAACAGGGTGGACAGCTATGTTACCCTCATGGAAAAGCTGCACGACAACGGAATCCTTGTTCAGGGCTGCTTTGCTTTCGGCGGCGACGAGGAGGACGAGAGCGTTTTCGACCGCACTGTTGAAATGATAATCAAGGCGAAGATAGATCTGCCCAGATATTCGATACTTACGCCGTTCCCACAGACCCAGTATTACAGGCAGCTTGAGCAGGAGGGAAGGATAGTTGAACGCAACTGGGCAATGTACGATGTTCAGCACTGCGTTTTCACTCCCAAGCTCATGACAAAGGAGCAGCTTGAAGCCGGAACAGACCGGGCGTGGCGCGCGACCTATTCAAATGCAAATATCATGAAAAGACTTGCTCCGTTCAGTCACAGCCCGTGGCTTTCGATCCCGCTCAACCTCGGCTATAAGGGCTATGCTGACAAATGGCATAAATTCACCCGTGAGGTAATGTGCGACAACTCGGATATTCCGGTACTGTAAAGGACATTGATATGAAAATTACATTCATTCTTCCCGCAATCGGAAAAAAGCCCGGAAAGAAATACATCGGCACATGGAAAATGGAGCCGCTTACGATAGCGACCCTAAAAGCGCTGACCCCTGCCGGAATAGAAACCGAGCTTTTCGATGACAGAATAGAGCTTATTGATTACAACACCAATACAGACCTTGTCTGTATCACGGTGGAAACCTACACCGCGAAGCGGAGCTACAATATCGCGGCAAAGTTCCGGGAGAGAGGAATCCCGGTGGTCTTGGGGGGATATCACGTCACCCTCTGCCCGGAGGAAGCGGCTCAGTACTGCGACAGCGTTATCGTCGGCAATGCGGAAACTGTGTGGGGGACTATGCTTGAGGATCTGAGGAACGGCGCGCTGAAACAGACATATCTCGGCGGCGTCGGCGAATATGACGTTCAGCCGGACAAGAGCATCTTTGCGGGTAAGAAATACCTCCCGGTGTCGCTGGTGGAAACCGGCAGAGGCTGCTGTCACAGCTGTGAATTCTGCTCCATTTCAAAGTTTTATTGCAGCAAATATTACTCTCGCGACCACAGCCTTATTGTTGACGATATCAGAAAATCAAAGCATAAATATACATTCCTTGTTGACGACAATCTTGTTGCCGATCGCCCAAACGCAATGAAACTGTTTGAGGAGATCACCCCGCTGAAAATCAAATGGGCGGGGCAGGGAACTCTCTCAATGGCTAAGGACGAAACATTGCTCCGCGCCATGAAAAAGAGCGGCTGCGAGATAATCCTCATCGGCTTTGAAAGCCTTAACAAGGAAAATCTCCAGCAGATGAACAAGTCCTTTAATTACGCGCTTGGCGAACGCGACGAGCTTGTGAAGCGCATTCACGACGCGGGAATAGGCATCTACGCAACCTTTGTTTTCGGCTATGACAACGATGACGAGCGCACGATAAACGACGCTGTGGAGTTCGCAAAGAAGCATAATTTCTACACCGCCGCGTTCAATCATCTTCTGCCTTTCCCGAATACCGCGCTGTACGACAGGCTCAAAGCCGACAACCGCCTGATATACGATAAGTGGTGGCTTGCGGAGGGTTATAATTACGGCGAGCTTGCCTTTAACCCGAAGCGTATCTCCGCCGAAAAGCTGAGCAGGCTCTGCCGGGACGCGCGAAAGGAATTCTCAGCGCCTAAAACCGTGATGAGCAGGGGCTTTGCTTCCATGGGCAGGACAAGCCCGCTGTTATGGTGGCTTTTCTGGGGAATGAACCTGCGGCTCGGCGAAGAGATCGACCAGAAAATGAACGTTCCGATCGGAGAAAATCTTGATGAACTTCCGAAATAATAAATATACGCTGAGATTTGCAGACTGCTCCGACAATGAGGGGATAAGAGAGATATTTGAAAGCGGCAGCTTCAGCGGCGGGATAAGCGTGCAGTATCTGCGGGATCCTGCTCCCTATGAGTCTTTTTCGGCTGACGGCGACCTCAACCGTATCATGGTGATAATCGACAACGAAAGCGGCAGGACTGCCGCCGTGGGCGGGGCTGTTGTCAGACGGGAATATGTGAACGGAGTGGTGGAAAACTGCGCCTATCTGACCGGGCTTAAAATACACCCGGACTACCGCCGTAAGATCTCGTTTATTGCCGCGGCATACGAATTTCTTCATGAGGGGATTTCGGACTGCAAATACTGCTACACAACGATACTTGACGCCAACGCAGACGCGATCTCCCTGCTTGAAAAAAAGCACCGGAATATGCCGGAATACAGATATCTCGGACATTACACCACCTATTGCTTTCACGGAGGAAAACGGCTGCTCCCGGTCGAAAAAAACAACACGGACGGCTTTGAGCTGCTGATGAAAACCCACTTTTCCGCGCAGAGCTTAGTTCCTGCCGACCAGAATTATCCCGGCTTCGGAAAAAAGGATTTTTTCTGTTATCGCGAAAACGGAGAGATCCTAGCCTGCTGTTTTATCGGTGATCAGCAGAAATTCAAGCAGTATAAGATGTGCTCATACGGCGGTATCTATAAGCTGCTGTCAAAGCTCCCGACAAGGCTTCTGGGATATCCGGAATTTCCCAAGCCGGGGAGCGTGATAAATCACGGAGTTGTTTCTTTCTTGTATGTCAAGGACAACGATAAAAAGCTGTGCGCTGATTTTCTGCGTTCGGCAGCGGCGGAAACGGATTTCTCGCTGCTTATCTGGGGAGGATTTGAAAATAATCCGCTGTGCAAAGCCCTAGACAGCATGAAAACCGTT
>CAMAGG010000074.1 GCA_945833805.1 uncultured Clostridia bacterium | reverse complement strand
AAAAAACTCTTAATATAATTAATCTAAACACAAGGATAAATATTAATCTAGCTATAAACATTCGCAAAAACAACTTCTGCAAAAAATCCTGCACGAACGTGAAGGAGCTGATTACTGTAATGCCGATCAATAGTTCTGTGCGCTGATCTCAAAGTAGCTCATGGGGTGAGCGCAAACCGGGCAGACTTCGGGAGCCTTTGTGCCAACAACGATATGACCGCAGTTACGGCACTCCCAAACCTTAACCTCGCTCTTCTCAAAAACTGCTGCGGTTTCAACAATTTAAATAAGTGCGCGGTATCGTTTCTCTTGTTTGCCATTGTAGTTACCTTCGTATTTCAGTTAATAATTATTGGGGCGCTGATATAATGACGGCTTTTTTTGTTTCATGTGTCAATATAAATATGAATGCTTTTTGAGCAGCAGCTCTCTGAAAAGCACAGATTTGGACATTAGGGCTGAATTTGAGTAAAAACGACATTTATTACGATAAAATATTGACTTTTGTCAAAATTCGTGATATAATATAATAGTATTTATTATTGACTTTCTCTTTTTGTGGCTCTCTTTTGCAATCCCTTCCTGATTTAATAAGGTGTATTATCGGCTTGATTAAGCGAGAGTAATAAATAATGGGGGAAAATATGAAGCAGATATGGGAATTCTTTGAAAATCTCGGTGAATGCGTCTATGCCGCTGACGCTGAAACCTATGAGATGGTATATATGAACCGCAGGTCAATGGAACTGTACGGCATAGAGGATTATGCCGGCAGGAAATGCTATGAGGTACTTCAGAAGTGCAGCGCTCCCTGCGCGGTATGCAATAATCATAAACTTGTTGAGGGTCAGTTTGAGGAGTGGCAGCGTTTTGTTCCCACGCTTGACAAGCATTTCATGCTGAAAGACACGCTCGTTGAGGAAAACGGCAGACGTATACGCATGGAGATAGCGATAGACATGAGCGACCGGGAAAATCAGCGCAAGGAATTAGGAAAATACGAAAATCTCGAAGCATTGGTAAACAACTGCATCAGATTTGCTTCCTATGAGACGGATCCGGATATGTCTATCGACATTCTGCTGGAGTTTCTTGGAATAGCCCTCAAGGGGGAACGCGCTTACATATTTGAAAAGAACAGCAGCGGCGGCGATGATAACACCTATGAATGGACTGCGGCTGGAGTTACTTCTGAAAAGGATACTCTCCAGAATTTGCCCGCGGAGGTATGCGCCAACTGGTACAGGAATTTCAGCGAAAACAGGAACATAGTATTCGGCGACCTTGAGGATATGCGTGAATCCGACCCGCTCCAGTATTACAACCTCAAGCGGCAGGGAATTCATTCGATAGTAGTTGTTCCGATTTTTGACAACAAGCAGGCTATCGGATTCTATGGTATTGACAACCCCCCTGAGCAGAATCTGGATTATGCGCTCAATCTTCTCCAGATCGTGGGATATTACATATTATCTACGCTGAAAAGGCGCAATCTTGTGAATCAGCTTCGTGAGCTTAGTTACCATGATCAGCTTACCGAGATAGGCAACCGCCATGCAATGGAGCGCTGGATAACCAATAATGGCGGTTCGGGGCATATCGGCGTGATCTATGGTGATATAACCGGACTGAAACGCAAAAACGACAGAGAGGGTCACGAGGCGGGAGATCGACTTATCTGCGACGCTGCGGACTGCTTCAAGAGGGCTTTCGGCGAGTATGACACGTTCCGGATAGGCGGTGATGAGCTGTTGGCGCTGTGCGCTCCGATAGATGAAGTCGAACTTAACAGCCGTGTGGAGCTTTTAAAGAACTACGCAGCGGAGAAATCGGTCAATATAGCTGTGGGAGCTGTCTGGCGCGAGCAGGCAGGGAACGACGTGCATAAGCTCATGAGCGAAGCAGAGAAAATCATGTACGACGAGAAGAGTGAATATTATCTGAAAAACGGAATTGAGCGCAGGAGATAAAGGCGCAGCGCTGCTTTGCATCAGATATAAATTATGAACGGCAGTTCTTGATATGGGACTGCCGTTTTTTTATTGCGCAATGCTCTGACGGAAATATTGATCCTTGTAAATAAACGGCAAAAAAATATCATAAAGGACTTGACAAGAGAAATTTTTAGTGATATAATAAACCCATTATTTTGAAAGGAGGCAGACAAATGTTTACAGATCACCGCTATCACAGAACCTTTATACCACCCGGAAATGAGCCTATGTCTGCCGATTTCGGAATGCAGATTAATCTGTGTTCCGGCTGATTAGTGTATTAAGCGCGCATTTCTGTATGGGAATGTGCGCTTTTTGTTTGGAGGTGATGTTAGTCAAGAAACAATGGTTTGGGAAAGGAATGGAAATATATGAAAAAGAAAGAGAAAAGCTCCGCACTGTCAAATGTGATGTATATGCTGAAGATACTGTGGCAGGGCAGCAGAGGATATGTTATTTACACGTTCGTCAAGGAGTTAAATGAGAACGTGTTCTGGACAATATTTTCGGTGTATATGACCGAGTGGATCTACATTGCTATCGAGAATAAAACTCCGTTCACTGCGCTGGTGTCTTTTGTGGGCGCAATGTGCATAGGGCATATCTGTATCCACATCACTTCGGCAATTCATCAGCTCTGCGAAAAGCAGTTCCTGCCGAAGATGTACCAGAGCTTTTACAAGCGGGTCATTGCAAAGTCACTGTCCATGGAGTATTCCCAGTTTGAGAAGCCGGAATTCTACGACAAATACACCCGCGCACTTAATGAATGCCAGTGGCGCGGAAGCACTATTCTATACTATTCTGCGTATCTCGTAGCGGGAATTGCGTCTGTTGTCACGGCTGCAATTATTGTAGCGGACGTAGATCCGGTGCTTCTGGTGTTTATTGTGCCAATGGTGGCAGTTTCGATGCTTCTCGGCAAGAAAGAGGGGGATCTGTATTACTCCCTTGACCTCTCGAATACCCGCGACGGCCGCATTGGAAGCTATGTAAAACGTGTGTTCTATGAGAAGAAATATGCGGGTGAGCTGCGGCTTTTCGGAATAGGAAAACTTCTCCTTGAACGACACAAAAAGGCATACTGTGAAATGCAGGAAAGAAACTGGCGTATACGCAGAAAACTTTGCGTTATTGAGCCGCTGAAATGGATCCTATACAATCTCTTGTCAACAATTCTTCCATATCTTTATATTGCTTTTGTCTTGAACGCAGGCGATGTACAGACTGCGGCTTATGTGGCGATGATACCTGCGCTAAGCACTCTTTCGTGGAGAACTTCGGACACCATGGAGCTTCTGGTATCGCTTGCTAAAGAAAGCGCTTTTGTTTCAAATCTGCGGGAGTTTCTGTCCTATAAGCCAAAATCGGACAGCGCTTCCCTCAAGACCGCCGAAATCCTGTCCGACATTGAGATAAAGAACATGGGATTTACCTACGAGGGCGCGGAAAAGCCTACTCTTCATGACGTGAATATGACGATACGCAGGGGCGAGAAGATCGCGATCGTCGGGCACAACGGCGCGGGAAAAACCACGCTGGTGAAGCTGATCATGGGACTTTATCCCGCCACCGAGGGTGAAATTTGCATCAGCGGCGAGAATATAAACGGCTACGAGCCGAAATCCCTGCACAGCCGCTTCGGAACTGTGTTTCAGGATCTTCAGGTGTTCGCGCTTCCGCTGTCCCATAACGTATTGATGCACAAGCCGAGAAACGCCGAGGAGCGGCGGCTTGTTGAGGAGTCGCTGCGAAAAGCGCAGTTCGGAGATAAACTGGACAGCCTTGAACATGGCATAGATACTATGGCGACAAAGGAATTTGACGAGAATGGCATGGGTCTTTCCGGCGGCGAGGCGCAGAAGATAGCCATTGCAAGGGTATTTGCCCGCAAGCCGGATATAGTCATTCTCGACGAGCCTTCCTCCGCCCTTGACCCTATCGCGGAGTACAATATGTACAGGAATATGCTCACCGCTACCGACGGGGAAACGGTGATATTCATAAGCCACCGTCTTTCTGCAACAAGGGACGCAGACCGTATCTATATGTTTGAAAACGGAACGGTGATCGAGCAGGGAACACACGCGGAGCTTATGGAGCTGAACGGAAAATACGCGGAGATGTGGAAATTACAGGCGCAGAACTATCTTGCAGAGGAGGTGACGGCATGAGCGGAAACGGCAGAAATAAAGATAAAATCAGCATGAGGAGGCTTATTTCCAACGTTTTTTATGTCCTGAAATACGCTTTCCGTCACGACAGTATCATGTCGCTGTCATACATTGTAGGTCGGTGTATTTTTCAGGGCGCAGGCACTTTTTTAAACACCTTTCTCCTTATGGAAATAATCAATATCTTCACATCCACCGCCGACATTGAAAGCGTTATCAGGGTTCTTGCTGTTATGTTTGCAGTGGAGGTCGTCCGCTTTGTACTATTCCGTTTGTCCGAGCATCTGTTCTGGACAAGAATGGTTGGGTTTTCAGGAGAAATACAGCGTGAGCTTATGGCTAAGGCGCAGATGATGGATCTGAAATGCTATGATATTCCCGAATACTACGAGGATTATGTGATCGCCGCTTCTCAGTCGGAGGAGATGTCCAAAAAAGCAATAATGAGCGTTGCAAATATACTTTCTAATATAACGGCTATGCTTATTGCGGGAACTATGATCATCACCATTAATCCCATAATCATGATATTCCTTGTGATCGGCTTTGTTATCAACATCGTTACGCGATTTATCATTACAAAGCTTGAATATGAGTATAATCTTGAAAAGCAGAGGATAGGGAGAAAGGCGGATTACTCCAAACGGGTATTCTATCAGCCGGAGTATGCGAAGGAAATAAAGCTTTCCGGCATTGAGGAAGCCCTTATCGAGCAGTATGACGAAGCTGTCGCTGAGGAGCGGAAAATGGCGCTGAAATATTCGCTGAAAATACTGCCGCCCACCCTTATCAACTGGATATGCACCTTCACTGTGTGCCAGTTTTTCGCAATTCCGGTGTATCTCGCGTATCTTGCCATTGAAAAGCAGAGCATACAGCTCGGCGATGTGGCTTCCCTCAAAAACGCGACCAACGACATCAAAAGCCGCCTTGACGGCATGAATTACGCCCTTGTGGACTTCCAGACGGTGGGGCAGTATGCGGAGAAATTCCGGAGGTTCATGGATTATGAGATAAATATTGAGGGCTGCGGGGGAACACAGCCTCTTCCGGAGGACGACTGCACTCTTGAGCTGAAAAACGTTAGCTTTAAGTACAAGGACAGCGAAAAATACGTCCTGAATAACGTCAGCATGACTATCAGAAAGGGTGAGAAGCTGGCTCTTGTAGGCGAAAACGGCGCGGGGAAAACCACCCTTATAAAGCTGATAATGCGGCTGTACGACGTGACCGAGGGATGTATAACCTTCGGCGGTGTGGATATCCGGGAGCTGAATATAAAGGAATACCGCGCAAAGATCGGCGCAGTTTTTCAGGATTTCCAGATCTACGGCGCTTCTCTGGCGGAGAACGTCAAAATGGACTTCGCTGAGGACAGCGACCGTGAGAATATAACCGCCGCGCTTCGCAAAGCAGATTTCGGGAGCAAGCTTGAAAAGCTGGAGCAGGGAATTGATGCGGAGCTTACAAGGGAGTTCTCCGACAGCGGAACTATGCTCTCTGGCGGAGAAGCCCAGAAAGCCGCTATCGCCCGCATTTTCATGAGGAATACTCCTGTGGCGATACTTGACGAGCCGTCCAGCGCTCTTGACCCGATTGCGGAATACCGGCTGAATAGGAGTATGCTGGAGAACGCGGAAAATCAGGCGGTTATCCTGATATCTCACCGGCTTTCCACCACAAAGGACGCTGACAAGATAATACTGCTTGAAAATGGCGGTATTGCGGAGAGCGGAACCCACTCCGAGCTTCTCGCAAACGGCGGGACATACGCAAAAATGTGGAACGTGCAGGCGGAAAAGTACTGCGTGGGAATTTATTCATAATTCATTGGGAAATCAGGTGCAGGATATGTCAGTAAACAAAATTCTTATCACAGACCCCGGCGCTGAGGAGCTGAAAATCTATTGCGGTATGAACGAGCCGCAGCTTCTGCATTACTATGAGCCGGAGGAGGGGCTGTTTATTGCGGAGAGCTTTAAGGTGGCAGCCCGGGCGCTGGAAAAGGGCTATCAGCCGCTGTCGGCTCTGGCGGAGGAAAGCGCGATCGGAAATGAACTGTTTGACCGAATGGGGGAGATCCCGGTGTATTATGGCGGGGTGGAGCTTCTGAAAAGGATCACCGGGTTCAATCTTCCCGGAGGTGTGCTCTGCGCGTTCAGAAGAAAGACGCTGCCCCAAGCTTCTGATATCTGCCGCGGCGCACGGCGCATAGCTGTGCTTGAGGACGTAGTAAATCCCACCAACATCGGAGCGATCTTTCGCTCCGCCGCCGCAATGGGGATCGACGCAGTGCTGCTCACTCCCGCTTGCTGCGACCCGCTTTACCGCCGCGCGATACGCGTGAGCATGGGAAATGTATTCCTTGTGCCATGGACGTATATCACAGACAGCGATATGGAATGGCGGCAGAACGGAATAAAACTTCTGCATGAAATGGGATTCAAGACCGCCGCAATGGCTCTCAGGGAGAACACCCTCGACATTCGTGATGAGCGGCTCAGACGCGAGGAGCGGCTTGCCGTTTTTCTGGGAACGGAGGGAGAGGGGCTTGCGGAAAGCACTATTGAAAGCTCCGACTACACCGTGAAAATACCGATGACAAACGGCGTGGATTCGCTGAATGTGGCGGCGGCAAGCGCAGTGGCTTTCTGGGAGCTTGCGATGAGATAACAGCCGAAATAAAATCAGGCTTCCGTATCACTTGTATGAACGGAAGCCTGTTGTATTTTAATCCTTGATAAGCTTGAAGCAGACCGTATTTTCGTCGATAAGCGGCTTGTTGAACTCAAAGAAAACAACTCCGGCGGCTGAAGCCCGGATATAGGAATTCTCCTCGCAGTCCAGAGGATCCAGTATTTTTCCGAGTATATCGTTTTCCTCAACATGAGTGCCGACGTGGGTCATACTTCTGAAAATACCCGCTGACTCGGTGCGTATCTGTTCAATTCCACTTTCGGGGATTATCTCGGTGCAGTATCCGGGGTGGATCTTTCCGGTGATGATCCCTGCTCTGGTCATAAATCGGAGGATCGCCGTAACAGCGTCGTCCGCGGAGCTTTCGTCTATCACATCGGTTGCATTTGTGTAGACTGAGAATGCTTTGGTTTCCCAGATTTGCCAGTTGAAATTGAGGGTAGTTGTGTCGTAGGGTCGAGGTGTTCTTACTATCCCGTATCTCATACCAAACAGGCTCATAAGCTCCTGCTCAGCGAAATCAGTTTTCATCATCTTGACGTGCGGCAGGAAATCTCCCTGCTGATAGAAGCTTGCCATCTGTATGCCGTACTCAAAATTCTTGATCTGGGAGAATACTCCGTCAGCAATACGCTGGGTGGTTTCGCCGAGGTCGTAGCCGGGGAACATACGGTTGATGTCCGTATTGTCCATTGTCCAGAAGCGCTTGCCAATGTTCATGGAGTAGTAATTGACGCAGGGTATGACCAGAATTTCCTTTCCGGGGACTATCCCGCGCTTCTTTTCCAGCTTTTTCAGTTCCCGCACCAGCTTTGCGCAGACATACATCTGCTGAACCTCGTTTCCTCGCATTGCGCCGACGACTGCGAGAGCGGGACTGCCGCTGCCGAAGCGGAATCCGATAATATCAAGCGGCTCTCTGTACGGTGATTTTATGGAATAGAGTATCTCCTTTTTCACAGGGCTTCGCCTCCTTCCTCAGCGTTCTCCGGCTGGAGGATACGCGCAAGAAGCGAGCCGCCGAATACGATAGGGTATTCTCTCAGGGTGAAGATCATACCGTCGCATACCGCGTTTATCTGCGCCGCAACGGTGCTTGTCAGCGGGTCGAGCACGTCTCCGATATGCTCGCCTTTTTTTACATTGTCCCCGAAGCGCCGGCAGGGAACAAATACTCCCGCCGCATCGGAATTCACGAATCCCACCGAGCGGTTGAGAGAGATCACCGGCTCTCTGACCGGCTTGGTTTCTCCGCTCCACATTCCAAGTTCTTTTAAGAGGTTGAAAACTCCCTCGTAAAGCTGGAAGCAGTATTCCTCGGTGATCCTCATTCCAACTCCCATTTCCACAACTAGGGTCTTTGTTCCGCGGGAATTGAGAGTGTGCGCAAGAGTGGATTCCAGCACGGTCGCTGCGTCATGAACCCAGATGAAATCAACATTCATCATCTTGGCGTAGGGAACGAGGGTTTTGGCGGTGGGAACGCTTATTCTTATCTGAGGCAGTTCCTTGAGATAAATATTGCTGGAGTGAACGTCTACGCAGATATCCGCGCCGGAAATGTCGTCAATTATCGCTCCGCACACGGATTCTGTAAGCGTTCCGTCCTTGCTTCCGGGGAATACCCGGTTCATGTCAAGGTCGAATTTCGGTATTCCTCTTGTGATAGAATCAATTCCAAGCGGATTGAGCGCAGGGTAGATATCCACCGTTCCGTCGAGACAGCCTATGCTATCGTTCAGCTTTTTCCCCACCAGATAGGCAAGATACTGCCCCTCCAGTTCATCGCCGTGAATTCCGGTGACAAGGCAGAGCCGTTTTTTGCCGCTGCCGTTTTTGATCCGGTTTTTCCGGATAGTCAGCTTCTCGTTTACCGCAAGCGACGCCTGCGTAACTGTTGTTACCATAAAAATTTATCCTCCCGCTATCCCTTTTTTTTAGAATGCTTCCTCCGACAGATTTGAGGCTATGAGCTGCATCTGTCTTGTGTAGGCTCCCAGCATGACTCCCCGATCAATGGCGCAGTCACGGTAATCTCTCCCTTGTGAAAGCACAAGGTAATAATCGTTCGTAGGGCAGTTGTTTGTCGGGTCGATCCCGCGCCAGCCCTCGTCAGTCCAGTATTCCACCCAGCTGTGGGTTTCTCCGTCGCAGCTGTAAAGCCCCGCGATATACCGGCAGGGGATCCCGTCAGCCCGCAGCAGAGAAAGGAGAATGTGGGTGTAATCCTGACAAACTCCGCGCTTTTGGGCAAAGGCTTCCTCTGCGGTGGTTTTTATCGTTGTGCTGTCCTTTTCATAGCTCATTTCTCCGAACAGCTTATCGGAGAAAAACGCGGCTCTTTCCTCTGGCGAGGTGTAGGAACATTCGCCTTTAATGCTCTTGTAAAAGGCTTTCAGCTCATCTCCCGGCTTTGTCAGCGGCGACTGATAGCGGTAGCAGGGCATAAGATCCTGCCTTAGCTTTGAGCTGTCGATCTCGGCACAGCCTCTTATCTCAAAATCAAGAAACCGGTGCTCCTTCTTGAGATAGCCCGCTGTCAGATGATTCCCGAAAGCGTCAGTGGTCTGCTCTGTGGAAACCAGCGGCGTAATATCCAGCTCGCAGGAAATGATGTGCTGAGTTTCCGTTTCCGGAGGGATACACCGCAGCGCGATCGAGTGATCGTGGACGTAATTATCAAACGTAAGCTTTGTGGAAAAGGTGAAATTCAGCTTTTTCACAGCGTATCAACTTCTTTCTGTTTATGTAATTATCCCGCCTTGACGGTTCTTCTGAGCGGCTCAAACAGTCTGCCGAGGGCGGAGATAGCTTCGCCCATGCTGTCTGTGTAGCGCTCTCCCATACCCATGATCTCCACGAGTATGCAGAGCTGATTTGTGTTGTAGCGGTAGGGGGTGTTCTTCGGGACTTTCCTCAGGCTTGCGCACAGCCGACCGAATTCCCGTTCGATTGCGGCAAAGGGATATTTCAGCCTGAGGTACAGGTCGAGCCGTTCAACGTACTTTCCGCAGTTGATGATAGTCCTTATCTCCTCATCGCAGACATATTCCTCAATGCAGCCCCAGAAGCCGAACATAATATCCTCCAGCGGCAGAAGCGACAGGCAGAGCGCCTGATGAGAGTCCTTTATCTCGTCCAGCTTGTCCATTGCCATTTGCAGGAAGGACAGCGCTTTTGTCGAGATCTCCTCCCGGAGAACGATGCCGTTGTCATAGGCTCTGAGTATGCTTGCGGCGACTGAGCTTGGATTATTCTCATCAAAAATAAAGCTCCTGAAGAAGTCCTCGCTGCTACTGTAAACATCACAAAGACCTAACGCACTCAGATAATCCTTGTATTTTTCCGGATCGCAGTCGATCGCCTTGTCATAGAGCACCTCAAGTGATTTGAGAGTTGTGAATGCTCTTTCCGTATAGCGTCCCAGCCAGAAAAGGCGGTCGCCGTGTTCTATCGAGATAGTACCCATGTGTCTTTAAATCCTCCTCCCTGTGATGAGTTAACTACAAAGCTGTCGGGATTTCTTGAGAACCGGGTAAGTCCCGAAGCCCATACTCTTGTTGTTTCTCCCGAAAGCACGAATGCGCGAAGATCCGCCTTTCTCATCACTTTTTCATCGCCCTCAAATATAGGCAGGTCACAGAAGTCGATTACCTCCTGCGCGATAAAGCGCCGCGGCTCGCGGATAATCGTCTGCCGGAACTCCTCCAGCTTCTCCGCCGAAAGGTCGCTGCCGAACACAACTCCGTAGCCTCCAGCCTCGGCAACGTCTTTGATGACGAGCTTTCCGATGTTGTCGAGGACGTATTTCCTGTCTTCCTCGTAGAACGGAAGGTAGGTGGGCGCGTTTTTCAGTATCGGTTCTTCTCCGAGATAATATTTGATCATCTTCGGCACGAAGTAATATATTCCCTTGTCGTCTGCAACACCGTTTCCGGGGGCGTTTATTACCGCGACATTTCCGGAACGGTATGCCTCCATAAGGTTCGGGATTCCGATGAGCGAATGCGGCTCAAAGGTGAGCGGGTCAAGGTACTCGTCGGAAATACGGCGGTAAAGCGCGCCGATCTTTGTTCTGCCGCCGGAATAGGTCTTGTGGTACAGAATGTTGTTTTCCACGAACAACTCATCGTTGGACACCAGCGTAGCTCCGGACAACTCTGCAAGGTAGCTGTGCTCGAAATAAGCCGCGTTGTAACGTCCCGGAGTGAGTATCGCGTTGATGCCGCCGCAGTTCACATGATCCATTGTATCCTTGAGAAGCTGGGCGTAGTTCCGGTTGTCCACGATAGGATTATCAGTGAACGCTTTCGGAGCGGCTACTCTGGTAAGCTCCCGCGCGATCAGCGGATAAGAAGCTCCGGAGGGTATACGCAGATTATCCTCCAGAATATACCACTCGCCGTCCTTTCCGAGAACAAGGTCAATTCCCGAAATGTGGCTGTATATGTTCTTTGAGGGGGTTATTCCCTCACACTGGGGAAGGTATCCGCTGGAGATGTACACGAAATCTTCCGGCACTATTTTGTCGGCAATGATCTTTTTGTCGTGATAGATGTCGTAGATGAACATATTGAGCGCGTCTACCCGCTGGATAAGTCCTTTTTCTATCGCTGAGAAATCCTGAGCGGAAATAATGCGGGGTATCGGGTCAAATGGGAACAGCTGTTCTTTGAACACACCATTCTTGTAGATCCCGAATTTTACGCCGTAGCGCCTCAGAAGCTCGTTTATCTCTGAAACGTTGGCTATCGGTGCATCGGGTATTTTTAGGTCTGCCGTCTGATAATCAGTATTCAAACTTGTCACTCCCTGTCCTTTTTTGGCTGTGAAACGACAAAAAGCGCCCTAATGTCGGAGCGCCTTTGCTTCTTAACTTTGTTTACAACTTTTATATTCATATTATATGTGAATTTTTTTGAAATGTCAATGTCATAAATGACGATAAAAATGTGAAAGTGCGGCTTTTTTTATTGCTTTATGATGAAAATGTGAATAATCCCAAAAATTAAGTTGCAAAAAAACTGCATAGAAACCTCAAAAGAAC
>CAMAGG010000073.1 GCA_945833805.1 uncultured Clostridia bacterium | reverse complement strand
ATATATACTGCCCAAAATATATGTTCCGGAATGTCCGATAATTCCGGAACGGTATAACGGCAGGGAAGAAGCGGCGCGGGCAAACCGCGCTGAGAAGCATGGGAAAATATATTAATAAGGAGAGGATCATTCAATGAAACTCAGAAAGAGAATTATCGCATCGCTGGTCACAGGCTGTGTGGCATTCGGTTCTGTTCAGGCGGCAATGCCGCTTACCGGCTCTGCCATCACACTGTACTACGACAGCAAGGACGTCGTATGGCATTATGATGAAACTCTGTTTTACGGTCTTGGCGAAACTGAGCCTAACCCGAATTTCATAAAGGCACTCCAGAACGCCACCGGAGTCAAGGACTACACCGAAATCACTTTCGGTGACCTTGAAAAAGTGACTGCGCTTAATCTGAGCGGTCTTGGACTTGAGTATGTCCCGAAGGTAATCGGATATATGCCCAGATTAAAGACCCTTAATCTTTCCAGAAACAAGCTCCGCAACGATTCCGTGAGCGACCTCAATCTTGACAACTGCGTATTCCTCACAAGCGTTGATCTGAGCTATAACTTCCTGACCTCTGTGCCGGCATGGTTCAGCGCACTGAATATTAAAACGAAGAATATTTCCAACAATTTAATAAATATGACCAATCAGCGCAGTATTAAGGTCAATCCGGAGGTTTATTATTTCGGCATAGGCGATTCCCTTTCGGACAGCGAGCTGAACGCCTTCAAGGACAAGATCCTGTCCACGGTTGCTCTGAATGACGAGAGCCTGCTGCCGGAATATTTCTTCGATCCGCTGCTCCCCACATACAATATCCCCGAAAGCGAAAAGGACAATCCCGCTTACCTCAAGAACGAGCATATCGAGATCGACCTTGACGTTTCCTCATTTATAAAGGACGGATATGTAGCAAAGTCCGGTTCGACAAAGGGTACGGTATCTCTGTTTGTCCCCGGTTCGCTCAATAACCCGAATATCCGTTACGAGTTCACGGTATATTTCCTCGACGGCAGCGACCCCACCACAGTTAAGGTTCGGCTTCAGGCGCTTATCGCTGAGTGTGAGCAGCTTACCGCAGATACATACACCGCTCCCACATGGACGGTGTTCTCCAATCAGCTCAAGACCGCAAAGACCATTCTTGAGTACAGCCAGAACGACAACGATATGCTCCAGAACTCCTACGACAGCCTTGTGGAGGCAAGAAAGCAGCTCGTTGCCGGCGTAAATACCGGTACAAAGAAAGTGCTCACCGACCTCATCTCCATTGCGAAAAACTACAAGGAGGGGGACTACACTGATGAGAGCTGGAAGAAGCTTTCCTATGCTGTTTCGCTCCTGACTGACGCAAAGGACGATACATCGGTATCGCTTGAGGAGGCTCACGCAGCTATCAAGGCTTTTCAGGAAGCGCAGAACTGCCTCGTTCCCTCGAAGGAGGTAGTTCCCGCCGTCATCACCAAGAGCGAGTTCGAGGGAGTTTTTGGCGAGGATATCAACATAACCAGAAAGGGCGCTACCCGTGACGGATATAAGTACAGCTGGAGCTTTAACGGTACCGGCGTTACCATTCCGGCGGACTTCAATCCTGTTGTATATTACAGCAGCAAGGTTGAGGAGCAGATCCGCTTTGAGGTAGGTACCGCAAGCGACTATCAGCTTATCTCCTTTGCGGAAACAAAGGCTTTCCCCGGCACAGGCGAGCTTACCCTTGACGTTTCAAAGGTCTACACTGATGGAGTTTACAGACTGTATAAGTGGAACACAACAACCAAGAAGTCGGATTTCATCAGAGAAGTCACCGTTGCTGACGGCATTGTAACCACCAGCTTCAGCGAGGGCGGAGATTATTTCATCAGTTCTGTTCTCCAGAACTTCCAGATGATCTCCTCCAACTTCAAGATCAACAATGACAAGCTTGCGATCACGGCGGGCTTTAAGAAGAAGTACACCGTTGCTGATTTCCGAAAGAACATCGAAAACGGCGAGGCAATCAATATCACAAATGCGGACGGCACAAAGGTTTCTGAAACCCAGTATATCGCCACCGGAATGAAAGCTTCCGCTCCAAACAGCGATGTTAGCTATACTCTGGTAGTAATGGGCGATGCTGACGGCGACGGAAACTGCACCGCTCTTGACGCTGTATATATACTTAAGGCGTATATTGAGGAGATAACTCTGGAGGGATACGCTCAGAAGGCGGCTTCCGACGTCACCGGCGACGGCTGGGTAAGGGTTGACGACGCTCTGGAGATCCTTAAGTATATCATCGGCATGTAATGATCCAGCCTTGCCTCATGGAGGGCAAATGAACACTAAAACCATAGCAGAAAACCGGATCGTCCGGCATGAATATTTTATCCTTGAAAGCTACGAAGCGGGAATAGAGCTGTTCGGCACCGAGGTAAAATCCATCAGAAACGGTGGTGTGAACCTCAAGGACTCATGGATATCCATTGAGAACGGCGAAGCCTTTATCCGCAATATGCACATCTCCCCCTATGAAAAGGGTAACATCTTCAATAAGGATCCCTACCGCACAAGAAAGCTGCTGATGCACAAGAAAGAGATCCTGAAGCTGTTCGGGCAGGTGAAGCAGGGTGGCTACACGCTGGTTCCGGTGTCAATGTATTTCAAGGACTCTAAGGTAAAGGTACAGGTGGGGCTGTGCAAGGGCAAAAAGCTCCACGACAAGCGCGACGATATGGCAAAGCGCGATGCGAGCCGTGAGATAGAGCGCACAATGAAAGAACGCAACAGATAAACGGCATACACTCTCGCCTGTGGCGTGAAAACAAGTACAAGCTGATACAGATTTCCGGCTTCCGGCGCATTCGTCAGAAGCCGGATTTTTTCTGCGACTTTTTCCTGCCTGTTCCGTCTTAATATATGCAGTGCTTCGATCAGAATAGGAAAGGTGGTGCTACCATGACCGATGAAGAAATAACCGAGCTGCTGTTCGCCCGCAACGAGAGCGGTATCTCAGAGATGCGGCAGAGTTACGGAAAGCTGCTGAAAAGCGTAGCCTATGGAATACTGCGGAGCGAGCAGGACGCGGAGGAATGCGAAAGCGAAACGCTTCTGAGGGCATGGAACAGCATTCCGCCGGCGCGTCCTGAGCGGCTTGCCGCTTATCTCTGCCGCATTGCAAGGCGGCTCGCGCTGGACAGATACGATTACAACCGGGCGGCGAAACGCTCCGGGGATACCCTGCCGATAGACGAGCTGGCGGAATGTATCGGCAGCAAATTCGGTGCGGAGGATCTGTTCACCGAAAAGGAGCTTACCCGGCTGCTGAATGGATTTCTAATGGCGCAGGACTACAATACCCGTGTGATCTTCATGCGGCGGTACTGGTTTGGGGAGTCCACGGCGGAGATCGCTAACCGGCTTCACGCAGGCGAAAGCATGGTGAAGTCCCGGATATCCCGCACACTGAAAAGGCTGCGGGAGTACCTCAGAAAGGAGGGCTATGATATATGAAGAAGAAAATCAACAACGCGCTGAACGACCTTGACGAGCGGCTGATACAGGAGGCGGCGCAGGCGGAGCGCCTTGAAAGCAATGTTCCGAAAATACTGAAGCGGGCGCTGATCCCCATAGGAGTGGCAGCAGCGGCAGGACTTTGCATGTTCGCGCTGGCAAACCGCCCGGACGGAGGCGTTGACCTTACAGATCCCGCTTCGGAATCAAGCATTCCGGCACCGGTAATACCGGCAGGTGACGTTAAAACAAATCCCGGCGATATCCTGCCGTACACAATGAAGCTTTACGCGCCGAGCAGGGAATATGCTGAGGAGATTATTTTCGGTTCGGAGTTCCCGACGCTCATTTATGCGGACGATAACAGAATAGTGTTCACAGATATCGGACGGTGCGTTTATATCTATGACAGGGGTATGGGACAGATAACCTATTCCGCGAATGTATATGACGCGCTGAAAAACACAGTCGGAGAGAATATCAGCGATTTTCAGCATGATTGCTGGAACGGAATAGGGTTCTCAGCGGCGGCTGACGGCACGGTGGTTATCACCTTCACTGACACTCAGTCTGATAAATACACCTATTCGCTGGACGAAAGCACCGGCATTCTTCGCAGATTGACGACTGAATATGACAGGTATCAGCCGGAGAGGACTGCGGACTTCGGAAGCGGTTCCGGCGCGGATATTATAATTACCGGGGAAGATCATTGTGTCGGAATATATGTGGATATGGGCGGATATGACTCCTCTGAAAGTGGTCTGCGCATCGTGAAGATCACGGATTATGCTGTGAATGACGGTATTATACAGGATGTTGACGAGATAAGTCCGTTTGGTGATGATTATTTCGACAGCCTTAAAATGGAGAATAAATACCTCGGAGTATACCAGGGCGACGACAGCATTATCCGCTTCGACACAAGGGCTATGACCTTTGAGTGGGATATGTTGCCGGAAATGAACAGCCTGTGCAGCGGCAGCTATTATATATCCCAGTCGGAATCGCAGTCGGAAGAAATTGTAATGCTTGACGACGACATTACCGGAAGAGCATACGAATTTGCTTTTGAAGACGGTGTGCTTGTAGCTGTTCACGGCATAGGGGACACGGAGGGTCTGGAGTCCGGCAGGTTTGTGAAGCGGTACGGCAGAGATATCATCACAGCCGCTGAGGACGTTGATATTAAGGATCAGATCATTGATGAAGCTGAAAATAACGTGGAAATGCCGGAATATGCCGATATACTGAAAAAAGAAGAGTATTTTTCCCAGAGCATACTTGACTATCAGAGCAAGAATGGTCTGAACTATGACAGCAAATCAGCTTCGCAGCTCATAAAAAATATGATCTATCCTCTTGGCGGCTCGCATTATGTTATAACGACCTTCAATGGCTATGACGAATGGCGCGGCGGCACCCATTATGGAATTGATATCGGTGATGATAATATAGGCGACGCTGAAATATATGCTCCGCTGGACGGAACGGTAATTGAAGCGGCAGGCGAAGGCTGGAACGGCGGCATTGGCAGCTATATTATCATCGACCACGGCAGTGGGCTTTCCACAGTGTACGCTCATTGCGGTGAGGTAAATGTCACGGAGGGTCAGCAGGTTTCTCAGGGCGAGGTCATCGGAACGGTCGGCAAGTCCGGCTGGGCTACCGGGTATCAGCTCCACTTTGAGATACGGGAGAACGGCGAGGTGCTTTCAGAGGACATGGATATCTTCACCGGAATGTTCGGGCTGACGGATCACGAGGATAATTCCGACATAATTTCACAAAATTATACTAAAAGTATTACGATCCGGCGGAAGCTGCTAGGGTGATTGAGAGCCTTGAGATACGCGTGGACAATAACACGGATTATGACGCTATGGATAGGGAGACGCTGATTAAAACAAAATCGCCCCGTTCAAACGCGCATACTCACGCGGCTGATTTTGTTACGCTTCGCTTTAATCAGCTTATCCATAGTTTTCTTGGGCGTATCGGAGCAGTAAGATCCCCTCTTTTAGGAGAACCTGCGGTTTAATTCTGCACTATTTGTAATAATTTTCGGTGATTCGACATATAGTTAATAAAAAAGCCTCGATTTAAATATAAAGTTACCTTCAAACGCGAAATCTCCCCCGAACTAACGGGGGAGATTTTGTATTGCTATGAGATATCATTCCGGATTGCTTGCGATGATCAGGTCCCGAATAGCTTCATGATCGCCGGTGCAGAAGTCCGGCAGATTGCTCTCGCGGTAATATCCGATATCGGTGGAACTGCACTTGTTGGTGGCAAGCAGACCGGTCTTGGTGCAGTAGCGTTTCTCTACGACGGAGGGATCAGGCACGAACTTCAGCACCTCAGAGGTGTCCTGAATGTCCTGCATAACGGTTTTCCATACAGATGCGACTGCTCTCCAGCCGTCAGAGCCGCCGATCTCGCGGCTGTCGTCATAGCCTATCCACAGACCGCCGATATATTCCGGAGTTAGTCCCATGAACAGCAGGTCGGTTCCGGCATTTGAAGTACCGGTCTTACCGATTACTTCAACGTTCGGGAGCTGCGCAAGACGTCCGGTTCCGCTGTCACCGTTTACCACCTTGTAGATCATTCGGTTGGTCACCCATGCGGTGTCGCTGTCGATTGCCTGAGTTCCGTAGAAGTCCTGCTCAAGGATAACGTTGCCCTTGCTGTCCTCCACCTTACTGTAAAACATCGGACGGTAGTAAATTCCGCCGTTTCCGAAGATCTGATAAGCCGCCGCCACCTCCACCAGCTTTGCGCCGTTGGTCAGCGCTCCCAGCGAAAGCGGGGAGAGGGCTATATCCGACTCAACCAGGGTGGTGAAGCCAAGCATCTGAGTGAGCTGATTGTACATAGCCTTTGGTGTATTCATTCGTCCGATCCGCGCCGCCAGTGTATTCAGCGAGTGCTGAACGCCATACCATGCCGGACGGAGCGTTCCATCACCAATGACATCGCCGTAGTTTTTCGGCCACAGCTCCGGCTCGTCCTCGGTGCCGATATTGATTCTGGCGTCCGGGATAAGGGTAGAGTAGGTGATGAGGTTTTTCTGCACTGCCAGCGAGTAGGTGGAGATAGGCTTCATGGTAGAACCGGGGGAGCGGGTAGCCTGGGTAGCTCGGTTGAACGCGCCGTCGCCGGGCTTCTCTCCAAGACCGCCTACCACAGCCTGAACAGTTCCGGTGTAGTCCATGATGACGAACGCGGACTGTATCAGATCCTTTTCCGGAGCGCTTGGGTCGTACTTCGAAAGGACGGTGTACGGGTCGAGGTATTTTTCCTCCAGAATCTTCTGGAGCTTCATGTTTTCGTTAATGTAGATCTTATAGCCGCCGTTGTACAGCTCGTTCTTTGCGGAGGTGTAGGTTATGCCCTTGAGGTCGGCGTAATCATTAATTACCTGATCAATAGCCGCGTCAACATACCAGTCCTGTGAAACCTCATAGTCGCCGTTCCACTTGTATGCTTCGTAGCTGTCGTCCTGAACCTCCTGAACGAGTTCGTCCTCGCTGTCGTCAACAAGGGTGCGCTCGTCGATATAGCCGTAATCATCGCCGTAGACCGGCTTTGCGAAATGCACCTGAATTCTGTTGTAACGAAAGTCCTCGTATTCCTGCGTAGTTATCATGCCCTGTTCGTACATACAGCGCAGCGCATAGTTCTGCTGCTGCTTGCTGCGGGCGAGGTCGAAATAAGGGGACATCTTGCCGGGGTTTCGTATCATTCCGGCAAGCACGGCGGCTTCGCCTATGTTAAGCTCGGACGCGTCCTTTCCGAAGTAGTACTGTGAAGCAGCGCCCACTCCGTAGACCATTCCGCCGAACCAGATCCTGTTGAGATAGCTCTCCAGAATGTCGATTTTTGTGTATTTTTCCTCCAGGCTGAGGGCGCGGAAAATCTCCCGCAGCTTACGCTCCCAGCTTCTCTCATTATCGCCGGTAATGTTCTTGATGAGCTGCTGGGTGATAGTGGAGCCGCCGCCTCCGTCGCCGTTGGAGAAGAATGCTCCGGCGGTACGGTACCAGTCAACGCCCTTATGAGTGTAGAAACGTTTGTCCTCTGCCGCCACAACTGCGTCGATTATGTTCTGGGAGATATCCTCATAGTCCACCCAGACGCGGTTTTCGTCCGCGGCAAGGCGCTTTATCTCCACAAGGTCGTCGTTCTCGTCATATCCGTAGACGAAGCTTGTGTATTTCATCTCGACGTCGCGGAGATTTGCGTCATAGCTGTTGTCCGCGAAATCCAGCACATACACCGCCACCACGGTCGCCACAATGCAGACCATGATTACAAGTATAAGCAGCATCGAGGAAAAGGTAGTTCCCACGATAGTCATAGCCCTGCCGAAATTCTTTGCGGCGCGGCTGCGCTTTTTCTTTGAGGGACGCTGTTTAGGCTGTTCCTCTTTGATTTTGATGTATTTGATCTTCTTTTTCTTATCCATAAATTATCACCAATGCTTCTCATGAACTTTTGAGAAAGCGGGTCTTTTGTCATGGTTTCGGGAAATTCCTGAGGGGGGAGGCGAGCCGTATCGCTCTGAGCCTGCCATGACCGCAGGACTGCGGCAGGACAGTTTGATAGGTACAAACGCTCTCTAACTATTATACCACATACCAGATGAAAAGTTAATACTTTTTTCAAAATTTCACACAATTACCGCGAATATATTCACATATAGGCGGATTTTGTTGCCGAATTTCCCCGAAATCAGCTTATTCCGCCCTCTAGTAAACACCCGCGTCAATATCGTTTTCAGAAAATATCACTATTTCCAGCCGGTGGGGAAGGCAGATTATCGGGACAGTCCCGCGGGAAATCGCCCCGGTCTGCACGCAAACCTTGTCCGGGCAGTCGGCTTCGATCACTCTGATACTTCCTCCGGAGATCTCCACCCGGTTCCAGCCGTTTTCGCATTCCATGGTGAATTCCGTGTCCACCGACAGGGATACCCTGCGGACGACCTTTCCGTCCACCCGTATTTCGGCTACGGGATCCTCCACCGGAGCGTTTTTCATAACGGCGAATGATATAATACCACCGGCGCACGCCGCCGCCAGCGCCGCCGCTGCAATAATTCTGCCTTTCATTATACCTCCAGAAGGTGACGTAAAACAAAGGCGCTGCTTTTTCAACAGCGCCGTAGTTATTAAATAAGATCACTCAAAGGATCGTATCCAGCTTCCATGCGCCGTTTTCCTTTACAAAGGAAACGTTGACCGAGCGGTAAGCTGTTTTGCCGCCGAAGCTGCCAGCCTTGATGTACAGCACGCCGTTTGCCGTGCTGTCGGAACGTGAGCTGATGACCAGAGCGGTATCCTCTGCTGAGATCGCTGTAAGTCCGCCGGTGTCATACCGCAGAGCGCCTGCCGTGCTGATACCGCACTTTGATATGAGCTTCTGCGTGGTATTCGCCGAATAGTACATAGAAATGCAGTCGATCAGCGTCTGCGGATTTGATATACCGCTTGAGGCACACTTTTTCTGAGCGATAGCGTTGTTTACACCGATAGCGCCGTTAATAGCGTTCCGGAATTCACCGGAAGCGCTTTCGGAAATATCGCTGAAGGTCAGCAGAACTGACCTGTTGACTGCGGAGTAAACACTGCTTGTGATCTTCACACAGCCGCCGCTTACCGATGCTGCGTAATTCTGTGATAAGCTCTTGCGGTACTCGATCGCGGAGAGAGTGGAAATACCGCCGGAGGAGATCACGCTGCCTCCGGATACGGTATAGCAGTTTCCGTCGTCCATAAAGCTGTGGCGGCTTGCGCCGAAGTTCACCGAATTTCCGGAACTGGAAAGCGGAATGAGCTTTTCGGTCTGCGGGTCGAATATCTCGACAGCGCCCGAACCGGAGGTGAATACAGCGTGTGTGAACGCAAGGTTTCTGCTTATTGCCGGTTCATAGCCGAACTGGTGTACAGTTCTGGAGCTGCCGGTAAGCGCATCGACAGCGAGGAGCGTTGTTGCGCCCTTGTCTGTCTGTGCGAGATAAATCGTGTCGTCGTTGGAAGCCACGACAGTAGTTTTGCAGTTTGATTCGTAAGATGTCCGGACATATTCGATGGAGTTTACGGAAAAGATCCTGTAAGTGCAGATGTAATATACATCATTCTCCACGATATTGAGCGCGAGAAGTCCGCTGGAAGCGTTGTAGCTTGCGCTTAGAAGAGAACCGTTCATTACCGAGTCCTCTGTGTGCAGGTCAATGATCGTGCCGATATCTGCGTCAACCAGCAACATATGACCGGATTTACCGGAGCTGTTGGTTCCGGTAACCATAAGTTTGCCGCCGTTTTCAGCTACCCACGCAATCTTTGCATTGGAGATCTCTGCGGAGCAGATAAGGCTCTCGCCGCTGCTGCCATAGCGGTAAATCGCGATTTCGGAATCAGTCTTTACAAAGAAGGTGTCGGTGTTGAGGAAGAAAGCGATGTCCGCAGTGACATAGGTGCTTGCACTGTACGGCTCTGTTGTTGTCGGAAGTGTGACTCCGTCCGGGAGCTTCTGCTCCTGCGTGATCTCCTCGGGCGCGTCGTTCTCGGATACGGGATCTCCTGTTGTGACCTCAGGCAGCACAGGAATAATGGTCTGATCGTCCTCAGAAATATCGGGAGGGACTTCCTCACCGGTCTGGTCTTCCTCAGGGATATCCGGATCAGATGTGTCATCGCCTGTTTCAATGTCAGGATCTTCCGGGTCATCGTATCCTTCGGCGTCAGAAACATCGCTGTCTGGGTTTTCGGAGTTATCATCTGTGTCCGGATCAGAGTTTTCGTCCGAAACGGCGGGGATATCCTCAGGGACCGGATCCGGCGCGGAAATTATCGGAGGGATCTCGGAATCATCAAGCTCAGCGAGATTTACCGGGGCGGAGTAATCGAAATCTGCACTCTCCATGGTTTCAACGAGGAACACGAACGGGTCGTTCTGCATTCTTGCCGCGGTATCTCCGGAGCAGTAGATCGCCGCGCCGGTGATCTCGTAATTATCGCCGCTGCTGAATATCCTGCCGATATCGTCCGAGTTTGAGATTTTTGTTCCGTCGGAGAAATATAGCTGTTTTACAGGTATGCTTCCGTCAGAATATCCGGTGAGCACGGACTGCGCCTGCGCCGGAGTGAGGGAAGCGGAGAAGGTCACGAGGAAATCCTTGGACTCGGTGCTGCCGCGTTCATGTTCAAGCTGCTGGAGCGCGTTGGAGAGCCGGTCGCTCGCTGAAAGCTGGGTAAGCCCGGAGTCGGTGAGGCTTACGCCGCCCTGTTTTCCGAGGTTTACTG
Organism: uncultured Clostridia bacterium; assembly: GCA_945833805.1. GTDB lineage: Bacteria > Bacillota > Clostridia > Oscillospirales > Ruminococcaceae > CAG-115. The sequence continues at coordinate 1,124 of CAMAGG010000073.1, read as the reverse complement.
CGGCTATTGTGCCGACGGTGACAACGCAGACCGCCGCTGCCGCGGACATTCCTATATAGATCGGAGAGAGCTTCTGCCGCGAACTTTTACCGCGCTTTGCGTTTTCACGGATCTTATCAGCGTCGAACGTATATTCGCTCATAAGCTGCTTATAAAATTCGTTTTTGTTCATACGGCAGACCTCCTTTCGATAGTTTTTGTTATAGTATATGCAGATACGGCTTAAATTCCGTATTTCTTTTTCTGTTTTTCTATGGTGCGGTAAAGCTTTGTCTTGACGGTGGGTAGCTTTAAATTCAGTCGGTTGGCGACCTCTTCAAGCTTCATATCGCAGACAAAGTGTAGGTAGAATATCTGACCGGTGGTTTCGTCCCCGGACATGATGTCGTTGAATATCTGCTTCGCAAGAATCTTGTCGGACATGACGTCCTCAAGCAGCTTCTGATCTCTGGACATTTCTGCTTCTATCGCGGCAGCCTGCTCCTCGTCTATCTCGGAGAGGATGATGTCGCGGTCTTTGCGCTTTTTGAAGCCGGCGAACATACTGCGGCATTCAAACTTGGCTATATTAATAAGGAAAGCCTCGGCGGAATCGATGTCTGAATAGCCCTTTTCGGCTATCCTTTTGTAGAAGCGGGTGTAAACGTTCTGGATAATGTCCTCAGAATCCTGAAAGCGGGCTGCGTGGCTTACTACGAAGCGTGAAACGGAATTGAACGTTTCGGCATATACGGCGTCAAAGTAGCTGTCTAAGTCTGGATTTCCCACGCAGTGTTCACCTCGCTTGATCCGCCTGCACTAAAGAAGTCAGCGGTAATTTGAAAAAAGTTTCAGCTTTTCAGCAAAAATTTATACATAATTCCAGCCGGTTTTCAGACTTTATGGATAATACTGTCACAAATTAAGCCTCCGGCAAAAATAACTATACTTTTCTATTATACACCTGTCCGAAGTATTTGTCAATCTTTTGCGGAATGCCGACCACCATTCAGACAGAAAATCTGCACAAATTACACTATGCCTTGTTTGTACATAATTCCCTTTGCAAAGCGAACTTATATGTGGTATAATTAAGATAGCAGAAATTTTGCTTGTGAAATGGAGGAAATATGGAGCTGGAACCA
>CAMAGG010000072.1 GCA_945833805.1 uncultured Clostridia bacterium | reverse complement strand
ATGTATGTGAATCCATCAGTGATCATGATTTCACCCCATACATTTATTCTCTGATTATTCTGCCCGGTTTTCTGAGGAAAATACATAAATAATTTGTCCCGCCAATCATGACGGGACGATGAAATTTTTTTATTTTTTTCTGACCGGGTGAAGCTCGATATAGCCTCTCTCGCCGCGGGGTTCAAGCTGTATTTTAGGATTTCCGCTGTCCCACTGCCAGCCGGACAGTTCCGGTGAGTAACGGTTTACCGATGTCTGCAATGCGGATATCGCCTTGCAGTAATCCTCCTCCCGGAACGGCTCCCCCTGAAACATGATGTAGTCGCATTCCGGCAGGTCGATAACTTCAAAGCCCTCCGGGACTGCTCCGCTGAAATCTGACGGGACTTCGACTCCCTGAACATAAACCGATGTACCGGGTCTTACAAGATTGTTCGGCAGCCACATACAAACCGGCTCGCCGCACAACGAGTCCATGCTGGTGAGCAGCCCCCACACGTCGCAGCCTACCTCCTCGCAGTAGGTAAAGTAGTCCTCCGCTTTAACGCCGCGTTTGATGACAGCCTTACGCGCGGGCTTTACGATGTGCTGAATAAAAATGCTCTGTACGTTTTCCATAGTCATATCTTCCTTTCGCAGCTCTCTGAATCTTACTCCGTAGGGAATGAAAAGCGTGACCGGAACAGGATCTCTGGCGTATTCTCCGGGATTTACCCCGAACTCCCGCAAAAACGCCCGCTGGTAGCCGTCAACGCTGCCGAAGCCGGCTTCAAACGCGATGTCTGCGATGCGGCAGTTGTCGTTTTTTAGTTTCATTGCCGATTTTGACAGCCGCAGCCGGCGGATATAGTCCGCAGGGGTAATACCGATAAGCTCTTTAAATATCCGGTAAGAATACCACGGCGAATACAAGGACGCAGCCGCAAGATCCGCCATCGTTATCTCATCGAAAATTTTCGCTTCGATATAGTCTTGCATTCGCTGGACAGCCAGAATTTGTTCGTTCACTCTCATCACCCTGAGTAGATTATACCGCAAATAGGGAAAATTTTCTCGACTATTTTTGCTGAATCTGCTTTGGTTATATTAAGGAAACGCTGATTAAATCAAATTCGCCCCGTTCAAACCCGCATACTCACGCGGCTGAATTTGATACGCTTCGCTTTAATCAGCGTGTCCTTAAGTTCCTGATTTTCCGATAAGTTTCCTCCCAGTTCTGCTGAGGGTCGGTAAGGACAACGCTTCTTACCGGAAGCTGCGGAAGAAATTCCAGCTCACGCCGCTGACGTTCTTCCAGAGCGCTGATGTAGCCCTCAAACCCTGAAAGTCCATGAGCCTTTCCATAGTTTCCGTTGCAGTGATAATCCACTACTGCGTTGAGCCATTCCTCGCCGCGCTCCGCCAGCGCTCCCTTAATGCTGCGGCTTATCTCGTTGTTTTCCAGATAAACGACAGTCGGGTTAAGGGGCTTTATTATCTTGCATATCTGGCGGATATATTCAAAGGATAATTCTTTATCGAAATTGAACCGCATCATGGTTTCGCACATAGGATTTTGCAGAAGAACGCAGTTGAACACATAAATGCTGTCCTTGTCCGCATTTTGTACGAAGCTGCGCCATTTGTCCAGCATCACCCTCCGCTCGTTTTCCCAGTCAAGGCAGTCGTAAATTTTATATCTGAATGCCTTGTCGAACAGCGCTCCGTCCAGCTTGTTCAGTTCGACGACTATTCCTTTATCCTGCTTCTGTGAGAGCGAGTTTAGTTTTTCACGTTCCTCCGGGGTGAATTCTGTCGCGCTATCGGGAATAAATGCACTGAATTCATAGTCTGCCGGGTGATTTCCGCTGCCCTCGTCAAAGAGAAGTCCATTTGATATCCCGGCAATAAATTTTGAAGCGGAGCTTTTCCCTGAACAGGGAAGCCCCTCCACTATGTATAGTCTGCAATTGTTCATATTTTGTCCTCTTGTTAGGGATAACCTGATTAAAGCGAAGCGTAACAAAATCAGCCGCGTGAGTATGCGCGTTTGAACGGGGCGATTTTGTTTTAATCAGCGTCTCCTTAGGTATTATAATTTTCCGGCAGACAAGCTGAATAATACATATCCCCAGCCAATTCCGGCAGGGGATATTCAGTGTTATCAGAGATTTTCGTCGATCCATCTCTTTCTGTTTGTGATGAATTGCCGGAGATACATTATCTGATCGAGATAGCTGTTGTAATTCTGCATTGTCAATGACTGAAAACCGTTGGCAAGACCCAGAGTGTTCCATATCTCAAAATTCTGCTCGGCTGAGGGTTTTACGATCGGCTTGTAGCTGTCAATTGCGTCAACAGCCGCCTGAGTCATGGTGTCCTTTATTTCGTCCCAACGTTCCCGCGCCTTGCTGCGGAAGCTCTCGTCCGTCATAAGGTAGTTGAACCATGTAACTCCGATATAGCTGCTGCTGTCCATGTTGCCGATAGTTGCCCAGTCATCGTATTTGGGATTATCCATATACATATTTCCGAAAGCAAGATCAAAGTCCCAGACGGGTCCCATTTCCAGCTTTCCGAGCTTCGGCTTTGTAATGTAGCAGCTGCGGCGGAAGCAGGAATCAAGGTTATAGGTCAGCTCATGCACTAAAAACCAGTCGATGAAGCTGTTTACGTTGATGTATTTTTCGTAGTCCGTGAGCGTAGTTATTGCCGTATCCGCCTTGCACATATAGTTGTATATGAAGTCGAAATGCTCCTGAGTCCAGTTGTATTCAGCGTTAGGATCTTCCTCGGTATCCGGGCTTTTTATCAGTATATTAATTCCGCAGCCGGACGGCAGAGTGAAGTAATTCCAGCCCTCCGTGTCAACTTTGGGATCAGCACCGCCGACCTCCAGCAGATATCCGGTTTCAACATTGGCAAGGCTGTCATCTATCGCAAGCCGCGAGCTTTTTACCTCAAGCTGTTCGCCGAGGGTGTATACTCCCTGATAAATTCCGTTCATATAAACGTCCACAGGGATCGCGTGGGGAACGAACCGGAAGCTTCCCATGGAGCGTGCCATTTCAAAGGCGGCGGTGTTCCGAAGGAGCGATTCGTCCGCGTAATTTGCCAGAAGAACCCATTCTTTTGCTTCTGACATGCCTAACAGAGAGGTTTTGTCCTCCAGCTTGATTTTATAGGGCTTTTTGGACCATTCCCATGTCGAATGACCGCGTCCTCTGATCTTTCCGGAAAGTACCTCGGTACTGGAATATTCTCCGCCGGTCATTCCCGCGTCGATTTGAATGGTGCAGGGGACATATTCTTCCTTTGTAATAGCCTCCGGGTCGTCAGTTGTAAGAAAAACAGACGGGATCAGTTTGTCTGTTTCCTGTCCGAATGAGCCGGCAATATCTCTGAGTTTGACGCCGCAGTTTCCAGAACCGGAGGGACTGTACGACGCTGGGGTATAGCCGTCGGAAATAGGAATGATCCTGCCGTCTGTGTCAGTGGGCAGGCTGTTCTCAGAGCTGCTTCCGGATACATCGCCGGAACAACCGGTACATAAAATAAGTGCCGCAAGTGCAGCAGCAAAAAAAGCTTTTTTCTTCACAAGGCACCTCCAGCAGAGAAATTAAATCTTATGATTTAATTATATACTATTCTCGAAAATATGTCAATAAGTATCACCACATTTGTGCAATCAGCACAATTTCGCTTCTTTGTTCTGTGAATTATTTACCCGTGTTTATGTATACGTTTTCTTGAACAAACTATAAATAAAACCGGGATCGGAATCCCGGTTTCATGATTATTGGTAAATGTTCTGACCGCATAGCAGGATAAGTCCGTCGTCGGTGAAAGCCGCCGCAGTGAAGCCATTCGGATCATCGTACAATGTCCTGACGCTGCGGGACTTTCCAAGCTCCGCGAATTCGTCAACTACCGAAACTCCGTCAAACCAGCGGTAAGCTGCTCCGCACAGCTCAGCGCCGTTCACCACCGCGGTATTTGCCCCGCAGAACGAGAAGCTTTTCAGCTCTTCCGCGGTCAGCGTTTTCGCGTAGGAATCCGCCTGAATCGCTTTGTTCTCCTCAAGCCGGTACAGCGTGAGGGTAATTCCGGAGGAAGTTTTACCGCCGCACAGGGCATATTCTCCGCTGATAACGCCCTCTGCGGCTGTAAGCTCCAGCGGCGCTGGAGCCGAGGGGGCGGAGATGTCCGCTGCCATGTTAATTTTTTTGCCGCTGAGTACATAGAGCGTATCGCCGTCTATCCTCAGCGATGTGATCTCGCCGCCGGATGTGAACCCGCTCAGAAGCTTCATTGCGTGATCCCTCAGGTAAACGGTCGTGCCGTTTTCCGTTTTCTCCGCTGTTGCGATAAGTCCTTTTCCCGATGCACAGGCTGTGATCTCTGCGGCAGTTTCGCTTTGCAGAGTGTTATCATGATCAAAGGTCAGAAGCAGCGTACCGGAGTCAATTTTCATGGCTGCCGCGAAGCATTCCGCTCCGCTGTAAACCGGATCACCGAGAGCCGCCGTTCTGCCGATCATCTCGCCGGTTTCCGGAGAGTATTCCGCCCAGACCGCATAGCTGCACCCCTGAGCTGATCCGTCTACCGCTATTTCAGCAGCAGAAAAAGCGTTGGCGCTCTCGCCCTTTCCTGTCCACGGGAGGTAATCCAGAACATCGTCAATTGTGAAAGAATGTGTGAATTCCGGAGTATAAACGCTTCCCAGACGGATAACGTCAGAAGTGCAGAAAATGTCTGTGAGCGTTCCGCTCTGTTCTGAGAGGAATGCCTGACCTTTTTCGTCAATTCCTGCAATTCCGCAGCTTTTTTCGCCGGAAAACACTGCTGAAATCCCGCTTTCCGTCTGCTGAATGCGCATGAACTGCGCGCCCTCCGGCGGCTCTATCTCAGCAGTGATCTCGGCAGAGTTTCCGAAAACCTCATAAATCGTTATAATATCCGGCTCAGCCGCCCATATCGTGCTGCCGCTGCTGTAAACTCCAAGCTGCTCTCCGGAGCTTATCAGGAGATCTCCGAAGACCTGTGCGTTCTCAGGCATTATCTGAACTGCTTCGCCGCCGATCCTGCCGGAATTATATGCGGACACTATCTCAGAGAATATCTCTGAATTATCCTCGGCAAAATGAACTTCATGGAGATCAGAGCCCGGCGCAGTGAACCCCAGAAGCCCCACTCCCACGTTCACCGCGCAGAGCAGAGCAGCTCCGCACGCCGCCGCGATAAATCCACCCCGGCGTCCGCGCGGATCGTCTTCCGGCGGAGTCTGAGCCTCCTCAGCGGAGTCGTCGTTTACGTCCTCCGGCGATTCCTTGAGCTGGACGGCGGTGTAACTCTCCGGCTCTTCTGTTTCTTCGGATTCATCTGGCTCGCTGCGCTTTCCAAGCGGTTTTACACCGGGATATTCCCGGAATTCAGGCTCGGCACTTTTTTTCTGCCGGGCGGTTTTTACGCGCTTTTTTTTCTCCGGTTCATCGGGGAAGTCATCGTCAAAATCCGCTTTCAGTTCCTCGGCGGTCAGTTTGCCTATCGGTTTTACTCCGACGTATTCGTGGAACTCCGGTTCGGATTTTTTCTGCCGCGCAGTTCTGATTTGTTCCGGCTTCTCCGGTTTTTCAGCTTTTTTAGGCTTTTCCGGCTCAGCCGGCTGCTCCTTAGCGGCTTCCTCCTGAATTTCATCGGGGTCTATGTGCATGGTTATGGTATGCTCCCACAGCTGACGGGCGGTGTAAAGCATTCGGGTGTAATCCTTTGGGGTAAGCCCGGAATCGTGCAGCGTTCTGATCAGCGACTGCAAATTCATGTCCGGGTGTTCTTCAATTTTGGTGACTGCTTCCTCCGGTGCGCCGCAGCCTTTCAGCAGATACAGAAAGTCTGCCGAGCCTATGCCCAGCGACCGCAGCCGGTTAAGAAAGGTGAATGCGTCCAGCTCCGGCGGCAGCGCCTCCTCGTCTGAGAGGTAAGCTGCGATATTCTGCGGCAGGACGCTTTCGGGAATGACCCGTTCCTGCATTAATTCGCGTATTTTGGACACCGTCACTGAGCTCACCCCTTTCTGAATGCAGTAATGTTAATCTAACTCAAAGCCGCTGAGAACGCGGTCAAGGCTTTTCTTCACGGTTGCCGGGGAGATCCCGGTGTATGCGGATATTTCGTCCGGCAGGAATTTCCCGCCGATGTAAAGGCTGGCGATCAGTCTGTCCGCATCGTCAAGCCTTTCAAATTCAGCTTTTATGTCATATTCTCCGGGGCTGCTTCCGGAGACGGCAGGGCGGTTTTCCTCTGCGTATTCTCTGAACTTTGTGCGTATTCTGGCGCAGAGGTTCTTCATCATGAACGCTCTGAACGCTTCCTCGCTGCGCAGCTTTCCCATTGCGGACATTGTGTCCCTCGCGGTGGAAATGATAAGCTTAACCGCGTCGGTTTCGTCCGCCAAAGAATAGAAGGCGGCGTAGTACATCTCGCGGTAGAGCGTTTCATAAAGCCGTGCAAATGCGCTGGTATCTCCTGCCGCCGCCTGCTCTGAAAGCTCCTTGTATTCCCGCTTGTCCATACTTTCACCGCCTTGTAATTAGTCCTCGCTGTTTACCACCGCAATGCCAAGCTCCTTAAGCTGCTCCTCGCTTACATAGGAGGGCGCTTCGCTCATAAGCTCGCTTGCGTTCTGCACCTTCGGGAACGCTGTAACGTCCCTCAGGCTGTCGCAGCCGCACATCAGCATGGACAGTCTGTCCAGACCGATTCCCGCGCCGCCGTGGGGAGGTGCGCCGTACTTGTATGCGTCCACAAGGAAGCCGAACTTTGCGTCGATTTCTTCCTTGGTAAGACCCAGCAGCTCAAACATACGCTGCTGAAGCTCGTAGTCGGTAATTCTGATAGAGCCGCTGGACAGCTCAACGCCGTTCAGAACGAGGTCGTAAGCCTTTGCGCGAACCTTTTCCTTGTCGGTTTCGAGGTAGTCAAGGCACTCATCAAGCGGCATGGTGAATGGGTGGTGCATGGCAAGCCATTCGCCGGATTCCTCATCGTATTCAAAGAACGGGAATTCGGTGATCCACAGGAAATTCCAGCCCTCCGGAATAATGTCAAGCTGCTTTGCAAGCTTTAATCTGAGCGCGCCCAGAACCGGGAGTGTTACCTTGTTTCTGTCCGCAACGATGAGAGCAACGTCGCCCTTTTCGCAGCCGAGAGCCTTGAGGACAGCTTCAAGCTCGCCCTCGCCCATGAACTTCGCAAAGGAACAGTTGGGGACATCGTCCACCCAGCGGATATAAGCAAGACCCTTTGCGCCGATACCCCGGACGAACTCGGTCTGCTTGTCTATTTCCTTTCGGGTGAGAGTGCCTGCCGCGCCCTTTGCGACGATACCGCGAACGCTGCCGCCGTTTGCAATCGCGTCCTTGAATACTGCGAAGCCGCAGTCCTTTACTACATCGGAGATGTTGATGATCTCCATGCCGAAGCGGGTATCCGGCTTGTCCGAGCCGAAGCGCTCCATAGCCTCGTTATATGTCAGACGGGGCAGGGGAGTGGGGATATCCACGTTGAGAACAGTCTTGAACAGGTGCTTTACAAAGCCCTCCAGCATTTCGAGGATATCCTCAACGTCAACAAATGACATCTCAAGGTCTATCTGGGTGAATTCCGGCTGGCGGTCGGCTCTTAAGTCCTCATCGCGGAAGCAGCGCGCAAGCTGGATATATCTGTCCATTCCGGCGATCATCAGAAGCTGCTTGTAGATCTGCGGGGACTGGGGCAGCGCGTAGAACTTGCCATTGTGTATTCTGGAGGGAACGATGTAGTCCCGAGCGCCCTCCGGCGTGGATTTTATCATCATCGGAGTTTCTATCTCGGTAAATCCGTTCGCATAGAAGTACTCGCGTGCTGCCTTTGCGATCTCATGACGCATGATGAGGTTTTTCTGGAGTGTTTCCCGGCGCAGGTCGAGGTAGCGGTACTTAAGGCGAAGCTCCTCGTTGGTCTTGGTTTTGTTGACGATCTCAAAGGGAGGGGTCTGCGCCTTTGAAAGAATGCGCAGCTCTGTTACCATGATCTCAACGCCGCCGGTCTTTATCTCGGTATTTACGCTCTCTCTGGCGCGGACTTTGCCCTTTGCCAGCAGGACGTATTCCGAACGGACGGTTTCCGCCTTCTCAAAAACGCTCTTTTCAGTGGTTTCATCGAAAACGAGCTGTACAATGCCAGTCTTGTCCCTCAAATCTATGAAAATAAGGCTGCCCTTGTCGCGAACTCTCTGTGTAAATCCGCCGACTACAACCTCTCCCGCTTCAAGCGTTACCTCTCCGCAGTAGCACGTTCTTTTCAGACCCTGCATAGTGTCTGCCATAAAATGTTCCTTCTTTCTTTTATTATACCGGAATATGGCGGCGCCACATTTGTGAAGTCCGCGCAGTACCGCCATTATTCCACATTATTTTTTATTATACCATTATTCGGACTATTTTTCAAGTAGAAAACCGCAAATATTTGAAAAACTGCTCAAAAAATTGCCGCCGGTCTGAATGGTCACCGGCGGCGCATTTGTTCATCGGTCATCTGCTCCAGTACTTCCTGTCAAGGCTGCGGAAGCTTATTGCCTGAGCGATGTGCGGCTTTTGTATCTCTTCGCTGCCCGCAAGATCGGCGCAGGTCCTCGCGACCTTTAATATTCTGTCGTAGGCGCGGGCGGACAGCCCCAGACGGTCGAATGCGGCTTTCAGCATTTCCTCAGCGTCCGGAGTGAGTCGGCACACCTCGCCGATTATATCCGAGGTGATACCGCTGTTGCTCTTTATCGATGTTCCGGCAAAGCGCTTCTTCTGTATCTCCACCGCTTTCTGCACTCTTTCGGCGATGGCGGCGGAGCTTTCCTGCGGTATCCGGCGGGAAAGGTCGCTGTATTCCACCGGCTTCACTTCTATCTGAATGTCGATTCTATCAAGAACTGGTTGGGATATCCTGTTAAGGTAGGCTGTGACCTTCTGCTGAGAGCAGGTGCATTTCTTTGTGGGGCTGCCGAAATTACCGCAGGGGCAGGGGTTCATTGCCGCCACAAGCATTACGTCGCAGGGGTAGCTTACAGAACCGCTTGCCCGTGAGATAACGATATCTCCGTTTTCCAGCGGCTGCCGCAGGGCTTCCAGCACTCTCCGGTCGAACTCCGGAAGCTCGTCCAGAAAAAGTACTCCGTTGTGGGCAAGGCTTATTTCACCGGGGCGTGGAATGCTGCCGCCGCCGACAAGTCCCACAGCCGAAGCGGTATGGCTCACTGCCCGGAACGGACGCTCCGTAACAAGCGGCTCGGCGGGGTCTATTTCTCCGGCGACTGAGTATATCTGGGTGGTTTCTATGCTTTCGGCAAAGGTTATCTCCGGGAGTATCGAGGGAATGCGCTTTGCAAGCATGGATTTGCCAGATCCGGGAGGCCCCAGCATAAGCAGATTGTGGCTTCCGGCTGCGGCGACTTCGATCGCGGACTTGGCGGCGGACTGCCCCATTACGTCTGCGAAATCCGCGATATGCTCGGCGGCGCGGCGCTTTGGTATGTATTTCTCCTCCGGTGAAAGCCCTGTGCCGTGGCGCAGGAATTCGATGATCTGGGTGATATGCTCCGCGCCGTAGATCTCTATTCCGTCGGCAACGGAGGCTTCCTTTGCGTTGGCTTTTGGCAGAAACACCCGCTTTATGCCGTTCTGCGCGGCGGTCAGCACCATAGACAGCGCGCCGTTCACCGGGGCAAGACCTCCGTCCAGAGAAAGCTCTCCGATAAACACGCTGTCGGTCAAATCAGCGGTTATCAGCCCGCCCAGCTTCATCAGCGCGGTGATTATCGGCAGGTCGAACATCGAGCCGATCTTCCGGACGCTTGCCGGGGCGAGATTTACCGTCACCCTGCCGTTGAGCAGCTTAAGCTGGAGATGTCCGAGAACCGCACGGATACGCGCTTTGCTTTCCTGCACGGCGATATCCGGCATTCCAACAATGTCGAAGGTGGGCTGACCGGGGGAAATACTCGCCTGAACCGTCACCATAAAGGCGTTTAACCCGAAAAGTCCGGCGCTGTTTATCTGACTGAACATATTTATACTCCTGAGAAATAATAGATGGATTTGTCGGTATTGACCGTCATTTATTATTTTACAGAACATTGCGTTATTTGTCAATAGGGTTTCGCTGTCAGGTGCCCTTTAGTTTTTTCAGACAACCGTCACAAAACGGACAGTTATTTTATATTTTTATACTTGAAATGTTTTTTTGTTTGTGGTATAATTACCTTGTATATTTCTGAAAGCATTTAATTTTTGTTCGTTTAGCGGAAAGGATTTGATTTTTTGAAGCGTGTGGGATTAGATATCGGCTCTACCACAGTAAAAGCCGCGGTTATCGGGGAGAATGACGAGCTGCTGTACAGCCAGTACAGACGGCATTTCTCGGATATACGCAAGACTGTTTATGATATTATTGAGGAAGTCGGCGAGAATTTCAAGGGAGAGCGGGTGCTTATCGCAGTCACCGGCTCCGGCGGCATTTCTGTATCAAAATGGTTGGGAATACCGTTCGTGCAGGAGGTCGCTGCCGGCACAAATGCCATAAAAAAGCTCATTCCCCGGACTGACGTTGCGATAGAGCTTGGCGGCGAGGACGCTAAAATTACATATCTCACCGGAGGGCTTGAGCAGAGAATGAACGGCTCCTGCGCCGGAGGTACAGGCGCGTTCATCGACCAGATGGCGGCGCTGCTCAATACGGATATCGGGGGACTTAATGAGCTTGCCAAGGAGCATACGACTATCTATCCGATAGCCTCCCGCTGCGGCGTATTCGCAAAGAGCGACATTCAGCCGCTGCTGAACGATGGCGCAAAGCGCTCAGACGTGGCGGCTTCGGTTTTCCAGTCGGTGGTAAATCAGACGATAAGCGGTCTTGCCTGCGGAAAGCCCATTCACGGAAACGTGGCGTTCTTAGGAGGTCCGCTGCATTATCTTTCCGAGCTTAGAGCGAGATTTATCGAAACGCTGCACCTCACCGAGGATCAGATAATCTTTCCGGAGAACGCGAACCTGTTCGTGGCAATGGGCTGCGCTTTTTCGGACGAAACCGCGGAAGCGGATCTTGACGCGCTGGTAAAGAAAGCCGGCAGCCTTGAAACCGCTCAGATGCGGGAGGTGGAGCGGCTTGCTCCACTCTTTAAGAACGATCAGGAGCTTGAGGAATTCAAGGAGCGCCACGCAAAGGCGGTAATTCCTGTCGCGGAGCTTTCAAAGCACCACGGCGCGTGCTACCTCGGAATTGACGCGGGTTCGACCACCACAAAGGCAGTTCTGCTGAACAAGGACGCGGAGATACTTTTCTCACACTACAACGGCAACGGCGGCGATCCGCTGAAATCTGTCATCGGCATTCTAAAGGAAATTTACAGCATTCTGCCGGAGGACGCGTATATTGCGAAAGCCTGCGCCACCGGATATGGAGAGCATCTTATCAAGGCGGCTCTGGGCGCGGATTTCGGCGAGATTGAAACAATGGCGCACTACAAGGCGGCTGATAAGATCCTGCCCGGTGCGGAATTCATTCTGGACATCGGCGGTCAGGATATGAAGTGCATGAGGGTCAAGAACGGCGAGATCGAGAGCATTCTGCTGAACGAAGCCTGTTCCAGCGGCTGCGGCTCATTCATCGAGAATTTCGCTAACGCGTTGGGAATGTCGTCCTCTGCCTTCGCGCAGCTTGGACTTACCTCAGAGAACCCGGTGGATCTCGGTTCTCGCTGCACCGTGTTCATGAATTCCCGCGTAAAGCAGGCGCAGAAAGAGGGCGCGACAGTCGCGGACATTTCCGCAGGTCTGTCCTATTCCGTTGTAAAGAACGCGCTGTTCAAGGTAATAAAGCTCCGGGATACCTCCACAATGGGCGATAAGATAATCGTGCAGGGCGGCACGTTCATGAATAACTCCGTGCTGCGGGCGTTTGAGCTTATCTGCGGAAAGAACGTAGTTCGTCCGGACAAGGCGGGGCTTATGGGCGCATACGGAAGCGCGCTTATTTCCATTGAGCGGGACGACGGCAAGGGCAGCACCATTGCAAAGGCTGACAAGCTTGAGGACTTCAAGGTGGAAAAAACCACGGCACGCTGCGGAAAATGCTCCAACAACTGCCTGCTGACGATAACGAAATTCCCGGACGGAAAGCGCTAC
>CAMAGG010000071.1 GCA_945833805.1 uncultured Clostridia bacterium | reverse complement strand
AGCAACAATGCGGTCTTCAACAATGTCGCGGGCACGGTAGATATCCGCCATTCCGCCGACGCCGATAAGCTCAAGCAGCTCATATCTGCCGTCAAGCTTCTTTCCGATATTACTGTCCATATAATGTTCCGCCATTTCTCCATACATAAATATTTTGAACCTGCGCCGTATGGAAACGCCGGTCATAATTAATCATCTGAGGATATAATTTTGTATTACCTCTATAATAATACCATATTCAGACCTGAGATGTCAACTGAATTGCAAAATTTGTAATCAAACTGTAATATAAATGTTACAGTTTGTAACTAAACTTCAATCACTGCAACTGAGATATTGTCATGTCCACCGCTTTCGTTCGCGCAGTCAATGAGCGACTGGCACACCGTTTCCGGCGGATTTTCAAAGCATACGTCAAGGATATCCATATCGTCCACATAAGAAGAAAGACCGTCTGAACACAGCAGCAGCATATCTCCCTGCTCCAGTTCAAGCTCGAAATAATCCGGGGTCACCATGCTCTCCGCGCCGATCGCCCTTGTTATCTTGTTCCGGTCGGGGTGTATCCTCGCCTGCTCCTCGGTGATCTCTCCGCGGTCGATCAGATCCTGAACGTGGGAATGATCCTTCGTAACCTGCTGAATGCACTCGCTGTCCTCGCTGGTGAACAGGTGATAGCCCCGGCTGTCGCCCACATTCACAATGTATGCCCGGCTTCCGGATACTATCGCAGCAACGCAGGTGGTACCCATTACCGTCCCGGCAGGCTGTCTTTGAGCCGCCTCAGTTACTATGCTGTTCGCCGCCGAAACCGCAGTGATAAGCAGATTTCTCACGGAATTGCGGTTCATCATCTCGGAAAAGTTCTCCATGATCCGCTTGGATATAACATCGACCGCAAGGCTGCTGGCAAGTCCGCCGTGGGATTCCCCGCCCATTCCGTCACAGAGAACTGCGGCACAGGCGCCGCCGGAGAGCATTCCGCTCCACACGCAGTCCTGATTTTCCTCCCGCAGAAGCCCGATATCTGTTTTACTGTATATTTTCATAACTCACCACCTGTTGTCTGCTTATTATCTGCGTTGTTCAGACCGCCGTCACGGCGAAGCTGCCCGCACGCAGCGTTTATGTCCGCGCCGAGAGTCCTGCGGACGGTGGCGTTAAGCCCCGCGTCGCACAGCCGCTTTCTGAACCGCTCCACCGAACGGCTCTTTCGGAAGTCCCTCTCCCGGATCTCGTTGATCGGTATAAGATTAACGTGGCAATTGAAGCCGCCCAGTAGGTTTATAAGCTCCTGTGCGGACTGCTCAGTGTCGTTCACTCCCTCGATGAGAGAATATTCAAAGCTGATCCTTCTGCCGGTTTGCTCAAAATAATACCGGCAAGCCTTCATCAGCTCGTCAAGGTGGAATTTCCGGTTGATCGGCATTATCTCGCTGCGGCGCTCGTCCGTCGCCGCATGAAGCGAAATCGACAGCGTAAGCCCGGTTTTAAGCTCCGCAAGATCGTAAATCCTGTTCACCACCCCGCAGGTGGAAAGCGAAATATGCCGCAGGCTCATGCCGTCCCCCTCGCTGTTAAGCAGCGACAGGAATTTCAGCACATTGTCATAATTGTCCAGCGGCTCGCCTATTCCCATAAGCACGATGCTGTCCACATGACGCCCGCTGTCCCGCTCGGTTTCATATATCTGGAGCAGCATTTCGCTTGGCAGAAGATGCCGCACAAATCCGGCTATGGTGCTTGCGCAGAAGCGGCAGCCCATTCGGCAGCCCACCTGTGTGGAAATGCACAGGCTGTTTCCGTGCTTATATTCCATGAGGACGGTTTCCACAGCCTCGCCGTCCGGTAGCCCATAAAGATATTTTACCGTATTATCTATGGCAGATACAAGCTTTTTTTTGATAATTAGTTGTTTTAGACAAAATTTTTTTGAAAGCTCCTCGCGGAATTGTGCAGAAATATTGCTCATCTGAGAAAAATCGCTGATTTTCTTCACATGAAGCCAGTCGTATATCTGCTTCGCCCGGAACGCCTTTTCGCCCATTGCGGTTATCTCCGCAGCAAGCTCCTCCCGGTCAAGGGAAAGGATATCAATTTTCTGTAACTCGTCCAAATTATGACCTCGCATTATTTATTTTACCCGCCGGAAAGACGCAGTGAAGAAGCCGTCCCCGCCGTTCTCGTCCGGGCAGTAGGTTCGCATGGAATCGCCGGCAGCTCCTGCGTAGGGTACCTGCTGAACTATCGGCATGAACTCCGGGTGAGCTGCGGCGAAACGCTCCGCAACGTCGTTGTTCTCCGCCCTTGACAGCGTACAGGTGGAATAAACCAACGTGCCGCCGGGCTTCACATATCCCGCAGATGTTTCCAGTATCTGATACTGTATCTCCGGCAGACCTGCGAATTCCTCCGGTTTTTTGTATTTTATCTCCGGCTTGCGGCGGATAACTCCAAGCCCGGAGCAGGGAACGTCGCACAGCACCCTGTCAGCCTGCGGAAGTTCGCTGTTGAATTTCGCCGCGTCGTTCTGCATGGCGGTGATCATCTTTATTCCAAGCCTTGCCGCGCCGTCCTCGATAAGTCCGACGCGCATATCATGTAAATCCATGCTGTAAAGCCGCCCGTTGTTTCCCATAAGCTCCGCCAGAGTGAAGCTTTTTCCTCCGGGAGCGGCGCAGACATCCAGCACCGTTTCATTTACCACCGGGCGCAGCGTAAGGCAGCATAGCTGAGAGGATATGTCCTGCACATGGAACATCCCCTGCCTGAACGGCGGACATTTCTCTATGTCGCCGGATTTTTCCAGCTTTATGCAGTTCTCAAGCCACGGATAAGCAGAAGCCGGGATCTTACACCGGGAAAGCTCCGCCAGAAGCTTATCGGTGGTGGTTTTCAGTGTATTCACCCGCGCATAGACCGGAGGTTTTCCGACAGAGGCTTTCAGCGCCTTTACCGTGAACTCAGTTCCGTACTCATCAAGCAGCTTCTTAGTCAGCCATTCCGGGCAGGAATACTCCACCGAAAGGCGCTTTTCCGGCTCCATTCCGAGGTAGCTTATTTTCTTGCCGGAGCGGATAAAGCTTCGGAGCATTCCGTTAACAAAACCCTGCGCCGAGAAGCATTTAAGCTGCTTGCACATTTTCACACTCTCGTTCACCGCCGCGCTCTCCGGCACGGAGGGCATATAAAGGAGCTGATATAGTCCCGCTCTCAGCACCGCCACCGCCGCCGGGTCAAGCTTTTTAAACGGTATCTTCGAGTTCTGCTCTATGATGTAGTCCAGCGTGAGCCGGCGCTCCAGCACGCCGTAAAACAGCGCCGCCGCGAAAGCCTTATCCCGGTCGCTGAGGTCGGCTTCACTGAAAACCGAGTCCAGCAGCAGGTTTGAATAGGACTCGCTGCTGTCCATTTTCATCAGCATTTTTACTACTGTAAGGCGGGGGGAGGACATTTTTTTCAACTCCTTTTGTATTCTAATTTGGAACAGCTTGTTGAAAAAGTCACCTTTTCAGGGTGGCGAGAAGCCGTCAGATTCTAGGAACCCGCATAACGGCTAGGCTTTGTGCCTGCCGTTATGCGGCGTGACGACGAAGATGACGGTTTATCGACAGCCTGATTTGGAATTTATCTTCTGTTCCTGTACGACAACAGCCTTAAAAGCTGCGTAAAGGACACGGTAAGGCTCGCGACATAGGTCATCGCCGCAGCGGTGAGGGTTCTTCTAGCGCCGTAAAGCTCCTCTTTCCGAAGTATACCGTGGTTGTCGATAGACTGCATAGCGCGGCGGCTTGCATTGAATTCTACCGGAAGCGTAACCAACTGGAACACTACCACGAACGCAAACAGGATAATTCCCACGTCCACCAGCGGTTCAAAGCTGAAAATAACGCCCAGAATGAACACGATGAAATACACAGAGCTTCCAAGCTGAGCCAGCGGGAACACCGCCGAGCGTATCTTTATCGGAACGTACCCTTTAGCGTGCTGAACCGCGTGACCGCATTCATGCGCCGCAACTCCTATCGCTGCAAGCGAGGTGCTGTCGTAAACGCTTTCGGACAGCGAAACCACGTTGGTGCGGGGATTGTAGTTATCGGTAAGACTGCCGCTGATACGCGCTATCTGCACGTTGTAAAGCCCGTTGCTGTCGAGAATTCTCCTAGCCGCTTCGCTGGCGGTAATTCCCATAAGGCTTCTAACTTTATTGTATTTGTTGAACGTCGTCTTTACCCTGACCTGACATATCAGTGCAAAAATAAATGCTGCAATACACAGAATATACGCAGTCGTGTAGTTGATGTCAAGAAAACTCGCGCGGTGCGCCTGCCCCGCTGCTGATATCAGTAACTGTACCATAAATTATCCCTCCTGTTAAAGGCTGATCAGCTTATGGTTATTATGCTCATATGCGCGTGAATTACCCCAGAACAGTACCCTTTGCGGGCTTTTTTCCTCTGAGATAAGCCTGAACCTCCATGCGCTTGCCGCCCTCCGGCTGAACTTCGGTGAACTGCACCGCGCCCTCGCCGCATGCGACAGTGAAGCTGTCCGGGTCGGCTATTTCCCCCGGCTGCCCGGAATATTTACCCTCCGCAAGCCGCGCTCCGTACACCTTGAGCCGCTTTCCGTCTAAAATTGTATAAGCGCAGGGGGAAGCGGACATTGCCCGGATAAAATCCCTGACCTCCAGAGCAGGCTTCGTGAAGTCCAGCAGCAGCTCCTCCTTAGTTATTCTCGCGGCATAGCAGGTTTCACCCTCCTGCGGTATTCTCGGCGCAGTGCTGTTCTGCACTTCCTCTAACGTCCGCACGATGAGCCTGCCGCCCATTTCCGCAAGCCTGTCGTGAAGCTGTGAACCGGTCATGTCCTCCGGGATATCCAGCTCGTCCTTTAATATCATATCTCCGGTGTCGAGTCCCTCCGCCATGTACATGGTGGTAACTCCGGTATTTTTCTCGCCGAACTGAATGCAGCGCTGGATAGGAGCAGCTCCGCGGTATTTCGGCAGCAGCGAAGCGTGTACGTTTATGCAGCCGTATTCCGGCAGCTCCAAAATGCTTTTCGGCAGTATCTGTCCGTAAGCCACAACGATTATGCAGTCGGGTCTTATCTCGCTCAGTACCGCCATTGACTGCTCCGCGTCCTCGCCCTTTCGCAGACTGAGCGGCTGATACACCGGAATTCCATGCTTCAGTGCGCACTCCTTTACCGGGGTCATCTGTATCTGCTTGCCGCGGTTCTTCGGCTTGTCCGGCTGGGTGAATACCGCCGCAATGTCGTGTCCGGCTTCAATAAGCGCCTCAAGGCAGGAAAGCGAAAACACCGGGGTTCCCATGAATACTAATCGCATTTTTCTTCCTCCCATTTATCTACCTTGTCCGCAAAAAGAATGCCATTCAGATGATCAGTTTCGTGGCAGAATGCCCTTGCAAGCAGCCCTGTGCCGACATAGACCCTACGCTTTCCGTAGCGGTTCTGAGCCTTTATCCGCACCTTTGCCGGACGCTCCACATAGCCGTTCTTTCCCGGCTCAGAAAGGCAGCCCTCAAGCTCATGCTGCTTACCCTTTATCGCCGTGATCACCGGATTTACCAGTTCCAGCAGACCGTGGTCGTCGTCAACGTCGATAACCACAACCCTCTTTAATACTCCCACCTGCGGCGCGGCAAGCCCTACACCGCCGGCATCGTACATGGTTTCCGCCATGTCGTCAAGCAGCGTCCACAGATCCTCGTCAAACTCAGTGACCTCGGTGCTTTTCTGCCGCAGAATTTCATTTCCGAACCTCAATATCTCCAATAATGCCATTTTATTATTCCTCGCTCAAATCAACGCTTCGGCAGCTCTGCCTTTACATGGTCGGTGAAAAGAATTCCGTCCAGATGATCTATTTCGTGGCAGAAAGCCCTCGCCAGCAGCGCGCTTCCGGTAATGGTGAACTCATTGCCGTTTCTGTCCTGCGCTTTTACAGTGACCACGTTGGGACGCTCGACCTCTTCCCATACGTTGGGCGCGGAAAGACAGCCCTCGCCGCCGCACTGAGTTCCCTCGGTGGACACTATCTCCGGATTGACAAGCTCTATCAGTCCATGCTCGTCCCGCACGTCAATGACCACCACCCGGCGAAGCACTCCCACCTGAACCGCCGCAAGACCCGCGCCCTCCGCTTTTTTCATGGTTTCCGCCATATCGTCAAGCAGCGTCCACAGACGCTCGTCAAAGTTCGTGACCGGTCTGCTTTTCTTGCGCAGTATGTCCTCGCCGAATTTCACTATCTGCCTTAATGCCATGTTGATTTTCCTTTCTATACTAGGCTCTATTGCAAAATTATCAATTTTGCAATATCCGGAAATCCTATTTCCGGACAGCGGCGCAGCCGCTAAGAGCCGCCGTTCATACTGCCCTCGCAAACATTGTTTTGCTTGCAGCAGAGGGCAGTATATATCACGGATTTCCGTTCATATCCGCATAAAATGCCACATTTGCGAAAGCCTTGTCCGCTCCGGCTTCTTTCAGGGTAAGCTCCACCAGCCGCCGGAGCTGGCTTGAATTCCTGCATTTCAGTATCAGCCGCCATCGGTATCTCCCGTTCACTTTGCTTATTATGTTCCGCGCCGGGCCTAAGATCCTCAGCGGTATCTCCGGGCAGTCTGACCTGTGCCGCTCCTCCAGCATGGAGGAGAATTTCAGCGCCGCGACATTGCAGTCTCTGTCCACCAGCGAGGTAAATCCCACCACAACTATATCGCAGAACGGCGGGTAAAGCATAGCCTCCCGCAGCTCTATCTCCTCATTGTAGAAGTCCGGGTAGTTCTGGCTTGCCGCAAGGTTCAGCACATAATGCTCCGGGGTAAAGGTCTGGATCAGAGCCCTTCCGCGCTTGCCGCCGCGCCCTCCCCTGCCGACCACCTGAGTTATCAGCGAAAAGGTGCGCTCATATGCCCTGAAATCCCCGGCATAAAGGCTGTTGTCGGTTTTAAGCACTCCCACAAGCGTTACGTTCGGGAAATCCAGCCCCTTTGCGATCATCTGAGTGCCTACGATTATGTCGTACTCCCCCGCCGCGAAAGCCTTGAATTTGCTCTCGAACGCGTTCTTCGCCGCAGTGGTGTCCGCGTCCATGCGAAGTATCCTCGCCGTCGGAAACAGCCCGGAAATCTCGTCCTCAATTCGCTGAGTTCCTGTTCCTTTCATCACGATGAATTTGCTCCCGCAGGAGGGACAAACCGCCACAAGGGGTCTTGTGTACCCGCAGTAGTGGCACACCACTGCTCCGTTAGCCTTGTGATAGGTCAGCGGCAGCGCACAGTTTGGGCATTCCGCAGTCTTTCCGCAGGACGCGCAGCGCACGCTTGTATGATAGCCCCGGCGGTTCAGCAGCAGGATAGACTGCTCACCGCGGTCAAGGTTCTTCTGTATCTCCTCGATAAGCGGCATACTGAACGCGGAATGGTTGCCGTTCTGGGATTCTATCCGCATATCGACGATATAAACCTCCGGCAGGACTGCGTTGTTGTACCGCTCGTCCAGCTCGAACAGGGAATACCGCCCGATCTTTGCGTTATAATAGCTCTCCAGCGACGGAGTTGCCGAGGCAAGCAGCAGAAACGCGCCGTGATAAAAGCAGCGCTGCTTTGCCACGTCCCGGGCGTGATATCTAGGAGCGATCTCGGACTTGTAAGTTCCCTCACCCTCCTCGTCAATGACGATTATCCCCAGCCTCTGCACCGGGGCAAAAACCGCGCTTCGCGTTCCTATTACGATATGCGCTCTTCCGGTTTTTATGCGGGTGTATTCGTCCGCGCGCTCGCCGAGGGAAAGGCTGCTGTGAAGTATCGCCACCTCGTCCCCGAACAGCCTGCGGAACTTCCCCACCATCTGCGGGGTGAGGGATATCTCCGGCACAAGCATTATCGCGGATCTTCCCTGCTTCACCGCTTCGTTTATCAGCCGGATAAACACCGAGGTTTTGCCGCTGCCGGTAATTCCCCGCAGCAGCGCGCATTTCGGCTCGTCCTCGTTCATCAGCTTCAGCAGCCCGTCATAAACCTGCTGCTGTTTCGGCGAGAACACTATATCATACGGGCTTTCCGTTGAGCATTCGCCCTTTTCCAGCCGGAAAACCTGATATTCGTACTCCTCAAGAAGTCCCTTTTCAACCAGCCGCTTCACCACCGCAGAGGTGATATTCAGCGCATAGCACACCTCATGCACAGACGCCGCCGAGTTTTCCTCAAGAAATGCCAGCACCTGCTTCTGCTTCGGTGTGAGTTTTTGCGGCTCGCTGCCCTCCGGCTGCTCGGCAAGCCTCACCATGAGCGTGGTTTCATCGCCGACACGGCGTTTCAGCAGTTCCGATTCCCGGATAGCGCCCTTGTCGATCAGGGCTTTCAGCAGCGGCTTTTCGGAGGTTTCTGCGGAATAACGCTCCCTGAGCTGCGATATTCTGTCAAACAGATCCCGCTCAATAAGCGTTAATTCACCGGAAAATCCGTTCACCGGCTCATACCGGGTCTGGAGCGTGTAGCTGAGCCCCGGCGGAAGTATCGCCCGGAACGCGTCAAAATAGGTGCAGAAGGTGTTGTCCCGCAGCCATTTGCACAGCCTTATCATTTCCGGGGAAATGACCGGCTCGCAGTCTGCAATGGAGCTTACATATTTCAGCTTTGACCTGTCCTCCGGGGCAGGCTCTACCGAGAACACCAGCGCGACGCGGCTTTTGTTCCCTCTGCCGAACGGAACGACCACCCTCATTCCCGCAAGTATCTTTCCGCAAAACTCCTCCGGTACAAGGTATGTAAACAGTGCGTCAAAGCTGTACGCAGTCCCCTCGATTGCCGCCTGAACTGATTCTATCATTCTGCTCTCAGCTCGGCAAGCTTTGCCATGCAGCGGGTCTTGCGAAGCTTCTCGGCGGAAATTACCGCCTTAAGGTCGTCAACAGCCTCGGAAAGCTCGCCATTCACGATGAGGTAATCGTAATTCTCCGCGAATTTTAATTCCTCCCGCGCCTGCGCCGTCCGCTCGATTATCTTCTCCTCGGTTTCGGTGCCGCGCTTTCTCAGCCGGCGCTCAAGCTCCTGCATGGAGGGCGGCAGAATGAACACCAGACAGCATTCCGGGAACAGGCGCTTTATGTTCATCGCGCCCTCAACCTCTATCTTGAGGATAACGTCTTTGCCCTCGTTCAGCATATCCTCCACAGCCTTGCGGGGAGTGCCGTAGTAGTTGCCGCAGTACTCGGTGTATTCCAGCACTGCTTCGTCCTTTATCATCTGCTCAAACTGCTCCCGGTTCATGAAGTGATAATGCACGCCGTTCACCTCACCCTCCCGCGGCGCGCGGGTGGTCGCGGACACAGAATATCCGACATTTTCCGTGACCTTGAACAGCTGTTCAAGAATTGTGTCCTTGCCGCAGCCGGCGGGGGCTGATACAACAAAAAGTAAACCCTTGCTCATTTTATTTTCTCCCATTATAAGTATTATGCGTCCTGCTCCGTATCCTTTTCCCCGGTTTTTCCTGAGATAGTTTCCGGGGTCTGGGCGGACATTACTACATGACCGCTGTCGCAGATGATTACCGACCTGGTGCGCCGCCCGCAGGTGGCGTCGATCGCAGTGCCGTTGTCCTTTGCAAGCTGCACGATGCGCTTCACCGGAGCAGCCTCAGGGCTTACCACCGCAACTATCCTGTCGGCGTTCACCGAATTGCCGAAGCCTATGCTTATCAGCTTCATAACCGCTCCTTTCCGAATTACGTCTTATCCACCAGCGTTGCCAGTCTTGCGGAATAATCATTGCGGAACTGCTCAAATCTGCCCTCGTCCAGCGCTTCCCGGATCTTCTCCATGAGCGTGTTGTAGAAGTACAGATTATGCTGTACCGCAAGCCTGCCGCCAAGCTGCTCCCCTGCCTTGAACAGGTGTCTGATATAAGCGCGGCTGAAATTCCGGCAGGTGGGACAGTCGCATTTCGGGTCAAGGGGCTGCTCGTCCAGTTCATAGCACTTGTTGGTGGCGTGCATTATTCCGTCCCATGTGAAAATAGTCGCGTGACGTGCGTTGCGGCTTGGCATTACGCAGTCAAACATATCAATGCCACGGTACACTCCCTCGATGATATTCGACGGAGTTCCCACACCCATGAGATACCGCGGCTTGTTCACCGGAGCGTAGGGCAGTACCTCGTCAAGTATATGGTACATCTCCTCGGTAGGTTCGCCTACCGCAAGTCCTCCCACTGCATAGCCGTCCAGATCCATTTCGGAAATCACCTTCATGTGCTCCACACGGATATCGTCATAAGTACCACCCTGATTTATCGCGAAAAGAAGCTGCTGCTTATTTATCGTTTCCGGCAGGGAGTTCAGCCCTGCCATTTCGTCCTTGCAGCGCTGAAGCCACCTAGTGGTGCGCTCCACCGAACGCTGAACATAGTCCCTCGGCGCGGGATTTTCCACGCACTCGTCAAAAGCCATTGCAATTGTAGAGGCAAGGTGCGACTGTATCTGCATACTTTCCTCCGGACCAATGAACAACCGCCGCCCGTCGATGTGGCTTGCGAAGTACACGCCCTCCTCCTTGATCTTGCGGAGCTTTGACAGCGAGAACACCTGAAATCCGCCGCTGTCGGTGAGGATAGGCTTGTCCCAGTTCATGAACTTATGCAGTCCGCCCAGCTTGTATATAACATCATCACCGGGTCGCAGGTGCAGGTGGTAGGTGTTGCACAGCTCCACCTGTGTTTTCAGCTCTTTCAGGTCGATCGAGGAGATACCGCCCTTTATCGCGGCGGCAGTTCCCACGTTCATGAAGAACGGCGTTTCTATCGCGCCGTGCGGGGTGGTGAATGTTCCGCGCCGGGCGCGTCCCTCTGTTCTTTTCAGTTCAAACATCAGTGCGTTTCCTTTTCCTTTAATATCTCAATAATTCTGTCCGCAGCCTTGTAAATATCGCCGCAGCCAAGGGTAATTACCATATCCCCCGGCTGGACGTTAGCCGCCGTATACTGCGCGACCTCCTCCATTCCGGTGAACCACACGCAGCCGTCTATCTTCTCCGCTAAGTCCTTTGAATAGATGTTGTAGGTATTCTTCTCCCGGCTGCCCATTATCTCGGTCAGCACTACCCTGTCGGCAATGGAAAGCGCGTCCGCAAACTCGTTCAGCAGCATTGAAGTCCGGGAGTAGGTGAACGGCTGATGAACCGCCCAAACCCGCTTGAAGCTCATTTCCTTGGCGGTTTTCAGCGTTGCGGCAATTTCCGCCGGGTGGTGAGCGTAGTCGTCCACGACAGTAACTCCGTTTATCTCCGCAAGCCGCTCAAACCGGCGCATTGCCCCGCCGAATTTATCCAGCCCCTCCCGCAGAGCCTCCGCAGGAATTCCCGCAGAATAAGCCGCAGCGCAGGCGGCAACAGCGTTATAAACATTGTGTATTCCGGGAACGTGTATCGCGATATGCGCGAGCAGTTCTCCGCTGTGCATAAGGTCGAATTCCGTCAGGAAATCCGCGATATGCTGTATATTCTCCGGGTAGAAATCACAGTCGGAGGTTTTGCCGAAGGTGATCACCCGCGCCGCTGTGCCGCTGTTTCTGACCGCCTCCATGGTGTTCGGGTCAGAGCCGTTGGCAATTATCATATCGGTGGTCTTTTTGCAGAATTCCGAGAAGCTGCGTTTCAAATTCTCCATTGTCTTGAAATAGTCCATGTGGTCGCGGTCGATATTCAACACGATCGAGATATTCGGGAACAGCTTTAAAAATGTGTCCACGAACTCGCATGCCTCGCACACCATATACTCGCTGCTGCCCGCTCTGCCGCTGCCGCCTATCGCTTTCAGCTTGCCGCCGATGACTGCGGAGAGGTCTATTCCCGCCGCCAGCAGGATATGCGTCAGCATAGAGGTCGTGGTTGTCTTTCCGTGGGTTCCGCTGACGCAGAAAGCCTTGCTGTACCAGCTCGTGACAAGCCCTAAAAGCTCGCTGCGCTCAATGGTAAGCACTCCGCTTTCCTTTGCCGCGATAAGCTCCGGATTATCCGCCATTATCGCCGCCGTATGCACGATAAGATCCGCGCCCTCTATGTTCTCCGCCCTCTGCCCGAAGTACACGGGAATCCCCATTTTCCGCACGGCGTCAAGGGTGGCGGTTTCGTTATTATCAGAGCCGGTGAGGTAATACCCCTGAGAATGCAGTATCTGCGCCAGCGGGTACATTCCGGAGCCGCCTATTCCAATGAAATGAATGTGCTTTTTTCCTGTCAAAAAATTCTCCACAGTTAAAGACCTTTCTTTCTTTTCTGAAGTTTT
>CAMAGG010000070.1 GCA_945833805.1 uncultured Clostridia bacterium | reverse complement strand
ATGAAGAGATGCGAAGCACACGACACGATATAAAGCAGCACTTTGCCGTTATACAACGACTGCATCAGGATAGCGATTTCGAGGAAGCAATCAAATATACAAATTCCTGTGTTGAGAGTATTTCCAAACCAGAAATATTTATAGATGTTGGTGATGTTTTCATAAACGCGATTCTAAACTCCAAGTTAAGCATAGCCAAGTCTAAGGGAATCGAAGTAATGTGCCGTGCGGGAAATGGTATATCGGGAATTAACGCTTATGATTTGTGTAATCTTCTGGGAAATATTTTGGATAACGCCATAGAGGGTACACAAAAAGTGTCGAGCGGAAAGTTTATTGAAGTAGTGATGGAAGCGGACGAATTTAAATTAAACATACGTGTTTCTAACTCCATTGATAAGTCCGTTCTCGAAACCAACAAAAAATTGAAAACAAGTAAAGGAGAGCATGAACTTCATGGGTTGGGAATAAAAACGATTCGTTCTTTGGCAGAAAAATATAATGGAACGGCAGATTTTTATGAAGAGGGGTTAATCTTCTACTGCCATGTGATAATGTATAAATAATTATGAAGGCACTGTAAAAAAAGCAGTGCCTTTTTATACTTCACTAAAAATTGTCAAACTTCACAAACATATTGACATGTCAATATTAGACAAGTATAATTTGTCGTGAAAGGGGTAATGACAGTGATTGAAAAAATATCTACAAAGCTGCTTGATTTTGTTGGGTCGAATATGACGATAGATTCTGAGTTAGCCGAAATATACAAATATGGCATTGAAATATCAATATCTACTGCGTTGAACATACTGCTTACCATGATAATAGCGTTTGCGCTGGGCGATCCGCTGTGTGGTATTGTATTTTTAGGTTGTATGATATTGATTAGGTCATACTGCGGAGGTTACCATGCGGACAGCTATTTCAAGTGTAACTGTATGATGATAATTTTATTCTCTGTAGCCTATGGCATTGGAAAAACTCTTTTTTATTTTGAGATAGCTGAGTTCCATATTATGTCTTCTGTTTTAATGCTTGGCTTTATACCTATCTATGCTTTTTCTCCTGTCAAGAACAAGCACAAGGAGCTTTCCGAGAAGAAAGCAAAAAAATGCAGAAAAATTTCTTTTGTTCTATATATTGCTATGAGTTCGATTGGATTATATCTGATATCGCTCAACTCGTTGTATGGGTCAATAATAATCGTAACTTTGGTAGAAGTATCGGTTGCGATTTTAATTGAAATATATCGTCAAAGGAGGATTGACAATGAAACTCAAGGAAACGGTTGCTAAAGTAATCGCAAAGACTTCAATGTCTATGGCGAAGAAGGCTTGTGGTGCGGCATCGTGCTATTGTTTTTATCAGCCCAAAGAGCCGAAGGCACTTCAGAAAATGACCAAGTGATAATATCATACGGTCATTGGCTTGACAAGCCGATATTCTTTAAAATTTTTGCATAAATATCGGCTTGTTTTTGTCAAACCACGTGAAAAATTGCTAAATTTAACAAGATATTGTCATACTTCACAAAATGCTTGACTTTTCTGTCAAGATGTGGTAGTATCTTGTAAAACAGCGGTAAGGCTGATATAAAGACAGAAAGGTTGTGTACTATGTTTAGCAAATTAAAGCGTTGGTTTGATGTGAGAGGCAAAAGCACTGTTGCGCTGTTGACAACGGCGGCACTGCTCTGTAGTTTCACGGGATGTGCCGGTAATGAAGTGAGTAATGCTATTCCCGATAGTGTTACAAGTGTGATGCAAAGCACGCTTGATGCAGAATCGAAAGATTCGCTAAGTTCGGAGGTCAACTCAGATAACACCAGTTCGTCTGATGCTCAAAACGAGCAAAGCAGCGCACAATCTGAATTTGATTTTGATGAAGCGGTGAAAAACATTACGTTGTTTGGGACTAAAATTTCTTTGCCTTGTACGATTGCGAGTTTCGGCGATGACTTTTCCCTAAATACTGAGCCGTTTGAAAAAGCGTTATCGTCCGGAGAAAATCGAGTGGCTTGTAATTTGTTATATAAGGGAAAGAAAATTGGAACTGTGGCAATTGCGGACTGTACTCCAGAAGATGATTATAATAGTAGGAAAATAGATACCATAATGTTAGGGTTTTCGGTAGACTATTCCAATTGGTCTGAAGACTACAAAAACAATTATTTTCAATCATCTGGGTGGTATCAAGATTTGATTGAGGTTGAACTTGGTGGAATAACATTCGAGTCGTCTGAGGAGGAAGTGAAGTCAATATTGGGTATTCCTACGATTGAACAAGCCTATTTTGAAAAAGGGAAGGAACTAGTTTATACCTTTTTTCAAGACGATGAGAACCATCTTGTTAAAAGTTTGGTGTTTCGATATCAGAAAAATGGTCTTGTAGGAATAAATATTAATTTTGTTGAGGGTTAGGAGGAAGATTATGACTAACGAAGAATGTATTTATAGTGCCTTGAATGACATTGCAGATTTTATAGATACTATTGATGTTACCGCTGTTGGTTCAATACGAATCGCATTGAATCATGTGGCGGACGCTGTGTCTCCATTGACGAAGTACACAAATTTGTTTGGATCACTGTTTGTGGATGGCATCAATACTATATCTACAATATCAGAAATTTTTGCTTTGGGCAAAGAATATCACATTGCAAAGGAAAATGGTGATGATGTTTCTGCTGGCAGTGCCTTTGCACAACAAATGTACGACAGCATACAGGTGTTTAACACTTGGTTCAGCTATCTTGGTTTTGTTCCTGGCTTGGGTGGAGTTGTTGATTACACTACTACTGTTATAAACATAGCAAGTCAGTGCCTGGAGGCAGGTTCAACTATTATTAATAACCACATCGCTCAGATAAAAGATGTGGAGCGTCAAATCGAAGAAGCACTTGGTAATAAAAAACCAATTGATAAGTTCGATGACTTGGAGAATGTGCTGCGAAATGGCGGAGTTGATGATAGGGAGATTTCAGAACTTATTTCTTCACTAAGGGAATTGGATAGTGCGCTGTCAGCAGCGAACATTGACACTGGTAAACTAAATGAAAATATCCAGTCGATGGATGACTTGTGGAACGATCCAGAAAATGGTGCCAAAGCTGCATACGATGCCGCTAATACAGCCGCGCAAAAGTATCGGGATTCGTTTGACGAAAATGGCAAGTATATCGGCGATCCTGGTGATAATAACGGAAATCATGCCGGTGGTGCCGCAGGTGGAGTCAATGACGCTGAGGGTGCAAGGGTAGACCCCCTGATCCTTGATTTAAACAAGGACGGCTTTGACATTGAAACAAAGAAGTTCGGTGCACACTTCGACCTTAACTGTGACGGCTTTGCGGAGAAAATCAACTGGACACGCAAAGACGCTATCCTTGCGCTCGACAAAAACCACAACGGATTGATTGATGACGGCAGCGAAGTATTTGGGGATTTCCACTTACTTGCTGACGGCTCAAAAGCGAAAAATGGCTTTGAAGCTCTTGCACAGTATGACACCAACGGTGACGGCGTGATTGACGAAAACGACGAGATATTCGATCAGCTCAGATTGTGGGTGGACGAGAACGGTGATGGAGTCTCGGATCATGGCGAACTGAAATCTCTTAAGGATATGCATATCAAAGCCATAAATTTGGATTATGACTATGTAAATCAGCCTACCGGAACGGAAGCTCTTATCGGCAATGTCGCGACCTTTGTTTATGAAGATGACACTGTTGGGAATATCGGCGAAATGTGGGTATCCTCCGACCTCTACGACGCTATAGAGAAGGTAATTGTTGGTGTAACAAATATGACTGACGGTCTGCCTAACGTGAGAAGTTACGGAAAGGTAAACTCCTTGCACGCCGCGATTGCGCTGGATGAAACAGGCAAGTTGAAATCGTTGGTGGAGGATTTTGTGTCCGAAACCGACAACAACACACGACTCGCGATTGTCGAAGATATACTTCATTTCATCTGCCATACGGAAGATGTTGAGAACGGCAGAAGGGGCACTTATGTGGACGCCAAGAACCTCGCTGTGATTGAAGCACTCATGGGCAAAAGCTTTATGGGCGTCAATGGCGAAAATCCGAATTCCGCAGCTGCCCCTATACTTAACAGAGTTTATGATGATCTGGTTGAGTTGTATTGTTTTGCAATGATAGGCAGCCAGATCACAGAACACCTTAATTATATCAGAGCTGATGTGGATGCTGATGGGAATAGAATTCCGTATATGGGTTTCTTCAACAGGCACTTGCTTTATGGCTTGGAGTTAGGGTATATGAGCGAAAAAACATTTTCCGATGTTTGCTCGTACCTTGGATATTATGGTTCGAACATTGAGAATGATTATCGCCTGTTCACCGAATTCAGAACATATATTGAGGAAAATGCTCCGCAATACCTTGATATCGTTGACACTTCGGTATTTGGCGCAATCAGAGATTCGGATTCCGGAAATTACATAAACGGAACTACGATTTCCGATGTTGTTTATGGAAACGGTGGCAATGACACTATCAACGGCGGCGACGGTAACGACCTGCTCTTTGGCGGCGATGGTCAGGATACAATTTACGGTGGTAAAGGCAACGACACCATCTACGGAGATGACGGCAATGACTTTCTTGACGGTGGAGTTGGCGACGATGTTCTCAAGGGCGGCGCAGGCAACGACACATACGTCTTTGCAAAGGGCTATGGCAGCGACACAATAATCGACGCAGACGGTCCGAACACATTGCGTTTCAAGGGACTAAACCCCACGGATATCCTTGTAAACGGTACAGGCGAATACGACGCGACCATTACGATCAAAGGCACAAACGACACCCTCGTTATCAAGGACTTCCGCAAAGGCGAGGAATATGCAAACTACGATCTAGAGTTCAATGGCGTGAAAATGCACGTTACCGATCAGGGCAGTCCGTTCAAACATATCTATGGCGGAAATGGTGACGATGTTCTCAAGGCGGTCGTTGATGATTCCATAATGCACGCTTTCGGCGGTAATGATACCGTTTGTGGCAGCGACGGAAACGACATAATCTACGGCAACGAGGGGGATGATGTCCTCTACGCGGACAGCGGCGACGACCTCGTTTACGGCGGCAACGGCGACGATATTCTCGACGGCGGCGAGGGCAACGACTTCCTTTACGACGGTTCGGGTAACGATACATACATCTTCGGAAGATATTACGGCACGGATATTATCAGCGACAGCGAGGGCGTATCCACGATAAAAATGGCTGAGGGCATTTCTCTTGATGAGCTTGATATAATCTCCGTTGGAGAGGACGTTGTTATCACTATCAAGGACAGCGAGGACAAGCTCATTATAAACGGTTTCGCGGAAAATCCCGATAATTACATTCTTGAGGTCGGCGGCGAGAGCATTTTGCTTAAGGACAGCATAACCGCTGACGGAAGCGAATTCCTTTCCGGCTCCGAGGAAAGTGATTATATCGTCAATGAGAGCAGTTCCGTTATAGCGGGCGGCAGCGGCGATGACCGTATAATCGGCAATGATGAGGACGAGATCATATTTGGCGACAGCGGAAACGATCAGATTCTCGCGGGCTGCGGCAGCGACGTTATTTTCGGCGGCAGCGGTGATGATTACATCAATGGCGGCGACGGAAACGATAAGATCGACGGTGGTTCGGGCAACGATTTTATTGACGGCGGCGCAGGTGACGACACTTATTTCTTTAACCCCGGTTACGGAAATGATTCAATTAAGGACTGCGAAGGCGCAAATACCATTATGTTTGGCGACGGATTTACGGCATCGGGCATCAAGGCATACCGCTCTAACTGGAACGATCTACTTATAACCTTTGATGGTTTTGAGGACACCTTGACGATCAAGAACTATTGCATAGACAAGAATGCGAGAAACTTTACGCTTGTGTTCGCGGACGGTACAGTAGTTGAAGCTGCGGCAAAGGACAGTCCGCTCAGAAAAATCTACGGTACTGACGGCAGCGAGTATCTGGAATCCATCTATGACAACGGCATTATAAGTGACGCACAGGAATCCAACGACCAGATAGTTGGAAGTGACGGCAACGATATGCTTTACGGCGGTGATGGGGACGAGCGAATCACTGGCAAGGCAGGCAACGATATTCTCGATGGCGGCATGGGCACCGATTATCTCAGCGGCGGTGCAGGAAACGACACTTACATTTTCAATAAGGGTTACGGTGTTGATACAATCAGCGATGGCGAGGGTGCGAATATCATCAATATCTACGGATATTCGGCAAGTCAGATCAAGGCGTACCGCACTAACTGGAACGATATTACTATAACGTTTGCCGATTCCGAGGATAAGATCGTGATCGAAGGTTTCTTTACATCCGAGGCAAACAGAAACTTCTACCTCACCTTTAACGGCGGAGGAAAAATCCACGCAACAGCGTCCAACAGTCCGCTCAGAACTATCTACGGTACGGACGGCGAAGACTATATGGCAGCTATGGATGACAGAGGCGTAACCCTTTACGGCGAAAACGGCATGGATAATCTCAATGGCAGTAGCGGTGCTGACAGACTGTACGGCGGCAACGGAAATGATCAGCTGTACGGACACGGTGGCAATGACACTCTTGACGGCGGCGCAGGCGACGATATGCTGTACGGCGGCGCAGGAAACGATACATATATTTTCAACGTCGGCAGCGGCACAGATACAATTGTCGACAGCGAGGGTATCAATACGATCTCGTTCGGCGCGGGTCTGACAGAGGACGCTATGACTGCTTACAGACACAATTGGAATGACCTCATGATTACATTTGAGGGCATTGAGGACAAGCTGATAATTCAGGGCTACTTCGGTTCCGAAAGCAACCGCAATTTTGATGTCAGATTTGCAAATGGAAAGCGTTATGCTTATAACAGCGCAGAAAATCCCATTAAGCAGGTTCATGCGACCGAATATGGCGATTGGATGACTGCATGGAGCGATAACGGCATTATATTGCACGGCGACGGTGGTAACGATAATCTAACTGGCGGTGCGGGCGATGATATGCTGTTCGGCGGTATCGGAAACGATACGCTTAACGGAAACGACGGCATCGATTTCCTTGACGGCGGCGAGGGCAACGACTTCCTCTATGGCGGCTTGGGCAACGACACTTACAGGTTCGGTATTGATTACGGTACGGATACTATTGAGGACAACGATGGGGACAATAAGGTAGCATTCCTCGGAATAAATTTCGATGCAGTTTCGTTTGAGATGACGGACAACGGAGAACTGGTAATAACCGTTATCGAGAGCGGCGATGTTCTGGCGATCCGCAATTTTGACAGCGAACACTTTACCTTTGAGTTTGCCGACGAGATATGCGGAACGTTCAATGGTGTAACGGGCGAATTCGAGAGAATCCTCTCTGAGGAGGAGCTTGCAGCAATAGAAGCGACTAAGACCGAGGACGAGCTTGCTCAGGCAAACGCGGATATTCTTGACGAGCTTTATGCCGATGATAATTCTGTTTCCGAGCTTCTAACCGAGAACGACAATACCGTTATTTCCGAGATAATCGACAGCGCATCAACAGCGAACGAGAATGAAAATATGGTTGATCAGATCGACATTCAGGTTATGATACTCACCGAAAATATGGCGGCGTTCTCAAACGAGAGCAATATTTCGGACAGCATGAATATGCAGAACAACACAGACAGCCTCGAGTTTACAAATCAGCTACTGGTCGGCACTCAGGTATCATAAAAGATTTTTGCGCAAATTCTCATTCTATGCAGCAGCTTTAATGCTGCTGCATATTTTTTGGAAAGGGAGGTCAGAAAATGGAGAAAACTCAGGATAGCGGGCTTACTTGCTTTATGATAGTGATGAAATTTCACGGTATCCCAATTACAAAAGAGCAGGCGGATAATCTGTCGGTACTTGATGCTGAACAGAAAACGAGCGAGATAGAAATAATTGAATCCGCAAAAAAGCTAAAAATGCGTGCAAGACTTTGCCGATTGAATGTAAGCAAGCTCAAAAATGTTAATGCTCCCATTATTGCCAAGAACAGCGAAGGCGAGTTTTTTATAATTGCGAAATCCACCGAAGATAGATTTATGCTCTTATTCGCCGACAAAACTCAGCCGGAAATAAAAACTCGAAATGAACTATCCGAGATATGGGACGGAACGGCTGTTCTGATTACCAAAAAAGGTATTGCAGACAGAGAAGCTATATTCAGCTTCAAGTGGTTTATTCCAACGATTCTGAAATTCAAAAAGGAATTTATACAGGTCCTGATTGCTGTCTTTACGGTGCAGATTCTGGGAATTTTAACGCCCGTTATGACTCAGGTGGTTGTCGATAAAGTGCTTGTTCATCGCAGTATGTCTACCTTAAATGTGCTTGCCATAGGTATAGGGATAGTATATATTTATGAGTTGATATTAAGCCTTGCAAAAAACTACGTTTTTACGCACACAACCAACCGCATAGATGTAATGCTGAGTTTCAAATTATTTCAGCATCTATTTGCTCTTCCGTTAAAATATTTCGAGTCAAGGCGGGTCGGTGAAACGGTTGCGAGAGTGCGCGAGCTTGACAGTATTAGAAACTTTTTAACAGGTACTCCCCTGTCTTCAATGATCGACTTGATTTTCATAATCGTGTACATAGTCGTGTTGTTTTTTTATAGTCCCTCGCTTACGGTCATCGTAATTTGTTCGATACCCGTTTACGCAATTTTGTCGGCTACCGTTACACCTCTGTTCAAAAAGCGGCTCGATGAAAAGTTTGAAACGGGAGCCAATACGCAGTCGTTTCTGGTGGAATCTATAACGGGAGTTCAAACAGTGAAGTCTTACGCTCTTGAACCAAAATTCGAGAGAAAATGGGGCGACTTGCAATCCGATTATGTCAAGGCAAGCTATAAAACCTCAATGGTTTCGGCGACCGCGGGAACAACCGGACAATTTATTCAAAAGGTATTTGATCTGCTGATCTTGTTTTTCGGAGCGAAAGCGGTAATGGACGGCAATTTCACGGTCGGACAGCTTGTGGCGTTTCGTATGCTATCAGGTAGAGTGAGCGGACCCGTACTTCGCCTTGTGCAATTATGGCAGGAATATCAGCAGGCATCGTTGTCGGTAAAGCGGATTGGAGATATTTTCAATACCGCTCCCGAACCTGTTACGAATGCAAATCAGACCTCAATGCCAAAGATAAATGGGAAAATCGTATTTGATAAAGTTCATTTCAGATATAATCCGCAGGGCGGCGAGGTCATCAAAGGCATGAGCTTTGAAATTGAGCCGGACACGATAGTCGGCATTGTTGGCAGGAGCGGTTCAGGTAAAAGCACTATTTCCAAGCTGATACAGCGTTTGTATATTCCAGAGGGTGGCAAAATTTCAATTGATGGAATGGATATTTCGCTTGTTAATCCCGCTATGCTACGAAAACAGATCGGAGTTGTTTTGCAGGAGAACTTTATGTTCAACGGAACGGTCGCGGAAAACATTTCAATACACTGCTCTACCGCGTCTATGGATCAGATCATAAACAGTGCAAAAATAGCGGGTGCGCATGATTTCATACTCGAGCTTCCTGACGGGTATAACACGATAATCGGCGAAAAAGGAATTGGATTATCGGGCGGACAGAAGCAGCGTGTAGCGATTGCACGGGCGATTTTGAATAATCCAAGGATACTTATTTTTGACGAGGCGACATCCGCTTTGGATTACGAATCCGAAAGCATTATTCAGAATAATCTCAAGGAGATATGCAAGGGACGGACGGTTCTCATAATCGCCCACAGACTGTCCACTCTTAAGGACGCAAATAAGATCATGGTTATTGACAGAGGCGATCTTGTGGAATACGATACCCATGAAAATTTAATGGGACAAAAAGGCTTATATTTCCATCTTTACAACCAACAGAAACGAGGTAACACCGATGAACAATACGCTGACGGAATACGTTCTGAGGCACGCCAGGAAGCGTGATAGGGAACTCAAATACGACTTTATGCCATCACTGCTTGAAATAATCGAGCGACCCGCGCACAAAGCGGGAACGGTTATAATTGTCGGGATTTTCACACTACTTATTGCCGCAATTATCTGGGCTTGCGTTTCAGAGATTGATGTTGTAATTACCGCAGGCGGTAGCGTTCAGCCCATTGGCAATCTCAATGTGGTTAAGACCTATTCCGGAGGAACAGTAAAGTCTATAAATGTTTCCGAAGGTGATTTTGTTGAGCAAGGCGATATCTTGATAGAGCTTGACACGGAAGCACTTGAGATTGATGTTAACCAGCTTCAAAATCAACAGAAAATCCTTGAAGCACAACGTGATATTTACGAGAAAATAATCGGTGGCAGTGATCTGTCCAAAATTGAAACAAGCGACTATTCCGACGGACTCAAGCCTTATATCCAAGCAATAATTGACAACGACGCGGGATATAAAAACTCGCTTGCCGAACTTGAAAACGAAAAAAAGTCCGCTGAGATCAACAGAGATATCGCTCAGCTGCAACTGGAACAGTATCAAAGCACAGGTGGAACGGAGCGGCAGATCAAGGCGCAGGAATTATCGATTCAGCAATATGCTTTGGAGGTGGATAACGCGGAGCTTCAAATATCCAATATAAAAGCACAATACAGCTCGCAGGTGAATTCCTATATTTCAGAGATAGGCAGTAAGCTTAACGAGATCAATGCAAATCTTGAAAAGTACAGGATGTCGACAGAATATCAGAATATAACCGCGCCCGTCAGCGGATATGTGAACAGCATTGGTGTAAATACCCTCGGCGAAACTGTGACCTCGGCGCAGCAGCTTGTAACGCTAGTTCCCGATAACCCTCCGTACGAAATGTTATGCTATGTCAAAAATACGGATATAGCGGACGTTGAACTCGGATTGGAAGCCGAAATAAAACTGGAGGCGTATTCATACAACAAGTACGGAACGGTCAAGGGAACGGTGAAGTACATAAGCCCGAGTTCCTTTGCTAACGAGCAGCTTGGCAATGTTTATATCGTAAAGCTGGAGCTTGATAACGGCAACAAAAATATATGCGTTATTTCGGGCCTTTCGGGCTCAGTCGAGATCAAGACCGATAAGCGGACAGTTATGGATTATTTCCTTGAGCCTATTGTTAAAGGCTTTGGGGAGAGTTTAAAAGAAAAGTAAATATTGGAGGTTAACAATGGATAAGAAAGCATGGATTAAGGAATTTGTTGGTGCTTCAGCATTTGGAGCGGTTTGGATACTACTCACTTTATTATTTCGATTGTCGATTTTTGTGAGTATAATTCCGTTTGTTATCATTGATTGTATCATTGGATACATATATAAAAATCGAATATTAGCAAATAAAGCATTTCTCGAAATTCAATCCCAGATTGAGTCGAGATATTTTAATTCTGAATACTATGACTTATATTATGAGTTCAATTATAGCAGGATTCTAGTAATAGCTAAATCATTAGTCCTTACCTTGGTAGTGAATTCGATTTTAGGTCAGTCTATAGAAGATTATATAAACTATATTACGATAGGGATTATTTTGATGTTTGTTGTGATGGTTGGTGTGTCTCTTGTTTTATTCTCAAGAAAAAAGGAACATATTATTATGCGGCTTATCAATTTACGTAAGGAAAATTGGTTTGGTGAATATACTCAGGAAGAGACAGAGATACTTATGAAATTGGGTAAAAACGTTCATGAAAAGGTGGGAAATCAATAGATATTATATTAGGAGGATGACTTTTGGAAAAACAAAAAAATGCGCCTAAAAAAATAAAGAGAAAAAGGGCAAGATTAACATTGCCAGTTTGGTAATAAGTGCAGTTGCAACATTCTGCACTATCAGTGGTATCACAATTTTCTCAGTTTATAACGATGTGACATCAGGAAAATATGTTACAGAACCAAATTCAATTATCCTCTTTTCTGAATACAGCAAGATAACAATTTACCAAGAAACCAATATTATTGCAACACTGAATTTTGAAACCGATTCGGTAAGTATAACGGCATATCTTGCGTCGGGTAAAAGCGATACGTTGTCGATGAACCAAAAAAACTCGACTGAGTGGGAAGAAAAGGTAATCTTTAATGAAACAGGGACTCATAAAATCGTTGCTACAGCAATAGATTGCGATGGTAATGAAATATCTGATACAATTAGTATTGAAGTCATTCCAATGAGTATAAATCTTGAAAATATATTTAGTGCTTTATCATAGCTTAATGCGTTTGTTTATTTTGGGTAGCTGATTATGGGTATCAACACAGCCTGTATAATCAAATGGTTGTTTGGCGTCACAGTTCA
>CAMAGG010000069.1 GCA_945833805.1 uncultured Clostridia bacterium | reverse complement strand
AAATCACAATATATTTATATAGTATGCACAAAATGCCTGTGGCAGCTTCGGTTTTCAATCCCAGATCAACAGGAATGAGTTTTATGAATAACATATCTTTTAAGCAATATAGAGCCATTGACCTTGGAATAATGACGGTTATCCTATTTGTTTTTGAAACGCTTACTGTTCTGGCAGGAAAGTGGTTTCCCTTGGAAAACTACACGCTTTCGCCGACAACGCTTATGCTGTGTATCGTTATGATGAGATGGGATGGCTTTGCCGCAATACATGCCGTTGTCGGAGGATTTGCTTTTTGCCTTGCGGCAGGAGCTGAACCGAAGCAGTTTTTTATATATTGTATAGGAAACTGCTTTGCGCTATTCGGTTTGGTTATGCTTAAAACTTGCGGCAAGGAAAAGGTAAGGAGTAAGATACATCTTATTTTCATCTATGTTGTAATCGTATTTATATCAACTCAGGTCGGGCGCTGGCTTGTAAGCTTGTTCTTCGGATCGTCTTTTGATTCTATTGTTACTTTTTTTCTAGCGGATTCGCTCTCGCTTCTATTTGCGGCGGTTGCAGTACTGATATCCCGGAAAATGGACGGGCTTTTTGAGGATCAGAAACATTATCTAATACGAACCGAAGAGGAGCGCATGCGCGAACGCAATTATATCGAATAAACGAATTATTAATTATATAAATTTTCCAGGAGGTTTTAAAAATGCAACTCAACGTTAGCGACTATTTGATTTTTGATGAGGAAAGCGGTACCTATATCGAAAATCCGGAGCAGCAGGTCAGAGATGATGTGGAAAAGCATCACTGGCTGAACATTTTCAAAACAGTCATCAAGGACTGGCGTCTGTATGTGATGCTGGTACCAATGTTTCTGGTGTTCCTGCTGTGGCGTTACTTCCCGATGTATGAGTTGCTTGGCTGCTTTAAGGTTTCAGATCCGGTTCTTCCCGTTGCCGACCAGCTGTATGCAGGCTTTTCATATTTCAGAACGCTGCTTGTAAGCGGAACAACCGAATCCTTAAACTTCTGGCTCGCATTCAGAAATACATTCCTGTTGAGTTCCTATGGACTTTGCTTCGGTTTCCAATGCCAATCATCATTGCGCTGTTCTTTAATGAGATCCGCTCCAACATTGCAAAAAGCATTTTCCAGGTTGTTACATATCTTCCTAAGTTCATGTCAACGGTTGTTATGACCTCCCTTGTGCTGATGCTCGTTAAGCAGGGCTCAGATACCTCCGGCATAGGTATTCTTTCAAAGATGCTTGAATCTCTCGGCTTTATCGATGCCGCTACAGCTCAGGCAGGCTTGCTTAATAATCCTGCGTTCTTCAGAGGGATCTACCAGATAAGCGGTATCTGGGAAACCGCAGGCTACGACAGTACGCTATTGCTTAACGGCGCGCGAATTTTTGTTTTCAGAGTGCCTGTACTCTGGTATCTCCAGAATTATACGACCCTCGGCGGAGAGAGCGCAGGTATAGTAATGCTTGTCAGCAATATCTCCGTAGGAGTTTTGGCAATAATCACCGCCATATTTGTTGTAAGAAAAATCAAGACAAGGTTTATAGAAAATGAAAGGGAGAAGCCGTGAAAATGATAGTTGCAAAGGACGGAAGCGGGGATTTCAGGACAATTTCAGGCGCTGTTGCCGTTGCAGTTCCGGGGGATAAAATTTTGGTGAAACCGGGGATCTATAACGAACGTGTTGAAATCACCGTTCCCGATATCACAATGGAGGGAGAATCCCCTGAAAACACCATGCTCGTTTCAGGGTGTTATGCGCGAATGAAGAATGATGACGGCGAAAAGCTCGGAACCTTCAGAACCTACACAATGCTTGCATATGCCGACCGCTTCACCTGTCGGAATATGACGATAGCGAACAGCTCCGGTTTCGGAAGTGCGGTAGGACAGGCGGTTGCGGTTTATGCCGAGGGCGACTGTATCCTGTTTGAAAATGCCGGATCCTTGGGCATCAGGACACGCTGTTTACCGGACCTCTGCCGTTTAAGGAGATCGAAAAGGGCGGCTTCCGGGGGCCTACGGAGTTTTCGCCGAGAATACCGGGGCGGCAGTTCTTTCGCCGCTGTTATATCGAGGGCGAGGTGGATTTTATCTTCGGAAGCGCACACGCGGCATTCGAGGAAGGTGAGCTTTTCTCGCTTAACTGCGGTAATGAGATAAACGGATACGTAACTGCTGCTTCGACGTATTTGGGCGAAAAATGTGGATACATTTTCAAAAACTGCCGGTTCACATCTGACTGTCCGCCCGGAACCGTATATATCGGCAGACCATGGAGAAATTACGCGAAAACGATTTTGCTGAATTGTGAACTCGGAGCGCATATTAATGCGGCAGCATTTCACGATTGGGGCAAAACAGAAGCGCACGAAACGGTGTTTTACGGAATGTACGGCTGTTACGGAGAGGGATTTCATCCGAACGAGCTTGCATCGTTTGTAACGCTCCTCACACGCGAGGAGGCAGATCGACAGCTATCATTTTTTGACGAGATTGCCGCAGCATTTCACTAATAGCTATCGAAGAACTTGTACTATCACACTCACCGCAATATACAATTTCCCGCCAATAACACTCTACCCGAACCGTTCTTATGAGCAGAGCGCGGGGTGAGTCAACTATGTTAGGGATAAGCTGATTAAAGCGAAGCGTAACAAAATCAGCCGCGTGAGTATGCACGTTTGAACGGGGCGATTTTGTTTTAATCAGCGTCTCCTTAGACAAAATAGATATTATGCCTGCAAGCGGCAGCATTCTGTGCAAAGCACATAATGTGAGGCGCCTCTTGCGGGCATATTTCTTGCTTAAATCATAAATGCGCTCCATTCCGAGGAATGCTGAAAACCGACCATGAAGGCGGCAAAGCTCCCGCCTATTCATTCAGCTTATATTCAGCCGCCGGTTTTCCTGCGGGGATCCTGCCGGAGATCACATGAAGCTCGGTTATCCGGCTGCTATCTGAGAATGTTACGACTGCTCCGGCGGCAGCGGCGCGGAATTCTTCCTGAGAGATACGGCAGACGCATTCTCCCGCTGCGGCAAGCTCACCGGTTTCCTTAAAGAACTCCGCCGGGGCGCAAAGCTCCACGGATAGCTCCAGCCCGTCCCCGGTGCGCAGCCGGAACATACTTTCCCCGGCGGCGGTGATCGCCCCGGCTGCCGGAGCGTGGATATTCACCGCCGGCGCAGCTCCAAACAGAAATCCCATAATTCCACCTGCCGCGCTCACTGCAAAGCCCTCTCCGGAATGCCGTCGTGGATTTTCTCCGCTCACCAGTTCATGCAGCGGAATGACACGTCCCGCCATTGGGTTTAACAGCTCCCGCTCTTCATAATACTGCTCTATGTCCTGCATTTTCTTCTCTCCTTTGAAGTATTTTACCTGTTGATAATGTTATTGCCGTATTGCAACAAAAAATACCCCTCAAGCGGCTTAATTATTGTGGACAATTAGCCTTGAATTACTCTCGACAATACGCTATAATTATTAAGGCGAAAAGGACAATGGAAGGAAGCTTGACATTTATGGTTGAATGTTTTAAAAATCTGGCTATAATTCTTATTTCAGCAAAGCTCATGGGACTTGTCGCGAAAAAACTCAAAGCTCCTCAGGTGGTAGGGCAGATACTTGCCGGACTTTTAATCGGGCAGGCGGTGCTTGGACTTGTGGAGGCGGACAGCTTTATCAAGACAATGGCGGAGATAGGCGTAGTGTTGCTGATGTTCTCGGCGGGACTTGAAACCAACCTAAAGGATCTGCTTAAAACCGGCCCGGTGGCGCTGTGTATTGCACTGGCGGGAGTATTTGTGCCGATGGCTGGCGGCTTTGCGATGTATAATATATACTGCGCGGTCAACCCGGACGCTGCCGCCGGGGGTAATGTGTTCAATCAGGCTCTGTTCATCGGAACTATCATGACCGCTACCTCTGTTAGCATAACGGTTCAGGCGCTCCGGGAGCTTGGACATCTAAAGAGCAGGATAGGCACAACGATAGTCAGCGCCGCGATAATCGACGACATTATCGGAATTATCGTGCTGACCGTGGTTATAGGACTTGAGGGAGGCAATGACGCGAATGTGGCGACGATTTCCGGTTCACCCATTGCCGATGTATTCATCAAGACCGGACTTTTCATCGTGTTCAGCTTCGGCGTGGGATTTCTGATGTATTTCCTGTTCAAATTCCTCGACAAGAAGTTCTATCATCAGCGCAGGATTCCGATATTCGGTCTGGTACTGTGTTTTCTCATGGCGTACTGCGCGGAAACATTTTTCGGTATCGCGGATATCACCGGCGCTTATGTCGCGGGAATAATCCTCTGCAATCTTCGTGACGCGGAATACATCGCCGGCAAAATGGACATCAGCTCCTATATGCTTTTCGGCCCGGTGTTTTTCGCAAGTATCGGACTGAATATAACCTTTGACGGCTTCACGATAGATCTGCTGTGGTTCTCGCTTGCGTTTGTGGCAGTCGCGCTGCTTGGAAAGGTAGTAGGCTGCGGGCTGGTCGCAAAGGTGTTCCACAACAACATACGGGATTCCCTCAAGATCGGCGTTGGAATGATGACCCGCGGCGAGGTCGCGCTGATAGTCGCCAACAAGGGACTTGCGGTGGGGCTTGTGGATCAGAAGTACTTCCTTGCGGTAATACTGCTGATAATCGTGTCCTCGGTTTCCGTTCCGATCATATTGAAGCTGCTGTTCCGGGGCGAGCCGGGTTCCGGGGACATTCAGAAGCACGAAAACCACCCTGACGCGGACGAAACGGACGAGGTTCCCGCAGAGTATTGAACGAACTGCGGAGATATCAACAAAAATCCCCCGGATAATTCTCCGGGGGATATCGTGATAAGTAGGGATCATCTGATAAAGTTGGTGCGGATTATTTTTTCCTGCTCCGGACGT
The DNA here is from genome assembly GCA_945833805.1 of uncultured Clostridia bacterium. Lineage (GTDB taxonomy): Bacteria > Bacillota > Clostridia > Oscillospirales > Ruminococcaceae > CAG-115. The sequence continues at coordinate 7,435 of CAMAGG010000069.1, read as the reverse complement.
TCGATCCCGGCAGCCTTTCCGGCTTCAATGCACTTGAGCAGCCATGCCATGTTCTTGGAGAGCATTCTGAGGGTCTGTATTCCCTCATGATCCTCAAGCACCTGATCCGGAGTGCTACCGTGAACCTGATTCCAGTACTGGGAAGATACCACCGGCATGGAATTTATCGTGAAGTATTTGTTGAACTCGTCAAATGCAGCCGAAGCTCCGCCTCTGCGGCAGCTCACTACTCCCGCCGCCGGCTTCCCGGCAAGCTTGCTTCCTCCGGAATAGAACGCTCTGTCCATGAACGCGCTCATGCTGCCGCTTATTGCTGCGTAATGCACCGGAGAGCCGAAGATAAAGCCGTCCGCTTCCGCCGCAAGTGCAGTGAATTGGTTCACAACGTCGTCAATGCAGCACTTGCCCAGACCTTTTTTGCAGGCTCCGCAGCCGATGCAGCCGGAGATAGGCTTTGTACCTATCCAGAATATCTCGGTAGATATTCCCTGCTGCTCCAGAACCGAGGCGCATTCCCGCAACGCCCTTTCTGTGCAGCCGAACTCATGAGGGCTTCCGTTTACTAAAATTACTTTCATAGATATACCTCCAAATATGTAATACAACTGTATTATATAACAAAATCGCAGTTTTTGCAACTGTTTTCAGGAAGAATGTGAAAAATGAACAAGCTGAATAAATATTTAAGTAGTCTGTGGGCGGTGGCGCTCATTGCGTTGGTTTGTTGCTCCCTGTGGGGAAGCGCGTTCCCTATGATAAAGATAGGCTATCAGCAGTTCGGAATAACCGACAGCGGCGCCGGTGCGAAGCTTATATTTGCCGGGATACGGTTCACACTGGCGGGAATATTAGCGTGGGCAGCCGGGAGCGCCGCAGACAGAAAGCTCATGCTCCCTCACAAGGAGGATATTCCTCGGATATTTGTGCTGAGCCTGTTTCAGACTATATTGCAGTATTCGCTGTTTTATCTCGGACTTGCCAACTGCACCGGGGTGAAGTCCTCAATTATCGACGGCTCAAATCCGTTCCTTGTTATACTGCTGACCACCGTGCTGCTGCGCATGGAGAAGATGACCGCCAGAAAGCTGCTGGGCTGTCTGTTGGGTTTCGGCGGTATAGTTGTGATAAACCTCGGCGGCGACATGAGCGGGTTTGCGTGGAACGGCGAGGGATTCATTTTCCTTTCCTCGCTATCCTACGCGGCGTCAACGGTAATGCTCAAGCGTTACTCCGGGAAAGGCTCGTCGCCCGTAATGCTGTCGGCATTCCAGTTTGTTGTCGGCGGGATCGTAATGGTATTGATCGGGATAATTGCCGGCGGCGTTGAGTATTCCGCGTGGACGATCTCAGGGCAGGGGATTTTCACCCTGCTGTATCTCGCGATGGTGTCTGCGGCGGCATACAGCCTGTGGGGAGTGCTTCTCAAGCATAATCCGGTCTGCCGGGTGGCAGTGTTCGGGTTTCTTACCCCGGTCTGCGGGGTGCTTCTGTCGGCGCTGCTTCTCGGCGAAGCGGAGCAGGCGTTCAATCTTCGGTCGATCATCGCGCTGGCGCTGGTATGCGCCGGGATATGGATAGTTAATCTTCCGGAGAAGGAACTGCGTCAGGAATGAGTTCAGTTGAAAGGAGCGGTTTTATGCCCGTACAGAATTATCAGAAAATGCTTGACGGAATAATTTCCGGGCTTGACGGAAAAGTGCCGAAGCTGCTGCTGCATAGCTGCTGTGCGCCCTGCTCAAGCTACTGCCTTGAATATCTGTCGCAGTATTTCAGCATTACTCTGATGTACTACAACCCGAATATATCCCCGCGTGAGGAGTTCGACAAGCGCGCTGAGGAGCTTCGGCGGCTGGTATCGCAGCTCCCGATGAAGTACCCGGCGGAGGTGGTGGTGTCGGAATACTGTCCGGAGGAATTCTACTCGGCGGTAAAGGGCATGGAGGATATCCCGGAGGGGGGAGAGCGCTGCTTTGTGTGCTATCGCCTGCGGCTTGAAAAGGCGGCGCAGTACGCGGCGGAGCATGGGTTTGATTATTTCTGCTCTACTTTGTCTATCAGCCCGCTGAAGAATGCCGCGAAGCTAAATGAAATAGGCGAGGAGCTGTCGGAGATATACCCGGTGAAGCTGCTGCCCTCTGATTTCAAGAAGCGCGGCGGCTATCTGCGCTCGATCGAGCTTTCAAAGGAATACGGGCTGTACCGTCAGAATTACTGCGGCTGCGTTTTCTCAAAGCTGGAGGCGGAGCATAGGATTGCGGCTGAGAAGTGACTGATGAGCATAAAATAATGGCGCTGCTTTTGGTGTGTTGCCAATAAATAAGTTTCCGCCCTGCCGAGCTATTTATCTTATCAATAGATAATTAGCTCGGCAGGGCGGAATTGCCAAAGGCGTCACGCCTTACAGCGCCATTATTTCGTCAGCAGAATCTTCTTCAAGTGAATATCCGAACTGAAGGATATCGCGTTGAACATGAACAGCGTCTGCTGATAGCTGTCCACATCAATGAATTTGCTGAGGTCGGTGTTGATATACCGCATATCCACCATTGTTATTTTGCTGAAATGCTTCGACAGGAACGGCACAAGGCTGTGTGCGTAGCTATCCTTTACCAGAAGCAGGCTCTTGCCGTTGTCAACGTCCGTTTCAATGGTGACGATAGGAGCGTTAGAACCGGTGAAACTGGAGTATTTGTCCTTGACGTCAAGGAAGCTTCTGACATAAAGACTGTCGTACACCGTTTCCTTGGTTCCGTCAAACACCGTCATCTTCACTGTGGGCTCGCCGGAGGCAAGATGGTAATAGTCAATGCTATCCGGAGTTATCGAATTATCCAGCGTCTTTGAGTAAAGCGTACCCCGGAAGCAGCTGTTTGCGGTTTCAATGTTGAAGGAGCTTACCCCGTAGCTGCTGTAACCCAGCGCCTTTGCCGCCGCGCAGTAGGCATAATACGCGCCAAGACTTGTCCAGTGGTGGTCGGTGCGGTAGAAAATGTAGTCCGACTGATGCCCGGAGAGGTAGCTAAGGCAGTCTATGGTCGTTACTCCCTGCATTTTCTTGTAGCACTCGTCAATAAATGTTTTTTCGCTGAGATATCCCGCGTAGGTCGGAATCTCCGAGCTGAAAAGCTCCTGCGCCGTGGGGGCTATCATCAGGCTGCACTGCATATCCGGGTGAGTTTCCGCGAACCGGTTCATCGCATTGAGGGAAGCATTGACAGTTTCCTTGTCATAGTCCTTGAATACCTGTATCATCTGATTTTTCAGGGTGTAGACCTCATTTATCTCCTTTTTTCCGGCGAGCATTTCTATGGTGTTTCTGGTTCTCACCCACTCGTCACGACCTATAATGTGGTCGGAGAAATAGGTTTCCAGTTTGTCCATATAGCTGTCCTCGTCCCGGACGGTGATGTCCTCCCAGCGCACCGCCCCTATCACATCGGCGAAATTCTCCGCCTTGTCGAGCTTAGTCTGGTTTATGATCTGAGGGAATTTCGCCAAAGTGCGGTTTTCGTTTTCGCTGCGCTCCTGTTTCGGGAGAACTGCGGTGGCTATCGGAATGACAAGGCATATTACCGTAAACAGCGCTATCATCAGCTTTGCCGGGGTCATGAAGAATTTCTTCTTTTCCTTATCCATGTTATCCATGCTGCTCTCCTTTCATCAGAAATTAAAGTACAGGAACGGGTTGTAGTTGGAGGTGGAAATATACGCTACAGAAGCCAGCATTATCACCGCGTTCACCAGCGGGAAGCCGTACTGCACCCATACCGGAGCCTTTTTCCGGATAAACTCTGTGATATTCTTCAGCACGTCCGAGCTGCCGAAAATGCAGACAGCGAAGATCAGTCCGTAGTTCACGATATAGTTTATCGCTGTATTGTCGATGAACACACCGTTGCCGCCGAACATTGCCGCGATGTAGGTCCCCACCTGACTGAACATACTGCCGAAGCCCACCGTGCCGGGAGCCACTGCATCGAAAAGCACCCAGCCGAACACCACCATAACAAAGGTGTAAAGCCAGCTGAAGAACGCAGGTATCTTCTCAAGCACCTTGCCGAGGAACAGCCTCTCTATTACGATAAGAACGCCGAAATAAGCGCCCCACATCATGAAATTCCAGCTTGCGCCGTGCCAGATTCCGGTGACAGTCCACACCACGAGAAGATTTATTATCGTGCGGGGAAGTCCCTTGCGGCTGCCGCCAAGCGGGAAATAGATGTAGCTCTTGAACCAGTTGCCCAGCGTGATGTGCCATCTGCGCCAGAATTCCGAAACGCTGTGGCTCATATAGGGATAGTTGAAGTTCTCCGGGAAGGTGAAGCCCATCATCTTGCCCAGACCTATTGCCATATCGGAATACCCGCTGAAATCAAAGTAGATCTGGAATGTGAACGCAAGTATGCCGATCCATGCGGTCACTGCCGAAAGCTCTCCGTATTCCAGCGCCTTTACTTCTGTCCAGAGAAGTCCGATGTTGTTCGCGATCAATACCTTTTTGCCAAGTCCCACGATGAACCGGGAAATTCCGTCCCCCACCATTTTTTCGGTGATAGTCCGATGGTCTATCTCGTTCTGAATATCCTCGTAGCGCACGATAGGTCCTGCGACGATCTGCGGGAACAGCGTAACGAACGCAATGAAGCTCACCGGATTTTTCTGCACTTTTATCTGTCTGCGGTATAGATCGATTGTGTAACTCATCGACTGGAACGTGAAGAAGCTTATTCCGATAGGAAGCGGCAGGTTGGGATTTGGGATAGCAAGCCCCAGCCACGCGTTCAGCGATTCGATGATAAATCCGAGATATTTGAACGTGCCGAGAAGCCCTAAATTCATCACCAGCGACACGATAAGGCAGACAAGCCTTATTTTCGGATTGTCATCGTATTTATGAATGAGCCGCCCGGCGGTGTAGTCGATCGCTGTGGAAGCTATCATCACCAGCACATATATCGGCTCACCCCATGCGTAAAAGATAAGTCCGCTTATGAGGATAATGACGTTCTTCGCCTTGTCCGGTACAAGATAATACAATATCAGAGTTATCGGAAGAAACGCGAACAAAAAGGTTAAACTGGAAAAAACCATAAATTGCACCTACAAAGAGTTTTATTCTGAGTGAATTTCGTCCATTCCGTGGACGTAATGTATAAATTCATCGCGATTATACATTTTGTTTACAACCTCTAGCAGCAGCTTTGCTGAAAGAAGCTCTGGCAGACCCAGCCTGCGCTGTAATTCTCTGCGCCGCTGAGAGCAGTTCTCACCGCCGATAAGGCCCATATCCAGCAGATCTGCACGGGTCACCGGGTCGGGGTTTTCCGGCTTTGCTTCGCCGTCAAGCTCGGTTGCACCGGCATTCCTGAGCGCCTCAATCAGCAGTTCGTCCGGAATTCCCTCCACGCCGAGCTTACCCTGCTTCGAGGGCTGGAGCTTTCTGCGCTCCTTGCCAAAGATATCCGGAGTTACCGCGTTCAGAACTTCTCCCTGCTTCACAAACCCCCGAATGAACGAGCGTATTTTGAATCCTGCACTGTCGCTGTCGGTGAGAATTATTATTCCGGTTTTCGCGGCGAGGGATTTTATCAGCTCCTGCTTCTCCCTGTCCTTAAAAATGGCGAAGCCGTTGGTGCAGATTATCACCGCGTCAACGATGTTGGAGAGACGTATCTTGTCGTATCTGCCCTCTGTTATTATTGCTTGTTTTATTCGTATCATGTATTTTTTCAGTGGGGAAGAGCGGATATTTCCGCTATTGCTCGTTCAAGCAGCAGACGACTGTCGGTCTTGGAGGAATTCATCAGCTTGTTCGTCCGGAACAGCACCGCGATGCAGTCTTTCAGAAATCGCTCTGAAAGCCGCTGCACCGAGCGGTAGGCGTTTGTCATGACGAACGCCCTGCCGTAATAGCCGAAATCCTTTGCCGCGTCCACGGGAGTTTTTCGCGCCTGCTGTCCCAGCTTTGCGCGATAGTAGTCCACAAACGCGCCGGACAGCGCGGACATGATTATTATAGGCTCTACGCACTGGGCGAAGATATCGTCCAGCATTCTGTAAGCAGTCCCCGGCTTTCCGCTCAGCAGGCTATCCGCAAGGGTGTAAACGCTGACGTCTATCTGCCGGGGAGTGAGCGCGTCTATGTCAGCTCCGGAGATCTCCCCGCTCTGCTGATAGGCGCAGAGCTTGTCCACCTCATTCTGGATAATAGTGAGGCTTCGCCCGCACAGCTCCGCCAGATGCAGGGCATTTTCCTGCGACATGGTGCAGCCGCTGCGCGCCGCCTTTTTCGCAGCCATTGCCGCAGTCCTTTCAAGCGGCAGGAACTGCATTTTGCAGACTGCGCCGCACTGCTCTATTGCCTGAATGAGCTTTTTGGTCTTTGCCTTTGGCTTTCTGTCGTCTATCTCAAGTCCGGTCTGGGCGATTATCAGCACCGTGGTGTCCGGAAGCTGCTCAATAAGTGAAATCAGCGATTTAAGCTGGTCGTTATCCAGCTCCTCCGGGTCGAGGTCGGTTATCTTCACGCACTTGTGCTCCGCGAAAAACGGCATACTCTCCGCGAAATCCGACAGGGAGTTCATGTCCGGAACTCCCCTGAGCCGCAGGAAATTCAGCCCGTCAGCCTCATCTCCGCCGGCAGTCTTGACTATTTTGTCCGCATAAAGCCCGGTGAGGTAGACCTCCTCGCCGTACAAGAAATACGCCCGGCGCAGCCTGCCGGCTTTAAGCTCGGAATTGAGCGTGCTCTCCGGAACAAGAGAAAAGGTAGCAGCCTTTGCCATTATGCCATGTCTTCGGAAAGCTTCTTTCCGCCCAGAATGTGGAAGTGCAGGTGGCGGACGGTCTGACCGCCGTCCTCGCCGATGTTGCTGACTACACGGTAGCCGCCGGAAAGTCCCTCGTCCTTTGCGATCTTCGCGATCACCTCGAAAATGTGGGAAACTATCTCGCTGTTCTCCGGGGTTATATCGTCAACTCCGGCGATGTGGGTCTTGGGGATCACCAGAATGTGTGTGGGAGCTTTCGGGGCGATATCACGGAACGCCAGCACCTTGTCGTCTTCGTAAACCTTTGTTGAGGGGATCTCCCCGGCGATGATCTTGCAGAATAAACAGTCCATAAATAAATTCCTCCTGTAATATGATACCACAAATAAGCGCAGTTGGTTGCGTTTTTCGGTTTATTTTACGATATATTTACTCTCATATTCAACAATACGGTCTTTTTGAAACCGCAAAGACCGTACTGCAATATTCAGTTCAGGGCTTACCTGATATACTTCGCCGCGATATCAGCCGCGGCAGCCAGCGCGTCCTTTATCTTTGAAGCGTCCGGAACGCCTGCCATAGCCTGATCCGGCTTTCCGCCGCCCTTGCCGCCTGCGACAGCTGCGATCTCACGAACCAGAGTTCCGGCATTCGCGCCCTTTGCG
>CAMAGG010000068.1 GCA_945833805.1 uncultured Clostridia bacterium | reverse complement strand
GTGGGAAAAAGCGGAAATTACTATGTTTTCGTGCTGCCGGTGGACAAGGAGCTTGACATGAAAAAGTGCGCCAGAGCAGTGGGAGAGAAATCTCTGGAAATGGTTCATGTCAAGGATATCAACGCAGTCACCGGCTATATCCGCGGCGGCTGCACTCCAATCGGCATGAAGAAGCAGTATAAAACGGTTATCCACAAGACGGCTCAGGCGTTTGACAGGATCATTGTCAGCGGTGGAAAACTCGGAACCCAGCTTGAGCTTGCCCCCTCGGATCTCGCCAAAGCCTGCGGCGCGGTTTTTGAGGATATCATCGCGGAGTGAGATTTCGGGCGGTGCGGTTTTCGTATCGCCCGTTTTGTTATAATGTTGAAAATATCTATTGACATAACAGAGATTTTAGGGTATAATTAACATTAAGCTGGCGAATTATCGTTCGCTGGACTGGTATATTTTTCTAGGACTGTTTCAAATCAGACAAAAATAATATGGCACCGCAGAACTATGCGAAAAACGGAGGAACATAATATGTCCGATTATATCAGAAGACTTCCGGTTTATTTGTTGCTGGATTGTTCCGGCTCGATGTCCGGCGAGCCTATCGAAGCGGTAAAGCAGGGCATCAAGGCGCTGCTGACAGAGCTTAAGGGCGACCCTCAGGCGCTGGAAACAGCCTGCCTGTCCGTAATTACTTTCAACAGCACCGCAAGGCAGATTACCCCGCTGACGGAGCTTATGCTCTTCAAGGAGCCGGAGCTAACCGCCGGAGGAGCTACCGCGCTTGGCGGCGCGCTCTGCGTGCTTGCGGACTGCATAAAGAACGAGGTGCGCACCTCAACAGCCACCCAGAAAGGCGACTGGAAGCCGCTGGTGTTCCTGCTGACCGACGGGGCACCCACGGATAACCTTGATGACGGTCTTGAGGCGCTGAAGAATGTGTCCACTGGAAACATCATCGCCTGCGCAGCCGGAGCAAATGCGAACACCAACACCCTCCGGAAGATCACCAACAACGTGCTGATGATGAACAACCTGACCGCCGGAGATCTCGCTGCATTCTTCGCGTGGGTTTCCGGCTCGATCAAGGCTTCCTCCAAGAGCATTGACGCAAAGCCCGGAGAGGCGATCCAGCTTCCGCCGCCTCCTCAGGGATTTGTTATCGTACCCTGATCGGGGGCTTTATGAACAACGAGAAAAATCTGCCGGAGCTTACTCCGGAGGAAATTAATGCGGTTTCCAGTCCGGTCAGGACTGAAACGGCGCATTCCGTGAGATCTGCGGAGCAGGATAAGCCGGAGCAGTCCCCGGAGGCGGCTCAGGCGTTCTCTGTCCTTGCAGAGCCTGAGAAAGCCGTACATCCAGCGGAAGAACCGCAGGAGAACGAGCCTGCCCCAGAGGAGACGCAGTCGAAGCTGTCCGACCGTGAGGTAATGCAGCACACTGCTTCTATCTGGAGGTACAGGACTGTCGCCGAGGACGGCACAGAGCTTCACACGGAGTTCCACAGCAAATATACAAAAGCGAACGGCTGCGAGATCATCGGAGCCCGCGCCCGCGGAAAGAAGCACAAGCACGAGGGCAGCAACTGCGATGACTGGTTTGAAACCGCGGAAGCGGACGGCTGCCTGATCGCCGTAGTCGCTGACGGAGCCGGTTCAAAGCAGCTGTCGAGGATAGGCGCACGGGTCAGCTGCGAGGCTGCGGTGGACTACCTCAAGGAGGCTCTGTCGAAAGTCCTCTCGGAAAACCCTGACATCAAGCAGCTGCTTTCTGCCGAGATAGGCGGGGAGGAGTTCATGGCGGCTTGCGGCAAGCTTGCTCCGCTTATCCAGAATTCCGCCAGAGCCGCGTTTGACGCGGTTATAAAGAAGCTGGGAACGCTTTATTCCGATGAGGCGTATATATCCAATTTGGGGAGAAATCCCACCCTTGCCGACATGGGCTCTACATTTCTTGCGGCAGTGGCTGTTCCGCTGGAGATAAACGGCAGCCGCGAAACCTTTGTAATGTCCGCTCAAATCGGCGACGGCTGTATCTGCGCGATAGACAGCGGGGCAGATTCCGGAAGCTGCTTCAAGCTTCTTGGCGAGGCGGACAGCGGAGCTTACTCCGGGGAAACCGACTTTTTGTCGGCAAAAACCGTTTCCGAGGGCGTGATTGCGCGCAAGACCCGAATAAGCCGCGGAAAATCCGATATATTAATGTTGATGAGCGACGGCGTCGCCGATGATTATTTCCCGGCGCAGCCGATGATGAAGCGGCTTTATCTCGACCTCTGCCTGAACGGGATACTTCCTATGAAGGGTGAAGCGGGCGAGTCTCAGCCGCCGGAGCCGGTGAAATTCCCGTCGGTCAGCCCGGAGCAGCAGTGCGTGGCTCTTCAGTATGCGAAGCAGCTCCTCCGTGACGGTTCAGACGAAGCTATGAACGAGCTTTGGGACAGACGCGGCGAGCTGAAATGCCATTCGCTGGAAGCGTATGGCATATCCCTCGGCGAAAGACCTCAGGAAAGACTTCTTGCCTGGATAGACAACTACAACGAGCGCGGAAGCTTTGATGACCGCACTCTGGTGGTGATGTGCCTAAACACGGAGTAATCTTGAGAGCGAAATATACTATAAGTTTCACAAATCTGAGTTATATTGAGCGTTTGCCCGTCTAATATCTTTTCAGTGAACGCCAGAAAAACAGCAGTATTTCTGCGAATTTGTTTACAGAACGGCATATCGACAAATAATATAACGTAAAGTATATAGGACAGCGGAAATATCCGCAAAAAGGAAAGGTTTACCGGAGCTATGAACAGCGGTCAGATCGTGACTGCGGTGCTGGAAAACGGCGGAACTATTGATTTCGTGGTTGACGCGAACGCACCCAGAGGCGGCATGAAGCACACTTTCTTCACGCCGGACAGAAAATACGCAGTCCAGTTTTTCAATAACCCGCAGGACGGACAGAACCCGAATATTCAGGATCGTATCCGGACGATCGTGGGAATATACAATCCCACGCTGTCGGAGCAGGACGGCGGCGCCCTCGGCAATACCGAAAAGACCGCGGAGTACTTCCGCAGCCGTTTCTGCTGGCCGGTGGCGATAGTCAGAAGCCCGGAGTTCGGCATAGTCTGCCCGACCTATCCGCAGCGGTTCTTTTTCGGTGACAATGCGTCCACCCACGGGCTCAATCTCCGGGGCAAGGACAAGAAAAGCAACTGGTTCACCGGAAGAATGCGTAAATACATAAGCCCCGCCGAGCTCGGAGATTTCCGAACCATGCTCAGCGCTGCGATCTGTCTTTCCAGAAGCATACGCAGAATGCATCAGGCAGGGCTTGCTCATTCAGATCTGTCCTGCAACAATGTGCTGATAGATCCTCAGACCGGAAGTACTGTGGTGATCGACATTGATTCGCTGGTGGTTCCGGGGAAATATCCGCCGGAGGTGTGTGGCACGAGAGGCTACATCGCTCCGGAGGTGCTGACCACTCTGGAATACGCCCCCGGCGATCCAAGACGGTGTCTGCCGTGTGTTTCCACCGACCTGCACGCGCTTCCGGTGCTTATTTATGAATATCTTTTCCTGCGGCACCCGCTTGCAGGGCCAAAGATATACAGCCAGAACTCCGCAGAGGAGGACGACTTCCTCGCTATGGGACCTAAGGCTACCTTTATAGAAGATCCCAACGACACAAGCAACCGCCCCGCCGACCTTAAGGTAACGATTCAGTCGCTGTCAAAAGGTCTGGAAAAGTTATTCCTGCGGACGTTCGTGGACGGGCTTCACAACCCCTCCGAGCGTCCTACGGCAATGGAATGGGAGCGGGAGCTGCTCAAGGCGTGGGACAGACTCAGGCGGTGCGAAAACCCGCACTGCGAAAAGAAGTGGTTTATCCTCAGAGATGAGAGAAACCCGGTATGCCCCTTTTGCAAAACACGAGTTACGGACAAAATCATCACGCTCACTCTAAAGAGCGGAATGAGGGGCAAACAAGGCGTGTACCGCGACTGCGGCGAGGTGGTTGTTTACGACCAGATGCCGCTTTACGACTGGCACGTCTATTCTAACGTCCATAACGATGAAAAGGCGGGCACCGATATGCGGGCGTATATCTGCAAGCATAACGGAATGTGGCTGCTCGTCAATCACGGTATTGAGGGAATGACCTCCCCCACCGGCAGGCTTGTACCGAAAGGGCAGGCAGTGGAGCTTAAAGACGGAGCCGTATTCCGCATGACCGACCGTGAAAACGGTCTGCTGTGCGAGGTTTCGGTGATTTAAGCGCTTACTTCTTAATAAAGAGAGGGAAAAGTATGAAGAATTTTGGTTTAACTGACAGTCAGGCTGAGGAGTCAAAACAAAAATACGGCGACAACAGCATGACGGAGCAGGCCTCCGAGAGCTTCTGGGATAAGCTCAAGGGCAATCTCGGCGACCCGATGATAAAAATACTCATCGTTGCTCTGCTGATAAACGTTGTTCTTGCTATTCTTGGAGGAGTCGGCATAATTAAAGAGGGCGCTCCTGAATGGTACGAGCCGATCGGTATTTTCATTGCTATCGCGCTTGCAACGCTGGTTTCCACGTTCTCCGAGTACAGAAACGAGAACGCTTTCCAGAAGCTTCAGGAGGAAGCCTCCCGCATCATGTGCAAGGTATACCGCAATGGTGTTATCGCAGAGGTAGCTATCAACGATATCGTTGTAGGCGACGCCGTTCTGCTTCAGGCGGGCGATAAGATCCCGGCGGACGGTATCCTGATAGACGGCGACCTCAAGGTGGATCAGTCGGTGCTCAACGGCGAAAGCCGTGAGGCAAAGAAGCTTGCCGTTCCGGAGGGCTGGACTGACACTGACGAGAACCTCAACTTCGACAACGAGCACAAGGTTTTCAGAGGAAGCGTAGTCTGCTCCGGAAACGCGGTAATGGAAGTCACCGTTGTCGGCGACAAGTCGGTTTACGGTAAGATCGCGAGTGAGCTTCAGACCGAGGACGACCGCGACACTCCGCTCAAGCTGAAGCTTGGCAAGCTGGCTAACGGCATAAGCAAGTTCGGTTACATCGGCGGTATCGCGATCGCAGTCGCAATGCTTGCCAAGACTATTCTGTTCGACACCGGCTTTGATCCTATGCTGTTCCTTGCTCCCGACGGAGTTTTTGCGTGGGTAAAGCTGGTCGAAGCTATCATCAACTCTGTAATGCTGGCGGTTATCATCATCGTTATGGCAGTTCCAGAGGGTCTGCCGCTGATGATCGCGATAGTTTCCGCGCAGAACATGGGCAAGATGCTCAAGGACAACGTGCTTGTAAGAAAGGTTGCGGGAATTGAAACCGCAGGCTCTCTGAATATACTGTTCTCTGATAAGACCGGAACCATCACAAAGGGCAAGCTTGAGGCTGTCACCTTTATTGACGGCGGTCTGAACGAGTCCAAGACCTACTCAGATGTAGGCGGCAAGCTGAAAGACATTCTTTCACTGTCCATTCATAAGAACACCCTGTCTATAATTTCCGGCGAGGGAAAGGATATGAAGGTCATCGGCGGAAATGCGACCGAGCGCGCGATACTCGGCTTTGCTGCGGGTGAAACCTGCAATGCAAAGGTTACCGCTGTCGGAAACATTCCGTTCAACTCCACCAATAAGTACTCCGCAACTCAGGTCAAGGGCGACTATGACCTCACCCTCATCAAGGGTGCTCCGGAGAAGATACTCCAGCGGTGCAGTCATTACTGGGGAACAGACGGCGAAAAGAAGCCGTTTGACATGACTGAGCTGAACAAGCGCATTGACGAGCTGGCAAACCGCGCTATCCGCGTGCTTGCTATCGCTACTAGTGAGGACGCTCTCGGCGAGGAATCCCTGCCGGAGGGCAACAACTGGACTCTGGTCGGAGTTGTGGGAATCCGTGACGAGGTTCGGCCTGAGTCTGTAACGGCTATCAGCGAGGTAAAGGGTGCAGGCGTTCAGGTAGTAATGATCACCGGCGACCGAAAGGAAACCGCAGTTGCTATCGCAAAGGAAGCGGGACTTCTCGAAAAGGACAGCGACATCGTGCTGACCTCGGACGAGCTGGCGCAGCTTTCCGATGACGAGATCAAGCAGAAGCTGCCGAACATCAGAGTTATCGCAAGAGCGCTCCCCAGCGACAAGAGCCGTCTGGTGCGCCTTGCTCAGGAGCTTGACCTTGTTGCAGGCATGACCGGCGACGGCGTAAACGACTCTCCGGCGCTGAAAAAGGCGGACGTGGGCTTCGCAATGGGCGGCGGTACAGAGGTCGCAAAGGAAGCCAGCGATATCGTTATTCTGGACGACAACTTCAACTCCATTGACCGCGCGATACTCTACGGACGCACGATCTTCAATTCTATCAGAAAGTTCATCGTATTCCAGCTTACTATTAACGTTTCAGCGGTGCTTATCAGCTTTATCTGTCCGCTTATCGGTCTTGCAAATCCGCTGTCTGTTATCCAGATCCTTTGGGTAAACCTCGTAATGGATACCCTTGCGGCGCTTGCCTTCGGCGGCGAGCCGGCTCTCAGCCGTTATATGCACGAGAAACCCAAGCGCAGAAACGAGCACATCATAAGCAAGAAGATGATGTCGCAGATCGTCACCGGCGCAGCGTGGACATTTATCCTGTCCGTTGCAATGCTGGTACTTGGTACGTTTGACGCAAGCGGCGCACAGCCCGGAGTAAGCTTCCTTGAAAGCTGGGGCTTTGTCCGCGAAAGTGCGATCGAAGGCGAAGCTCACGCTTACCTCCACACCGCATATTTTGCTTTCTTCATTTTCATCGCTGTATTCAACGCGTTCAACGCGAGGACCGATAAATGCAACCTGTTTGACAACCTTACCAGGAACAAGGGCTTCCTCATGGTATTTGGCATTATCACAGTAGTGCAGATACTCATGACTTACCTCGGCGGCGCGATACTCAGCGGCTATGGTCTGGTGCAGGAGTGGCTTATGGTTCTTGTAATGGCTATCTCCATTATTCCGGTCGATCTTATCAGAAAAGCAATCGCAAACGCATCAATAAAGGAATAAGTATTTCCCGGCGGTGCTGGAAATACTGGCGCTGCCGGACTTATATGAGCTTTACCCTCCGATAAGGAGCGGCGGTAATACATTTCAAGGAGGAAAATAAAATGGCAGTAAATCTTTCAAAGGGTCAGCGCGTAAGCCTTGACAAATCCGTTACTATGGCAAGAATAGGACTGGGCTGGGATACCAACAAGTATGACGGCGGTCAGGATTTTGACCTTGACGCCTGCGTATTCCTTCTCGGCTCTAACGGAAAGGTTCTCCGTGACGAGGACTTCGTATTTTATAACAATCTGAACGGCAGAAACGGCGCGGTAGTCCACACCGGCGACAACAGAACCGGCGAGGGCGATGGCGACGATGAGGCAATAATCATCGACTTCACAAAGATCCCGCCGGAGATCGAGAAGATCGCGGTGACTGTTACTATCTTTGACGCACAGGCGAAGAATCAGAACTTCGGTCAGGTTTCTAATGCGTATGTAAGGGTTGTAAAGATCGACAACCCGGACGATGTGAACGGCGAGGAGGTTATTCACTTCGACCTTATGGAGGAATTCTCCATTGAAACAGCGCTGGTTGTATGCGAGATCTACCGCTACAACGGCGACTGGAAGTTCAGCGCGGTGGCAGCCGGCTATCAGGGCGGTCTTGAGGCTCTTTGCCGCTCCTACGGCGTTAACGTATAATCAAAGAACATTACCCTGAGGAGGCAGCGGCGTGGCTGGATTAGCTGGATCATTAAATGAAATAGTAGCAAGAACCCCGGCGGGGGGAACAGCCGCGCTTCCTGCGGGTGAATTTGAAGGCCCGGTGCGTATCGACCGTGCTATTACCCTGAGGGGAAGCAATACCACGATCTGGGCTAAGCACGGCAGCGTTATTGAGATAACTTCCCCCGGAGTTACCATAGAGGGGCTTCGGGTGGAGATCACCGAGGGCGCTCTGAGCGAAGCAGCCATTTCCGCGCATTGCCCGGCGACCGCAAGGGACGTGGAGGTATCAGGCGCGGTGAGAGGTTTCGGAGCGGAGGACGGAGTTTTTGAGATACCCCGAACTCTGGCTCTCGGAGAGCTTTCCGCAAGCGAAGAAAATACCTTCCGTATGACTGTGGATATTCCGGCGGCGGCAAAGATACTGTGTCCGGTGTCCGGGATAAGGTTTCAGCCGGAGAATGTTCCGGCAGGGCGCAGCGAGGTAGTTATTTCTGTCAGCGGCAGCGGCTCTCCGGCGCTGATATACACCGAGGTGCTTTTGCAATCCCAGTTCCGGCGGAGGATCTACCTCACTGGGCGGTTTTCAGTGAACGCTCCGGCGGTCAAGGACAGGACGCTGTTCACAGCAGACACTGTGGAGCGGAACAACCCCGCGCCTCAGCCTGCATTGTCCGTGCCTATGAGCATTACCGCTGCAAGGCAGCCTGAGACAGATGTGATATCTCTTGTTGGTGAAGCTCCTCTGCCGGACGCTCCGGTAGAGATCATGAAGAAGGGGCAGCGGATACCTGCGGAGAAGTATCTTGGCAGTGAATGCAGCATTTACCTCACCGGGCATAAGCTGGGCAGTCTGGATATTGACCCGTATATTTTCATGCTCGACGAGAATGAGAAGTCTGTCGGCGACGGCGGTCTGGTGTTCTTCGGGAACAACGCTTCTCCGGAGGGCGCGGTGCGGTATTATCCGGACGACGGTCATGTGACCGTGGATTTTGCCGCAGTTCCCGAAAACGTGAAGCGGATATCCGTGGTGTACTCGGTGTATTCCGGCAATGCGGAAAAGAATTTTTCGCTCGTTCGCGAACCTAGACTGTCGCTATACGCGCAGGGCAAGGAGCGCGTCCGGTTCGACCTTGAGGGACTTTCCGGAGAGGTGACGGTGGTTGCCGCCGAGTTCTACATATACAAGGGCGAATGGCGCGTTTCCGCAGTCGGCTCCGGTTTCCGGGACGGACTTGCGAAGCTCTGCAACCGCTACGGAATAGAGGTAAGCGGCTAATTAACAAGAAACATTGAGAGGAATGGTCTGGCAAGGTATGGCTCAGAATGGATTTACACGATATATCGGTTACGATAATGCCGATGTTTTCAAGAATATGCTTATTGAGAGCTATGCTGCGGCTAAAAAGAACGGACTGTTCTTTGAGGGAAAGCTCCCCATGGCGACTACCACCGAGATAAGCTCCGCTGCAAGCTATGCGGCGGCGGATTTCAACGACGCAAAGTCAGTGAATGCAGGGCTTCAGTCGTGGATATCATCTCAGAGACTGCCTTACAGCGCCGAGGCGCTCACTCCGGTGCTTCAGGAGGCGATAGCCCAGTGCGGAGCAAACGGCAGGAACACCTATTATGTGATCCTCTGCTGGCTGATGAAGTATCTTTCGATACGTCCCCAGTCGCTGGTCTACATCGGCACTGGAACGCTGCGGGAGCTGTTTTTCCTGTATCTGATGAACATTGCCGGAGTGAAGATAATCTATGTTTCCTACGGCATGGACAAGGATTTTGAGAAATTCCCGCACAAGGACAAGATCCAGACGATAGACGGTGCAATGAGCGGCATGGTGCAGATAGATTTCGCGCACATCGACCTGTCAAAGGCGGCGAAGATGTCTGAAATGCGCTCAGCGGCGCAGCAGGTGGAGGGAATAGTTCAGCGGCTGAACACCACCGCCGCCGGGATATTCGAGGACTTTATGGTAGACCGCCGCACAAGGGTTGTGAAGAATGGCGGGGTATTCAAGGAGGACGGAGTAATTCCGGTGTACTTCGCGGCGCTCATCGGCTATGATGAGGAAGCAGTGTACAATAATATGCTGCTGAAGTTCAAAGAGGGCTTCGCAGGCAGCAAAAAGCAGCTTATTTTCATAGAAAAGCCGCTTGGCAACCCCACGGCGGAGGAGATAAAGCAGCTTGGCAGCGTTACCCGCAGCAGCACCTCAGAGATGATAGACGAGCTTGCCCTGCTGATAAAGCTGAATGGCGACCCGGTGCGCACCGCACTGGCTCAGACGGAGCTCAGAAAGCTGCTGAACGAGCTGTACACAGGAAATCAGACGGTGGTGTACAATTACGCCAGCAAGCTGATATCGTGGCTGTACCGCTGCACTCAGGCGCGGAAATACTCGGTGCAGTACGAGGATATTCCGGTGATACTGTATTATGGCGATATTTCCCAGTCGGAGCTGTATTTCCTGCACTTCATGTCCCGGTGCGGCTTTGATGTAATTTACATCACTCCGAACAAGCAGCTTCTTGATCTTGCCGTGGACAAAAATCTCGGCAATCTGATGCAGATTTTCCAGCTTCCCCAGAGTAAGGAAAGCGGCAGCTACCCGAACAAATCCATTAAGATGAAAGTAGCGACGGTCGCTTATTCCGCCGAGCGGGAGCTTGACACCATGCTTTACGGCGGCGACGCCGGTATTTTCCGGGATTTCCAGTTCCCGAACAGCCAGACGGTCACGCTGAAAACAACGCTGGAGGAAATAGGTATCCTGTGGGATCAGGAGGCGCGGTTCAGGCAGGGCTTTTCCACCTCCGGAAATCTGGTGACGCTGCCGAACATTTTCGCGAAGATAAGCGGAGTAAAGGACGGAAATGTTACAGCCTACTGGGAAGAGATCCGAAACAGACTTACTCCGGAAACGATCCTTCGTGTAAAGACCGAACAGCAGCCGCAGGCGGGTAACATGGACTTATCCGCATACCGCAGCTTTTACCGCAACGGTCAGATAGACGCGGAGAAACTGAAAACCTCAACCCTCAACCGTTACAGCTATCTGCCGGACAGAATACAGGATCTTCTGTTGTTCAAGCTTCAGGAAACAGTTGACAGCGGATTTATAAAGCTCTCCGGGGACGAGCTGGTTTGCAGCGTTCTGCATTACGGGCTTAGCCTTGACAAGGAGTTCATGAAGCTGCTTCAAAGCTTTGATTTCACAAAGCGGCTCCCTAAGCTGATATGGATAGATGCGGTGGAGCAGACCTTCACGCTGGAGGAGTGCATACAGCTAGTGCTGTGCAACCTTATCGGCTTTGACATATTGATTTACACCCCTACGGGGTATAAAAACCTCGAAACGTTCGTATCACCGGACGCGTTTGAGGAGCATACTATGAACGAATTTCTGTATAACTTGGAGGTGCCGAAGTTCAAAATACCCTCCGAAACGAAGAACGGCGGATTATTCGGCAAGCTGTTCAGGAAAGGATAAAAGATTATGGGATTACAGTTTACACCCGGCGCACAGGTTCAGCCCGCAGCCGCTCCAGAAGCAGCTCCGGCACAGACTTTTACCACGGCTAAGACCCCTGAGGACGCAGCCCTTGATTTAAAGATCGAGGAGGCAAAGAACTTCAACATAGTTGTTGCCACCGATCAGATAAAGCAGGAGCTTGCCACCAGCAAGGAGATCGACCAGCTTGTAAGCACGATCAACCTTAACGATTCCAACACCATAGTGAAGTTCGGCGCAGAGGCTGCCGAGGAGATCTCAAAGGCTTCAGATCAGGTGCTTAATTCCATGACGATAGATCAGGTGAACGACACTGGAGTTATGCTCAAAGAGCTGGGCAAGATCATGGAGAAGTTCGATATCGAGGAGATCAAGGACGATAAGCCGGGATTTTTCGGCAATCTCAAGAAGAAGCTGGAGAAGATCATCGGCAAGTATGAAACCATGGGCGGCGAGGTAGATAAGATCTACGTTCAGCTCAAGCAGTACGAGAACGAGATCTCCGCAGCTAATACAAAGCTTGACGCGATGTATGACGCAAACCTCGGCTATTATCAGGAGCTTGTGAAGTATATCATGGCGGGCGAGCAGGCTGTCAGGGAGCTTGACCAGTATATTGAGGAATACACCAGGAAGGTTCAGGAAAATCCGGACGACGGCACTATCCGTATGGATCTGTCCAATCTTACACAGATGAGAGAGATCCTCGATCAGCGGGTAATGGACTTAAAGGTTGCTGAAAATGTTGCTATCCAGACCGTTCCGATGCTCAAGACCATGGAGTATTCCAACCTCAATCTTGTTAGAAAGATAAACTCTGCGTTCATCATCACCATGCCGGTATTCAAGCAGGCTCTGGCTCAGGCTATCATGCTCAAGCGCCAGAAGATAATTGCTGACTCCATGCAGGCTCTTGATGAAAAGACCAACGAAATGCTGAAGAAGAATGCACAGAATACCGTAAACCAGAGCAAGGCTATCGCGGCTATGGCTTCCGGTTCTTCCATCAAGGTGGAAACTCTTCAGGAAACATGGACAACTATCGTCAACGGTATCGACGAGGTTCAGCAGATTCAGGATCAGGCAAGAGAAAAGCGCAAGCAGGACGCTGTTGTTCTGGAGCAGATCAAGGCAGATTACAAGAAGCGCATGAAAGCGTGATTTTCTGCATAAATAAGAGGGCGCATACTCAAAAGGGTGTGACGCATAAAGAAGTTTTGAAATAATATTTGAAAGGCTATGTGCAGTCACACAGCCTTTCTT
>CAMAGG010000067.1 GCA_945833805.1 uncultured Clostridia bacterium | reverse complement strand
TTATTTCATCTAAAAAGGTTGACAAAAGAAGAAAAAGGGTGTATTCTATAAATGTAGATTATAAGTCCACAGAAAAGAGAGGTGAAAAGCATGACAAACTGGGCTAAATTCGACACGGCAATGTCTAACGCCGGAATGACAGCGACAACACTGTCTAAAGCTTGCGGGTATTCTCACTCATGGCTTCATAACAAGCGGAAAAGAAATGCAGATTTCACATCTACTGAAATCACATCTATCTGCACAGTTCTTGGAGTTGATCGTTCCGGACGAGAAGATATTTTTTTTGCTAATAATGTAGATTTACAATCCACAGAAGAAACGGCATAAAAAAAATTTCGCAGAAATTCTTAATGAGGAGGGCGTAATGCAGAAGATCACTAAAAAAGAGGCAAGAAACCTCACTAATCGTGCCATTGAAAAGATCAACAATCTCATCAAGGATGAACAGGCAGAACCTGATTATTATCCCGGCAGCGAAAACTCGTACTACTTTATGGCAGATGGATTCCGTATGGCGGTGGAGGACTTCGACCTGCTGACCAACGCCGACAAAGACGCACTTCGGAAGAAGATACAAACTGCATACATGAGCCATTCCGAGATAAAGCTTCTCGGCCAGAAATGAGAAATACGATGAACTTTTTGATTCCTGTGAGCAGAAGCGTATCATACCTCTATCATCTTTTTAGCTACGGAGATGAGATCCGGTCAACCACGATCGCATCAGAGGCTGATGACTGGCTTGACTATGACGCATTCAACTCGGTTACAACGGAGCGGATAACCTACATAATTGTCTACGGCTTCGCAATGGTTATCCGGGAAATGGAGGATTGATAACATGTCAGATTCAATTAAGATTACCAGCGATCAGGCCTCTATCCTGATCGGACTGCTCGGGAAAGAGCGAACCACCGTTGCTGAAAGATTGAGCGAACGGAAATTCAAAGTGAGAGGCTCGGCGATAAAGGTCAGCGAGAAGTTCAGAAATGGCTTGGAAAAGCTGATAAGCAATGACGAAAAGCGGCTTGAGAATATTGAATGTCTCCTTAAGGCACTAGCGGAGATCGGCAAGTGAACAAGCGGTAGCTGCATACAGTATACAAGGGGGTGATACCTTGAAAAAGAACAAGATACCGGAAGAACCGCATATAGTTCAAGTTTTTTACAACGACAAGGGCGAGCGTATCGGAGCTATCGCGGATAACTACTGCGTTAAGACCAAGGAAGAGGTTGACGCGATACTGGATAGATGCGGTCAGATCTACGGAAATTCGCTCCGCAGGAAAGCAGAGCGAGCGGCGCTGGAGTCTGAGCTTGCTCCGGACATGAACGGCGAACCCGCATAGGAAAATAACATGGTAACACATCTTATCAGAAACGCTGCCAAAGGAGAAGAAAAATGAGGGAATACAACAAAGCCGACAAAGAGGAATTTATTCAGCTGATCCGTTCGGTTCAGAGAGAAGGCACAAAAAGCCTTATTGAATGGCTTGAAAGCACGGACTTCTTTGAAGCGCCGGCTTCTTCCAGACATCACGGAGCATATCCCGGCGGTCTTCTGGAACACAGCCTGAATGTATACCGCCGCTTGGGTGAAGAGATGGGGAGAGAAACAGACTCTATCGTCCTGACCGCGCTGCTGCATGATGTGTGCAAGGCTGACTACTACAAGCTTTCCACAAAGAATGTCAAAAATCCGAAGACCGGCGCATGGGAACAGGTTCCGTTCTACACTATCGACGACCAGTTCCCTTACGGTCACGGTGAAAAGAGCGTGTACCTAATCAGCAAGCACATTCAGCTCACCGACGAGGAAGCTATGGCAATCCGCTGGCACATGGGAGGCTTTGACGACGCAGTCCGCGGCGGAAGCTATTCAATGAGCGGCGCTTTTGAAAAGTACAAGCTGGCTGTTTATCTTCACATTGCGGATATGAAAGCGACGTACATAGATGAAGCCAGATAGGAGGAGAAATCATGGAGGAAGATAAAAAGATGATTTGCGAGAAGCTGGGTGAGCTGCTCAAGCTCACCAGAGCCGGGGAGGATATTGACCGGATAGAATATAGCCCCGAAAAGGCCGATGCCATTGTCTATTGCAAGAGCTGCGCGCCTTATGGCTTACGGGTATGCGTTGAAGCCGACAGCGGAATCGCGATGATTCAGGACATCATCAGAAAGGTGGTATAAGCGCATGACAGGACGTGAAAGGATCAAGAGAGCGAACAAGCTCCGCAGATTACGGAATATTATCGGCTGTGTGCTTTTAGCAATGGCATTTCTGACGCTGTTTTTCAGCGTTATAGCCCTTGAAAGCGGAAGATTCAGCATGACCGACACCGGCGTAGGAATCATGATTGCATTGACAATGTGCGGCGCTTCGGTGCCTGTGTTCGGGTTGTAAAAATGGCATATTTCGCAATTCATGAAACGCTCTCAGACAGCTACCTTAAAGAGGTGATCTGGGAAGAGGAAAGGCGGAAATACAGCGCGGTTTTCGTAAAGCTGGACAGCCGAATAAAGCGCAAGTCCACTCTGAAAAAGGCTGAGGCGACGATCAGGTGGATCATTAATAACACCGGGTTCGATTTTCCGGATACGCTGGAAGTGGTTCAGCTTCTTGAGCCGATACAGCTTGACGATGATGTGAAGCCGGCTGACGTTGAAGAAAAAGGTCCGGAAGCTCCGGCAGAAGCTCACAAGCAGGACTGCTTGAAGTGTCCGTATTTTTTGGACAAGCCGGCGGAGGCGGTTCGAGATAAGTCTGAACCGGAAGAACTGCCGCCGCTTTATCCGGTGACGGACAACGACAAGGAATACTGGGAGATCATTGCTTTTGTCGGAGAAAAGAAAAAGCCTCCGCTTATGCTGCGAAAGCAGTTCGCGAGGACTTACAGCTATGCGATAAAGATGCCGGACGGCGGGTTCTTCTATCTTCCCGGTGATGAGCTTCTCGCATGGGAGAGATACTACGATGAATGCAAGAAGTTCGTGTGCGGCAGGATCAGGGAGCGGCGAATCCGTGAGGGACGAGATCCCGGCGGAATGGACGAATGGAGGAGGTGAGCAGAATGGCAGCGCCGAAATGTCCTATATGCGGAGCTGGTGATAAAAGCGGAAGCCGGGTGAGGTGTCGAAGATTCGGAGGGCTTGTCTGCATGGAGCACTGCTCCAAGTGCAACTGGTTCAGCGGATATGATACCAGCGTTGTTCATTGTTTCTGGGGACAGGAAAATGTCCCGCCGAGGAACGACGGGACGAAACTGAATTAAATAAATCATGGGGAAAATGTTGTAAAAACCCTACATATATTATACAACATTTTCCCGGATTTGTCAAGAGGTTTTCACTGCACTAAAGTCCGAAAAATGCCGCTGAGAAGCGGCTTCGGCGGCTAGTGTGCAGTATTAAAAACTCGGACGTCAGGGGGTACAGATGAAGTTCACGCGAGAGCGCATGTACTCCGTAAGATCAGAGGACTACATTGAGGTCAATCTTTGTGTATATTCGGACGAGCAGGAAAAGGCTGCAAAGTTGAAAAGGGCAAAGAGATCCAAAGCGACCGAACCAAAAGTCAAAAAGCTGAACGACGAATACAGCAGGCAGTATGCAAGACTTCTGCTGAACGGAAACTTTGGTGTAGGTGACTATCAGATGTGGCTGAGCTATGATGAAGAACCTCCGGACAGGAGAAATGCAAAGAGGCATTTCGGGAATTTCATAAAGAGGCTGGCTAGGCTATACCGGAAATATGATATCGAATTCAAGTGGTTCGGTGTGACTGAGCACGGAGCTGTTTCCGGGCGAATACATCACCACCTTGTTATTCCCGGCGGGATTGACCGGAACATGATCGAGGAGCTTTGGGGGAACGGGATCGCGAATTGCAAGCGATTGCAGAAAAATCAAAGCGGAAAATGGCTGAACGATTTCGCGAGATACATCATGAAATCGCAGGAGAACGCGGAGAAAAGCGAGAGGGTATTCAGTCACTCGCAGAACCTCGTGAAGCCGGACGTTCGCGTCTGCGACAACGATCGGATCAACCGGCGCAGGCTCAGGCAGCTTGTCGAAGCCAAGAGGAATGATGAAGTCAAGAAAGCAGCTGAGCAGATATACAAAGGGTATCAGCTCATAGACGCTCGGGTTGACTTCAATTCAGTCACCGGGCTTCCTTTCGCACACGTTATCATGGCAAGGCGGGAATAGAGGGCTTGAAATCTCTTTCCTACTGATACGACGGGGATTTTTACGGAGTTTTCAACAATAAATCGGGAATTTTAATAACACGAGCGGCGAAAAAGGGGTCAAAATGACTGCGAAATCGCTTGCTTACTGATTGCATGGAGGAAATGATATGACAGCGATTGAGAAAATAGACAAGGAATTCAAGGGCGCGAAGCTGAGCCAGCACGGGAATGCGGTAGGCAGGTCTGTTGTGGACGTCCTGAAAACGTTCTGCAAGCAGAATGACGAGTTCGCGCAGGCTATTGTTCAGAACAAAAAGACAGTAGCTGACTGTATAGCATATACGGTCAAGGATGCCGGACGTTCGATTTCAGACATCGAGGTTTACCGCAGGGCGGTGGAATTCTATTTCAAGGGCGCAACGGTGAAATTTGAGATGATCCTCGACCTTGGGGACGGCGGCTTCAGCAACAAGCCGATCCCTGCGGAGGAAGCGCCGGAGGAGAATAAGGCACAGAGTAAGCCGCCGATTCGCCTGTCGCTGGACGATCTTTTCGATTGAGGTGAGCGGCATGAAGAAAGAAAAGGCGCTGGAGCTGCTTAAACGATTCCCGGAAATCACTCCGAAAATTGAGAAGCAGATGAAAAACCAGCTCGAACAATTCCTGATGTATGATACCAAGCGGAATCAGTGCTTCTGCACACGCTGCGAGGCGCTGATGCCGATACCGGAAGAACCGATTCAGCACAGGCGCGGACTAATCTGTCCGAGCTGCAAAGAGGGTGTTACCGCGATTGATGTAAGGAACAGGTTCACCGGTGGCACGGTAGAGAGCGAAGCGCGGTGTGTGGTATATCTTTCATCAACAGAGGACGAAAATCTGTATATCCGCTGCTTTGAGCTGAAAGTGTACTTTATGTCAAAAAGTCTGATTCCAATATACAGTATCGTTGAGCATCAGAGGTATGTCTTTACTGAAAAAGGCGCGGTTAGATACGGCCGTGACGCCGAATGGACGTATAAGATCATAACCGATACACTCGGATACTATGAAAAGAACTGGCAGGACGAATGGAAAGCTAGGACAAAATTCCGTGAGCCAGTATTCAACAACATGGAGAAGATCTACACCTGCCTTAATGCCCAATGCGTCAAGGATACCTGCATGAGGTATAGTGAGGTATGGAAGATACCTTTTGACTATCCGATGTACCCAATCAACTACCTTCGATACTACCAGAAGCACCCGGGGGTTGAGCGGCTCATAAAGTCCGGTCTGTTGGAAATAGTACGCGATCAGTTCTACAGATCGCCGGAGTTCAGCATAGATTACAGCCAGACAGAGCCGCACAAGATGATCGGAGTCACCAAGGACGTATTTCGGGCAATAAGCGAGCAGCGGATCACGCGGCATGATTATCGCCTAATGAAAGAGCATTTCCCGGAAATGACGTTGGAGAAAATTGTTCGATATAATCCTGTTATCAAGGGAGATTTCCATAATGTCAGCAAGGCAAAGGCCGTCACGAAGGAAAGCGACAACACTATTCTGAAATACCTTTGCAAGCAGAAGGAAGGCTGCTCAATCGTAGACATACACTTTTACTTTGACTATCTCGATCAATGCCAGCAGCTTGGATATAGCATGGAGGACAGGACGGTCAAATTTCCGCGCGATCTTGCTACGGCGCACGATCGTACTCTTTCCGCATTAAGGGCGATTCGGGAGGAAAAGCAGCGCAAGGAGAACGAGGCAGCGCAGAAAGAGTTAGAGAAGCTCACTAAGGATCGGGAAAAGTTGGAGTTCAACGCAGGTGGATACATCGTAAGGCAGCCGAAATCTGTCAACGAGATAGTGGACGAGGGCAAGACACTAGGACATTGTGTGGCTGGATACGCTCAGAGGCACGCGCAAGGAGCATTGACCATCATGTTCCTGAGGAAAAAGAGCGATCCGGACGAGCCGTATTTCACGATAGAGGTCAGCAAGGATTATAAAATAGTCCAATGCCACGGCTACAAGAACGATGTGACATGGAACGGCGGAATTGCAAAGCCGCAGGAAATCATTGATTTTGAAAAACTTTATCAGGCGCATCTGTACAAGGTTCGCGACGCGGAGAAAAAGCCTGAGCGCAGGAAGCTTAAGAAAGGAGCTTAAATATGATCAAGTGCAAGTACTACAAAGGAACAGAAGCAGTCACACCTACCAGCACAAAAATCAAATGCGAAAAAATGGAAGACGGCGGCAAGGTCTATGAGAACAAAGACCCGGAGGGAAAGATGATAGCAAGCTGCTGCTGGAACGGCGGCGGTGATTGCCCTTTGATTAAAGAGGTCGCGGAGAACTCGGACAATATATCGGGCGAACTGTTGCACAACGACGATGAACAGCAGACCTTGAGCGGCGCGGTTGAAATTCGTGATACCGCAGAGATTTCCACCGAGCGGCAGCAGAAGGCGTTAAAGCTCACTCGTCAGATCATCGCGAACGGTAATATTGCCGCCTCTTGCATGGTGGATATGGGGCGCGATCTGAAAGCTGTCCGGGACGAACGGCTTTTCACGGAGCTTGGATTTGAGAGCTTTGAGGAATACTGCGAGAAGAAGTGCGGCATCGGAAAGCGGCATGGATATAACTTCATTCAGGTGTATGAGCGCTTTGGAGAAGAGCAGCTTTCGCAGCTTCAGGGGCTGGGTATCACTAAACTGCTGGAGCTGGCTAAACTCGATGACAATGACCTCGGTGAGCTGATGAGCGGCTCGGAGGTATCCGAGATGTCCGTCCGGGAGCTTAAGGACAAGATCGCAGAATATGATAAGACCTGCGAGCAGCTCCGGCTTGACCTTGATGAAGCTGAAAGTGATAAGCATGAAGCGAACGAGGAGAAGAAGCACCTTGAAGATGAGCGGGACGAGATAAAGATCCAGCTCCAGCAGGCTGAAGAACAGAGAGCTCGCTTGGAACAAAAGATATCAACGCTCGAAAAAGAAAATCAGGAAAAATCTAAACAGTTGGAGGCATCTGTCAATAACGCTTGTGATACGCGTGAAAAGCTGAACAAGCAGATCACAGAAATCACTGCGCTCTACCACAAAGAAAAAGAAAAGCTCAATACGAGAATTAAGGAGCTGGAGGAACGTCCGGCAACGGCTAGTGAGGTCAGCGAGGAACAGATCGCGGCTATTCGCGCCGATGTGGAAAAGTCCGTTACAGAAAAGGCAGAAAAAGAGCGTGAAGCCGCTGTAAAGGCTGCACGGGAAGAACAGGACGAACTTTGGAAAACCAATGTTGCAGTAGCTCGGAAAACGGTGGAGCAAAAGTTCTCAAAAGAAATCAAGGAGCTGAAAGAACAGAACGAGGCTTTGAAGGCTGGCGCTGATGAAGCGGCAATGAAGAGGGCGGAGAAGAAGTTTTCCGAAGAGCTTGAGAAACTGAAAGCGGAAAACGCCGCTTTGCAATCGAATGCACAGTCTACCGCGCCCGCGCCCAGCAGTGATGACAAGGAGAAGATCAGGTCCTACATTGGAGAGGTTCAGAGGGCGTTCAACGCAGCTGTGGAGCTCATCAACGGCATGGAGCCGGACGAAAAGCAGAGTTTCCGTGAAAAAATGAAAACGGCAATTGAGCGCATGGG
Source organism: uncultured Clostridia bacterium (assembly GCA_945833805.1). GTDB lineage: Bacteria > Bacillota > Clostridia > Oscillospirales > Ruminococcaceae > CAG-115. The sequence goes on along the minus strand of CAMAGG010000067.1, from coordinate 4,740 downwards.
AGCAGCACTTAACTGATTTGCAATAATAAAGGGGGAACAGCATGACGATAAAGCAGGTCAAGGCGCTGCTGGACGAGTACATAGTGGCTGACGCGGAGATCAAAGCTGCGCTGAAAAGGCTTAAGGACTGGCAGGAGATCGGCGGTGCGTTTATCGTCCCCCTTGCAGAAAAAGAGGCGGTCAGGAATTCAGAGCGCATTCAGAAGCTTTCACAGCTGAAGGCGGCGGTGGAATGCGCCCTGAATGAACTTCCTTCAGTGCAGCGGAACTCAATCCGTAAACATCGGATTGAGAGAAAGAGCAGCGAGATCGCCGCTCATGAAATGAATTACTCCGTAAGGCAGTTTCAATACCACTATCGCAACGGGCTTCAACAGCTTGCGGAATGTAATGTGCTTAATGATTATCTCCGCGAAACAGACGGCGCTTGAAAATGTATATGCGCGCGTTGCGATTTCCGGAAAAATCGGTGGGGCAAAAAACAAAAACAAACAAAAGCAGGGGGCAGGATCATGGCAAGGAGCAGAAATCCGGCAAGGGACGCGGCTCAGGAAGACTACATAAAGAGCGGCGGAAAAATCACGGCAAAGGAGCTGGCAGAAAAGCACGGTGTATCAGCCACTCAAATCCGGAAGTGGAAGTCACTGGATAAGTGGGATACAAAAATCAAGCGCAAACGCGGAGCGCCGAAAGGCAACAAGAACGCTGCCAAGGCAGGGGCTCCGGAGCGCAACACCAATGCTGAAACGCACGGCGCATACAGCAAGGTTTACATGGATAGACTCACACCGGAGCAGCGGGAATATATCGAGAAATACGGTTCGATGAATACAAGTGAGAGGCTTCTTGCTGAGCTTCAGGAGCTTCTTGCCAAGCAGTTTGATTTACAGCAGAAAATCAAGCTTTATGATGCAAGCGTTGAGAACGGAACGCCGCTTGAATCAACGTATCTGGATCGGGTCGTTCGTACGGACAGCTCTTCTGGACATTCAGAAACCAGCATTGAGGTGTCAGGATTCCAGCGGCGCACTGTGCTAGAAGAGCAGCTGAATAAGATCCACTCTAGAATCATCAAGTGCCTCGACTCTATGCGCGCCTACGAGATGGAGCAGAAGCGGCTTGACCTCGATGAGCGGCGCTACCAGCTCTCTAAGCAGAAGATCTCCGGTGAGTTCACAATCAGCGATGACGGAGATATTATAGATTATCCCGACTCGCCCGGGGAAAAGGTACTGTGACCAGCTATGTGATGTGCGGGTCCGCCGAGCCCCACAATATGCTTAGATATAGGGCCAAAATTCGCATTTCCGCGAGTGGGGGGATTTTTTCGAGGAGGAGGGGGTGTGACGAATGGCGACTAAGGTCGTGACGGCTAAGGTAGTGGCACGTATCCTTGGACTAACTGAAAGGCGGGTTCGGGGGCTGAGGCAGGAAGGTATCATCTCTGAGGAATCACCGGGAATGTTCAGGTTGGAAAAGGCTGTGCAGGACTACATAAGCTATCTTACTAAGGGTGATTCTGGTGGGAATGCAGCGCTGGATCTTGTGAGGGAAAGAGCTCTCCTTGTTAAGACAAAGCGAGAAGGCGAGGAATACGAGCTCAGGCTTCGTAAGGGTGAGCTTCACGAGAGCGAGGAGATCAGGCAGGTTTTAAGCGGAATGATCGTGAATTTCCGCTCTAGGCTGCTGAGTATTCCCGCCAAGGCTTCCCCGGTTCTTGCCAAAAAGACGGACAAGGCAGAGATATACCAGTATCTTAAAGAGCTTGTGGACGACGCTCTGAATGAACTGGCGGACTTTGATACGCTCTTTCCTGAAAAGACTTCTGAAAGGTGCAAGAATGAACATTTGGAGGTACACGATGACTAGATCTGAATTACTTAAGACCGCCAAGCCTATTCTGTTCAACACGGAGATGGTGAGGGCTATTCTGGACGGGAGAAAGACGGTTACAAGGCGCGTTGCGCTCTCAAACAAAGATTTGCACGAATTTCACAGCGAGAGGTATCCCCATGGATGGTGGTTACGCGGCAGGGTCTATAAAGACTGGGATACGTTATTACCAAGCATGAAAAGAGATGAATTCAAGTGCAGGTACAGAACCGGCGATATCCTCTATGTGCGGGAAACGTGGCGCAACACCAATAACGTATACTGTTACAGAGCCGATACAGCCGCATTAGAAAAATCATTTTCTTGGGAAAAACACCACGACTGGCGACCCTCAATCCACATGCCGAAAGAAGCCGCGCGGATATTCCTGCGGGTGACTGATGTAAGGGTGGAGATGTTGCAGGACTGCGGAAACGCTCAGGCAAAGGACGAGGGCTTCACCTGTGGCTCACAATTCGCCCGATTATGGAACACAACCATCAAGAAATCCGATCTCGCCCGCTACGGCTGGGCGGCTAATCCGTGGGTGTGGGTCATTGAGTTTGAAAGACTGGAGGTGCAGGAATGAAATACAGTCCCCCTAAGCGAAAGTCGCTTACCAAAAAGCAACGGGAAACGCTTTACCAGAAATACGGCGGACGGTGTGCATATTGCGGAGCGAAAATCAAGATCAACGAAATGCAGGCAGACCATATCTACTCTGTTTACTACACAGAAGCAGGAAGGATCTGCGGGTACGATGCACCGACAGATGAACAGCTTAATTCGCTCGATAATTTCAGACCTGCTTGCCGGCAGTGCAATTACTACAAGTCCGTGTATGACACAGACTCATTCCGGGAAGCAATAAAGGAAATGTTATGGAAAAACCTAAAGAAATCCTTTGCTTACCGAATGGCGTTGAAATACGGTCTTATTGAGGAACACGACATCAAGATTGTATTCTACTTTGAAAAGCAGGAACAGGAGGTGCAGGGATGAGTGAGAAAAGTCTATCTGAACTATTCGAAACGAGAGAATACTACTACATATGGTACGGGGCGTGCAGAATGGCGATGCGCATTATTGAGTTTATCTCTGGCATACAGGGTGACCGTAAGCTGAATAACACTAAGTTTATAAAAAATACACTCGAATTCCTGGTAAAGAGTAAGTACAATATTCTGAATTTTATCATCAGTGAAGTAGGATTCAAGGTCGCTCCTGTCCGGGACGCGAAAGGCAAGGCTACGAAAGAGTATAAACCTTACCGTATGGTTTATGAAAACAGCGCCGGTCCTGAGCTTTATGGGACGGAATTCATAAGCGAAGAAGAGCACAAATGGCGCGATACCGCGCGGATACTCATGAAGGCTCTGGATAATGCTTCGAATACTATCAGCGTCATGAACGGCAGAGATCCGGGCGAGGTGTTCAATTCACTGATCTGTGGAAAAAGCGTTGAACGTCCACCTGAATGCTCCGGGAATGATGAAAGGCTCATCACTGATATTAAGCCCATGAGCGTCAGGGTATCTAAGTCGGATATACCGTCAGGAAGTGAGCCTGATTCGTGCATTATTCTAGATTTTTTCGCCGGTTCATCGACTACGGCTCATGCGGTCATGCAGCTGAACGCAGAGGATAAAGGTCATAGAAAATACATAATGGTGCAGTCGCCGGAGATATGCGAGGAAGGCAGCGAAGCCAGAAAATCAGGATATAACACTATCACTGATATAGGCAGGGAGCGTATCAGGAGAGCCGCGAAAAAAATCGCTAAGGAAAATTCGGGCGCGGAATTCGACGGAGGATTTCAGGCGTATAGGGTCGAACCTATTGCCAATGACGAAACGCCTTTTATTCCTGACACTGGTGTTATCAGAAGGAAAGACTATTTTAAAGCAATTCTGGAACGCGCAGGACTTACTGAGGACGCGCCTCTGGAAGAACTTGATGTATGCGGAGCACGTTTCTGGTCTGCCGGCGGCGGTCGCGTAATCTTCGCCGATGATAAGGGTACTACCGTTGAACAGGTGAAAGCACTTATCGCGATGAGACCGGAACACATAGCGCTTTTCAGCCCCGATGAGGAAGTGGTAAAGATAGTCAGAAGCTATCTCAATGAGCGCGAACAGCTTCGCGTCAGAAATACAGGAAAAAAGATGAGGTGCAGGAATGAGCAAAATTCGTGACGAAATCAAAGACGAAATGTCTCTCTGCGACAGAGAAATGCGTAAAGCTAGAGAAGAAATAATCCGCTTAGAAGAGCGCTTAAATCTTTTTGGCGACAGGAAAACCATGTTGTTCGGATTGCTTAAGATAATCGAGAGCGACGAAAAGGAAGTCGAGAAACAGGACGAATCACATAGCAAGCCTCATATAACCCCTGAAATCGAGGAAAATGGGAAAAGTTATCTCGTTGTTGACGGCGTGGCTCGTTGCCCCAGAAAGGAGGAGCTTAATGAGCAACATTGAATTGAAGCCGTGCCCGTTTTGCGGAGGAAAAGGCTGCATGAACCTAGAGAAAGACCGTATTTGCAGTTATGTTAAATGCATTAGCTGCGGTGCAGAAAGCGGATTAGTAAAAGTTTCAGCGGAGTATTGCGCCGATGAAAGAGCCGCCGAGAAATGGAACATGCGTTATGAGGAGGTCTGACAATGCGTGAGATTTTATTCAGAGGGAAGCGCAAGGACAACGGAGAGTGGTGTGAAGGTTTTTACACTTGTGTGGCTAACTTGCATTATATTGCAACAGGGATATTTGACAGTCTTACAAATGGCATAATCAACACTAGGGCTTATAAGGTTGACCCCGAAACCTTTGGTCAGTACACCGGGCTTACCGACAAGAACGGCAGGAAGATT
>CAMAGG010000066.1 GCA_945833805.1 uncultured Clostridia bacterium | reverse complement strand
TAATATGCTTTTCTATCGCTTGGCTTGCCTGACCTCAGGGTATGCAGGAATTTCTTTTCATGCTTTGCCTGCTTTTTTCTGCCGCATTTTTCAAAACAAATAAGATTATCCTTCTTTGTCACCATATACCCGTCCTTGCAGTAAAAGGCGGTATTGTATTCAGTGCCAACAGGAGAAAAGGTGCCAAATCTTATGTTCTTCTTTACAACAAGATGACCGTTCCAGATCAGAGCAATAGCTATTTCAGCGCGTTCTTCGTCATTCTCCAAAGTTACCTCTCCGACAAAAGAGATACCGCGGAAAAGCACATCTCCAAGGCGGTATTCATTGGTATCTCTCTCGACAATAATCTTACACGGAATATACATATATTCATCGTTATTTGTTATACGAAGCGCTACCTCAAGCTCCTCGTCCGGAGCAAATCCCAAGACCTTAGTAAAGCCCTCGATGCGAAGAGTATTGCCGGTTATGCTGATGAAGTCGATTTTGGTATAACAGCTCGATAGCCAGCAAAATAAAGTGTTCCCATATCTGAGCCTGATATCATCAGGATAAACGCACTTTTCCGGCAGACGGCCATATTTATAACACAGCATCATAGCCTTGTGTTCATTCCAAATACTGCGCTGTGACAGTATGATCTGATCGTCAAAATGCTTTAGCGACTCAGAAAGGACACGCTTATATTCCTCTACTCCGCTTTCGCCAAGTAGTGAAAACGCATTAGTATCATACTGATTGAAAAATCTCCATTTAAGATCGCAGACAAGTACATTCTGGAAGTAATAAGGAATATAACCCCACTTGTTTTGGCAGAACTCCACCGCCCAGTCAACAAGATATGTAAAATAATCAGTATACCAGCCAATTTTCTTTTTGGAGGACTGGATAAGCGACTCCTCGCCAGCGCTTCTCCTGAGGTAATCATAATGACAGTAGGGTACAAGCCCCATAGTCATCTTTTCGGCGAGGATCGTACAGTTGAATTTTATATCCTCTCCGCACACCAGATGGCTGTCAAACGAAACCTTGTCCTTATACTCCGACTTAAAGAATGACGCATTGACAAACATCAGCGGACAGTCGTACTCATTGAAAAGCTCAGCAATTCTCGCGTTCTTACTGAATTTGTAGTTCTGCCAGTGTTCCCCTTTTTTCGCGTCAAAAAAGAAAATGGGAATAGTAACGACATCAGTTTCATCATAATGCTGCTCAAAGAATTTGAATATTTCAAGAAGTACGTTGGTGGAAAACTTATCGTCCGAGTCAAGGAAATTCATGTATTTCCCCTCGACGTATTTCATACCCTCGTTGCGCGCAGCGGCGACCCCGCCGTTTTGCTTGTGAATAACGCAGAAATTCGGGTACTTCTTCGCATATTCATCGCATATCTCTCCCGATCCGTCCGTTGATCCGTCGTCTACCATTATTACCTGAACCAGACGCTCAAACGGTATCTGTACGCTGTTCCCGTCGCTGTCGGTTTCGGTGATTTCTTGAATTTCCTGATTAACGATGCTATCAAGTGTTTCTCTCAGAAACGGCTCACAGTTATAAACAGCCATCACTATCGAAAAAATATACTTATAACCCATATATTACCTTTCAAAGCCCGATTTTTCAGGCAATATTGCTTCAAACATCTGTATGATCTCTTCTCTGGTCTTTTCAAAATCCTCTAATTTGTCATTGTCGTTTATACAGATGAATTTATATTTATGAGAAAGTACGTCATTTCTCAAACCACGGTTTTTGTTCCTTACCTTGAAGTATTTTCCTGCCCTGGCGCTCATAGGCGCAAATCTGCCTGTGACAAGCTGCCAGTATTTCATCAGCCACTGATTAACGTTAGTCGGACTGCGGAATTTGCAGGAGCAGGTGAGATCCAGAATCTCCGTTTCCTTTTCCCACACCTCTTCAAAGGTGCTTTTCAGAAAATTGCTTGCAAGATGAGTGTTATAGAATCCCTGAAAATAATGCCACTTGTAAAGAAGCATTGTTCTGACAAGATGTTTGCCATACTTGGGCGACAGATACTTTCTCCGGTTCTGCTTGAAGCAGTCTTTCTTTTTAAAGTTTTCATTTATCACGGACAAATTTGAGCCTATAATATGACCTACGCTGTCTTTCCCGAAATAGATGGTGTTCAGCGCAAAAATATCCAGCGGCAGACCGTTCCTAAAATAATCCTCAGGCTTAGTAGGCGACACAACGAACATATCATCATTGAAATACACGAAATGCTCAGAAAGCCCCTTTATCCTGTGGAGATTAAGCTCTATCGTATGCGAATTGAACGTGGGAAGGTATTTTTCGGGTATGTAATCCCTGTGATTTACGATCTCAAGCTTGGGATTGGAGATATCCAGCCATTCCGGGATATGCCCCCATGTCACGAAGAATATCTTCCGTACAAAAGACGCATATTTCTCCACACCCCTGAACCAATACCTGAGGTTTCCCCAGTCACGGAAGCGGACTTCGCGGTTATCCGACTCCTTCTCCGGGGTGTACTGTCGTTTTTCGGAAAGCCATTTCTCATCTTCACCGTCAACCCATATTATTACAAAATCAATATCTGAATTTATCATACATTTACCTATGAACTGATACGCCATATCCTAAGATCCGGCTTATCAGCAATCCTTATAATGCATTTTCTTTAGTTTATCCAGCGTTCTTTTAGGGATAAGTCCAACGATAAGCGGCTTTATCGCAAACGCTATCCCTATCGGAAACAAACCGCAGCGATAGAAGCCTCTCCACTTTATCGCCGCTTCATTGAAGCGATAGCGGTATTTCCTTTTTCCATAGGAAATTCTGTTCTGGCGGTAATAATAAAGAACCTCGTCTATATTTTCGCCTGTTAAGCCAGCTGCATACATTCTGAGCAGCATATCATAGTCCTCACAGCGGGTCACCAGCTTTCGTGAGCTGTATCCGCCGACTTTTTCCAGAGCCTCCCTCCTGAACATAATCGTAGGGTGCAGAAATGGCAGAGTGTACAGAAAATCCTTTTTTTGCGGTTTTGAACAAAACCAGTATCCCTCTCCGCTATCGCCCGGTTCATGCTCAAAATACCTCGATCTTGTTCCGACAAAATCAATATCCGGGTGGCTGTCAAGAAACTCAACCTGCTTTGCGATACGGTCAGGGTGTGATATATCATCTCCATCCATTATGGCGATATAGTCCCCATGAGCAATTTCAATGCAGCGGTTTCTGGAACCTCCCGCCTTGATATTGACGGGATTGTGCAGAAGAACAATTCTGATTTTGCTGGAAACCATTCTTTTCACAGTGCAGTATGTATCGTCCGTCGACGCGTCATCACACACTATCAGCTCGAGATCCGTAAAGCTCTGCTCCAGAATGGAGTTCACCGCTTCTTCGAGGATATCCATATTGCCTATATTGTATACGGACATTATCACCGATACTTTCATTAAAACCTCCGGGTGCTCCCCATACTAATTGCCTCAGGGTCATAACGTGAAAATCAAAAGATCCAGCGTAAGCAGGTCTTCAGCTTTTATACGGCGGTCTTTTCATTTTTCAATGCCCCTTCTGAGCCAGCTTTTCCGCTTACGGGACAAAGACCACTTTTCATAAAGTTATACATAATTATTATAATCTTTTAAGCAGATCAAGTCAATAGGCATGGCGCCAATAGACATTTAACCGTTTCAAATCGACACCCCGCTCCTAAATTGTCTCACGCGGACTAAAGCACTCCCGCCGGAGATATCCGGAAAAATTACCTCAATGACTACGCAGATCGGCTACGTCAGGAATTCACAACATATCACCCGTTAGCATTTTTTGTCCAAAGGTTAAGTTTGCCATTGCCTGTCATATTTGTCCGTTTAATCGCATATATTCCACCAAAAAGCATCGGACTATGCGCATAAGCAATTGCGCATAACAGTGATAATTTCAGGAGGGCAGAAATATGCATATGGTAACATTCACGAAAAAGAAAGTAAAACGCCTGACGGTGATAGGTCTGCTGGCTGCTGCGACTGCTGCTGCAGGAATAGGCGCGATAGTAACCTCGGTAGGAACGCAGGCGCAGGAACGTCTTGTTCCGATTTACAGCGTTGACCGCGGGGACAATAAGATTGCTCTTACGTTCGACGTTGCGTGGGAGAACTCCAACACTGGGGATCTGATAGATATTCTGGACGAATATGACGCGCGGGCTACATTCTTTGTCACCGGCGACTGGTGCGACAGATACCCGGACGATGTTCAGCAGTTCGCAGACGCAGGTCATGAGATTGAAAACCACTCCGACCAGCACCCCCACGTCGAAGGTATCAACGTCAACGACCTCATTAACGATACGCGGGAGGCTTCCAACAAGATAAAGTCCCTCACCGGAAAAGAACCGACCCTCTACCGTGCGCCCTACGGAGAATATGACAATTCCCTCATCACCACCGTCGAGGGCATGGGCATGAAGGTTATCCAGTGGGACGTTGAACCGCTCGATACAGATGGAAAACCGCTCCCAGAGCCGAATTGAGGCTTTGGGGAGCGGTTTATTTCTGTGATATTCGGCAGACTAAAAAAGCATGAAAACGCACGGGAAGGCACGCGTGCGTTCCCGTGCATTTTTCGTGCATTATTTCTTCAGTATATATCTTGTTCCGGCACCTGAACCCTGTTTCAGTATTTTGCCGGAATCCACAAGCTTTGCAAGCACCCTGTATGCCTGCGGCGGAGTAACGTGAAGCAGATCTATAACATCAGCCCTGCAAACATCGCCCTTCTTTTTCAGAAGCTCTAATACCAACTCACTATGTCTTATCGGGTCAATGTTTTTCTGCCGCACATACTCGGCAGTTTTTTTTGCTTTTTTATAGTATCGGGAGCTAAGCATATAATATCTGCCTCTTCCGCTGCCGCCTGCCTCTGCAATCCCCGATGATACTAGCGCTTCCAACGATACTCTTATTCGGCTTTCCGGCATTCTCAGATTCTCGGATATCTGCTGTATCGTAAGCTTAGGAATATCCTTAAGCAGATTCAATAACAACAGGGAGTAAATGGGGAAATTTCTGCCCATGCGCTGCTGCTCCGCCGAAACCATACGGATAAACTCTTTGTCCGTAGGACCTTTGGCTATAAATAAGCTGACATTGCGTGAATTTGATTGGGAATAATCCGGAACCTGACGCCCGTAAAAAAGAGAGCCTTCATATATCCTGTCTATTCCTCGTCCGGTTCGTTCGGCAAGACCTATGCGTTTCATTGCGTCTGCAAGCACAGGATTTCGACCATGCGGGTCGGCGTCGATAAGATTATCGGCAGTTATTCCCTCGACAAACCCTCCCGGATTGCTTATAGTCATTCCCGTATCTGTTATTTGTATCAGCACGCGCCCCAGAACAGAATAATCCCTGTGGCAGAATGCATTTACCAGCGCTTCACGAAAAGCCTTCGTGTCATAATCGGGTATCGTAAGCCTGTATAACCCCATATCCATTTCTTCGCTGTTGTTCCATGCTGTAAATATCTCGTTTATCTTCTCAAAAGCAGCCAGAATTGGCAGATAGAAAGATTCGTTCACTTTCACATCTGTTCCGGACAGAACCTGAACCGAAGATTCGGCAGTCGGCATATGTCTTAAAATCGCCTCCCGCCTTCCTATCAAAAGCAGACCGCAGAATGTCGGGACAAGCTTACCCTCGTTCATTGTCACGAACCGCAGAGCCTTGTCAAGTTCCTCGTCGCTAAGCTCCAGTAAGGATATTTCTCCTCTGTATGTGCGGATTATATTACGCAACCGCTCGCGCTCAACAGGGTCAAGGTCACTGTATTCTGAATCGGGTACCGCCTGCGCAGAATAATCCAGCATATTGAGCGAAGAAAGCCTTGAGGCCATCTCATAAGGATACATCGGTACATTTTCCGGTGTACCGTCTGCTTTTATACGCCGGCGCTGGATTTTACCGTTTGAAGAAGCAACTATGCAGGTCATTTTAGGTACGGATATCTTTAGAACCGGCTTTTCAAATTCTATAATTTCAGCGCGGACAGCGATCGGCGGTACTGTTTTATTCGCAATAAACGCCGAAAGCCGCATTATGTCCTTATGCTTATCATGAAGACCTGTTATCTCTCCGCTATCCTCAACTCCGAGATACAACTCTCCGCCGTCTGTATTGGCAAAGGCAACCACTGCATCGATAATATCGCCGTCTGGCAGACAATGTAAATCGCTCTTGAATTCAATGATCAAGTTTTCTTTAATACCAATATTGACCAATATCATCACCTCACAATAATATTATAACGCACGCGTGCGTTTTTGTCAAGAGCAAATCAACACATGCGTGCGTTTTGCGTCGTATTGTGTGTTTATATGAAACATTGCGCTATTGCACATCAATTGTCGAATATCCACATCTATTGTCGAAACGCTGGATATAGATGGAAAACCGCTCACCGAGCCGGATTGAGGCTTTGTGGAGCGGTTGTTTTTTATAGTGCCGTTTTTTAAAGGCAGCAGTGCAAAGTTTTATTTAAAAACTTCACAAAATACAGCTCGGCGATACACTCGCGGTTATCAGTATCCTACCGCAGTAACTCCGTACACTGCCTGCTCGTGAGTAAAGCCCTCGAACTCAAGCTGCTCGATAAGCCCCTCGCGGGAGAACGAAATGAAATCGAGATAGCTTGCCGCCTTTTTAGCCGCCTGCTCGTTCCAGTCCGCGCCGCAGTTCGCCGCGCCGAGCTGATCAATCAACCCGCTTCTCGAGAACGCCATAAATCAAGGTAGCTTTTGGCTTTTTGAGAGCATTCTTCTCCCCGACTGTCACGCTTTCCGTTACGGGCGCGGATGCTGCGGTCGTGGCTGTGGTTGTTTTCTCAGTGACTGCCGTAGTTTTTTTCGGTGGTTGCTGCCGTGCTTTTCTCGGGCTTTTCGGCAGCATGTGCATCATCCGCGGCAGGGGCGTCCTGTTCGGCGAAAAATACGCTCTGCTCCTCCAACGGTTCGTCCTGTTCGGCGGGAGTGGTGATTTGCTCCGATGTTACGGACATGCCGCTGTTTTGATCCGGCTCGGAATTTTTCACGGCAGCAGGCGCACCGCAAGCCGTTATTGCCGAGCAGATCCCGCAGAGCATTGCTGCTGCGACAACCTTTCTGACTACTTTGATTGGTAATTAGGGGTCCATGTTTGACATTTTGTGACATCCTGCACAAATCGAGATTATTTCAAAAGACATCCCCCTACCAATTCTCCCTCAACAGAAAATCGGCAATGTGAACTATCTCAATTCCGTTGTCATTTCCTATTGCGAGAGGATCGCAGCATACCACATATTTGTGGTAATGGTCTTTTATCTCCATGAGGTTATCGGTTTCACGGGAAGACTGTGCGGGAAGCTCCACACATACCTGAAAATAAACCCGCTCGTCACGGCGTACTCCCACAAAGTTAATTTCCTTTGTGCTGTTCTTGCCAATATACACATCGTAACCACGGCGCTTCATTTCAAGGTATACCACATTCTCATACATTGCCGAGAGCATTTTGTGGTCAAAGCCCATCTGGCTGTATCTGAACGAAATATCCGAGAGATAATACTTCTCCTGTGTTTTCAGCACAGACTTATCCTGAAGGTCGTATCGCCGGCAGGGATAGATGATATACGCTTCCGAAAGCCATTTCAGATAGTTGTAGATTGCCTCAACCGAAAGCGAGCGATTTTCGCTTTTAAGGAATTTCACAATCGACGACGCAGAGAAGGTCATTCCCACATTCTCAATAATAAACCGCACAACCCTGTCGAAAAGCTCCTTGTTGCGTATCTGATGGCGCTATGAAATATCCCTTGTTATTACCGAGGCATATATACCCTCGTATGTCTGGTATGCCGAGCGCATGTCAAAATTGCTGATTCCGATAACGGGAAAGCCGCCATATTGAATATACTCGTCAAAAACAATTCTTGTGTCGGACGGGTCTTTTTTCTTGAATTCGATATACTCCATAAACGACAGAGTATACACGGGAATGGATACGTAACGTCCTGTAAGATAGGTTGCGATCTCGCCGGACATCAGCTTTGAATTGGAGCCGGTCACATAGATATCCACATCGCAGCTTTCCACGAGGTCGTTTACCGCTTTCTCCCAGCCATCGATTTCCTGAATCTCATCAAGAAACAGATAGCACCTGCCCTTGCCGCTTATCGCCGCTTTGAGGTCGTTGTACATATCTTTTACGGTGAAATTATCGTCTATGTCCATTTCGTTGTATCTGCGCTCAATGATATTATCACGGCTTATGCCTCTGCTGTTAAGTTCATCTGCAATCATTGCAAGTATTGTGAACTTGCCGCATCGGCGCACGCCCTAAAGGATCTTCACTAACGGCGCGTCAACAAACGGCGTTATCGCCTTAATATAGTCGTGTCTGATTATCATAGCAACACCTCCCATGTATATTATTCTACCAAAAAGTTCTGCTACGTCAACAGCTTTTTATCGATATAACAGCAAAAACTTCCTCAAAAAATGTTGTTTTTTGTTGGCGGTAGAAACAGGCTATAGATAATCGTACATTCATCGGTCAGTTTGTTTGAAAATATTATTCTCATTTTGTCACCCTCGTTTTATCGTTCCTTATCCACCAACCGTTTCCGTCTGCAAAACCATTCCTCAGCATAAACGGCTTTACTATGTAGTAATACCCTATCCTTGAGGCAATCTGCGAGCGGATTTTTTCGGGGTCCTCCTGCTCTAAAATCGCGATTATTCTGCCGCGAAGTTCTTCTTCGATTGCAGACCATTCTCGGAATACACGTTCTGTGTTGACGTCCGCATCTTCGTCGTCAAGGTCATGCATGAGCCAATCGGCTTTGTTAGCCGCTTCAGCATACAGTACCGCAAGTTCAGCTTCACTAAGCGCTCCATTGCACAGTTTCCTGAAATCGTCAGCGCTATATCCGACAAGCGGCTCCGAAGCCATTACAAAGATTTCTTTGTCTGCATTTATATTCATAGCTTAACCTCCTCATAAAACTCAAGCACCATTTCGTCCTGAATACCTGAAACCTGCCCATCGCCTACCTCCATAACGATAAGGCTTCCATCAACTTTTCGCGCAATATCTATTGTAAAGAAATTGCTCGGAACGCGTTCAGCGAGTTCCTCCAACCATTCACGCTCCGATTGCGTCAGCCCGCTGCCGCCTGTGGCTTCCCGCCAGTATTCCATCAGCCTTACTAATTTACCGCCCAAGAAGAATGCGCGGTACTCCTCGGACAGTCTCATTCCGCTTTCGGGGTGATAGCCGCGGAACACCAGTTCTTCGTATTTGCGCAGCACTATACGCTGAATGGGGTAACACCCTTGAAATCATCGTACCAATTCGGCAGTCAGTGGCAGTAAGTGTACTGCTTCGGTGTATTCTTCGGCATAGCACTCATCAACGCCGTTTCCGTGAGGGTCTTTCGGGAACACAAATGCAGTCCGGTATTCCGAGGTGAAAACCTTTCCTATAAACCAATCTTTGCTCCTGCCGCAGCTTTCTAACGCTAAACCAAGAGGGTAGTGCTCATAGTCAGTCGGCGGAGTAGTAGCCCATCTGAACATCTCTATGCCCTTAATATGATATTCGTTTCCAGTCATGTCATACAGTACAGAATTCACAAATAGTTTATATTTTTTGCTGTTATAATGCCCTGAAATCACAATGCCCCTGTCCTTGATCTCCAGAGTGTCTTCGACCGTAAATGCAAACATGATATCACCGCCTTTATTCTATTATAGCACATCATGTCGGATAATCTGTGTCTTTTTATGCGCAATTTTATAATTTTTGAACTGTCCGTTTAACGAACACATAGAAAGCCCCCGAAATCTGCGTGATTTCGGGGGTGTTTTCGTTCGGAAACTCGTTCGGAAATCTATGTTCGGGAAAGGTGCGTTTTACGAACGCTTCTTGTCAAACTCGTCCGAGGTCATTATATTCAGCAGGATCTGGTAGCTGTCCACATCGTGGTACACAACATTGTCTGTGGAAATCTCGTTGAATAGCTTCCTCGCGCAGGATATCTTCGCTTTCTCGATAGGTCTTATATCAAGCGAGTCCATCGTTCCTTTGGTTTCGGCTATGAAGAAAATGCGCTTAACCGTACCCTCATGGAACGCTATCGCCCAGTCGGGGGGGGTAATTTCCAACTGGGGATCGGGATTGAGAAGCCTCTTGGAAGCTTCGCATATACGAACACCTCGTCCGCGCTGTCAAGCTCTTTCACGAACCGCCGCTCAACACTCTGCTCGGCTGTACCATCGGTGAATACATAGTCCTGCACCGCCTTTGTTGCATGGAACGCCGCACTGAAATCCTGTGCACCCTTGCTTACCGTAAATATATCGGTTTCATAAAGCTTTTCGGAGCTTTCAGTGTCGGAAATATGCTCGACAATCAAGGTCGCTTTCTGCTCGTTTTTCAGCTTTATGACATTGCTGACGAACTCCTCTGGGTTATTCTCAAACACATAAAGCTTGTCAAGATTTATGGCTTTTAATATAGCCTCAACCGTCTTTCGGGTGAGGGTAGTACCCTCGGCGATTTTCCCACAAGGTCGTATTTTATCTTGCCGGTTTCTGCGTGTTTCAGCGTTTGCGTGCTGGTCTTTTCGCCGCCGAAAGAATCACCCCTGCCTAATCTCATGCTCGTATATTTCCGATTTCTGCCTGCCTATTGTCGCGGTGTACTGTGATTCGGAAACAAACATTTTCTTGTCAATGCTGCAATAACCCTTGTGTACCGCTTTCGGGTCGGAGCAGGTGGATTTCAGATAGCGCTGATAAGGCGTGTCCTCAATGGCGCAATAATCATTCAGCACATTGAGATATTCTTCCTCGAAAATAACGCCGTACTCGTCTAGCATTTCATCTCCGTTTTCATCATAGCAACGGTACTGTGCCACCTCATCGATGAAGAACAGCGACAGCGTTTTAATGCCAATGTTGAACAGCTTTTCTTCTTTCTCAAAGTGGGAAAGAATAGTTTCGGGTATCTGAATGCGGCGCATATCCTTTTCGACAACATCGCCGGTAACTTCATTTGTGCGAGTGATCTCGCCGTTGGTGAAAGTCACCGTGCCGCTCACGGGGTCGATATTCTGCACAGTGTAGCCCTTGTATTGACAATCTATCCTTATATCATTTGCCCGGCAATAAGTCAATATATTAAGGCTGAATTGTAACTATTTGTAATCGGTTTGTAATATGTGTGATCATAAGCAAACGAATGGGAGCAAATACACCTACGGTGCTGACTTACCCGGCAGCAGGCTTCTCGCTGACCATTATCATATTCAGATACTTCTCAGGTACTGGCTTCACTGAATAATCGTCTTTGTCCGTTTGCAAATCCGGAGTATCCAGTATATACATATCAAACGAAAGCTTTCCGTCAGTCACTCTGCCCTTGAACGATACAGAATCAATCCCTGATATCTGACCCGACTGTATCACCTCGTTGTCCTGACGTATCTCATAGTATCTGATCAGCTCACTGTCCATAAATATCTTTACAGATACATAAAGCTCGTTATATTCGCCAATAACCGGGATCTCAGTCTGGAAATAATCATTCAGCAGCCATGTTGAATCTGAAATGCCTTTAACTACATATTCTGAGATATTATGGTCGTTGCATAAGAAATTGATCGTCTTTGTTTCGCCGATGAAAGCAAAATCCCTGTTATCTTCAAAATGCAGGATATCAGTATCCGTAATTTTATAGATATGATATGCGTCGTTTCTCAGCTCGTCAACCAGCCGGGCGTTTGCCACTACTCTGCTGGAATTATCCAGATGCGACGCGATTATCACATAATCTATCTGCTCCGGGGTCTGGTACTCATAATCCCACATGGGTTCATGAAGCTTCAACTCAGTGACCGGCACCGAGTCATTGCTGCTTATTTCTTTATACAGTCTGTCACCAATGCAATAAACATTGCTCTTCTTGTCGAAATAGGTGTCAAAGCATCTTGAGGGCTTATAATAGTTGCCCTTTCCCTGCGCCACATACAATACGCTGCAATCCTCAGGCTGCTCGCTGAAATACTGGTTCATTTCCAGGACCTCATCTATCATTTCAGCGGGAACAGACTGATACATCCGCAATATCTGCGTATAGTGGATATACGCGTTGTCAAAGCATAGTACTATCAGAAGTGCTGCAAATATGCCTGTAAGCCTTTTGCTGTTCTTCTGATGAAGATACATATAGTGCATTGCAAGGACAAACAGAGTTATTACCGCGCCTACGACAAATGATCCAAAATAGATCACCAGTGTTCCATTTCCGTTGGTATGGTATTCGCCAATCAAACTCACAATATTGTCATACCAATATAAGACAAACTGATCGACTTCAGAATCCCTTCCTGCCCCTTTATAAATTAGGCAGGCAAGTATTGAAGCCGCCCCCGCTGTGACCAAAGAAACAATTTGCCGTATTTTGCTGGTGTTTTTTTCTCTGTCCTGAATGATATTAAAAAACAGCATTACGGCAATCAACAAACACGGTCCGACATATCTTAAATGAATCCTCAGATC
>CAMAGG010000065.1 GCA_945833805.1 uncultured Clostridia bacterium | reverse complement strand
GAATTCCGTACAGAATATCGCAGGAAACACGGTAAATCAGAACATTACCGAAGCCCACGCGACAGGCACTGCGAAGCCCGCAGATGTAACTTACAACTACAACGGTGCGGAGCTCACCTACAACGAAAATCATGAGGATATCTCCGGAAATGTGCAGAACATAACAAACCGGAATTCCGTACAGAATATCGCAGGAAACACGGTAAATCATAACATTACCGAATTCCCCGCGACAGGCACTGCGAAGCCCGCCGATGTAACCTACAACTACAACGGCGCTGAACTCAGATACATAGAGCGCCCGGACATTGACAGTCCTGAGCAGCCGTCAAGCGCAAATCGTGCGGTGGGACGGGCAGAACGGTTTTATGGAAAACGCAGCATTCGCAGGAAAGCTTCGGCAGACACCGTCTCTGATCTCGGCAAGCGCAGTGATTCCTCAGAGCTCGGAAGAATAATTCCCGCTGAAATATCATCGGGGATTTCTGTTGCAGACGGAAGATTTGTTTCGGGAGCAGCTGCGGCTGATATTATCAGAAACAGTTCAGCTTTGAAAGAAAACCCGGAGATCAGCTATCACGCAGATCCGGACATTTTCCGAAGCGAGCAGAGAACGGGAAAAGTTCCAGCTGCCGGAATTACCGGTTCATACCGGGATAAGCTGGACAGCAGAACTCTTGAAACGCTTGACAGAATAATAAGCCGCGCTCGTGCAGCATCTGAGGAGGAAACTCTCGTTTCAGACGAATTGCCGGAAAAATCAGCGAGCCGCACCAGATTAAAGGCTTCCGTCAAGGCTGCCGGTTCTGACAAACAAGACGTTGAGCTTCGATTTGCGGTTGAAAACCCTGAGGAGCAGGCAGGATCAATGGTATCTGCGTCAGTTATTCCGCGCTCTGTGGGCGGGGCGGAAATGAGGATACTCCTTGGACAGCTCAGAAATGCTGCAAAACTCAGATCGCCCTTTAAGACGCAGCAGACTGATTCACGTCATATTTCGCGGCTCATTGAAAGCGTTGAGGAGCAGGAAGCAGTACAGCGCGGGGAGATGACCTTTTCAAAGAGCAGTTATTCCTTCCGCACGATAGATGACGGCGACAACATGGTCATGCTGATACCACCGACAGAAGCTGACAGATACGCGGCTGAAAGCGGTTATGCAAGACAGCTCCCTCCGATCGAATACAAGCAGCGTGACGATCAGCAGCCCCCGGAGCAGCCAGCGAAGAAGCCTAAGGTGATAAATAATACGCAATCAACCGTTCAGTCTGTGAGAACTGCGGTTTCAGGCGGGTTTGAGAATATGACCCGTGAGGAGATCAACAAGCTTGCAGACATGGTTTACAACCAAATACAGACAAGGGTAATGAGAGAACGAAGACGCATAGGAATGTGAGGTGACAGCTATGCTGGGAATGTCCAAAGCAAAAATCAAGGTGCTTGACGGCGCACAGAGCAAAATGTTCACGGTTTCCGCGGCAATAAGCGGAGCCGGGGTCGTTCCCTGTGTGTTCAATCCGTCGGATTTTTCCATAGAGCGTTCAGTGAATTACGCGCAGCATAAAATTCCGGGTATAGATCGCCCGGTGTTTCAGTACATAAGCGGTGATGCGGAGATAATGAGATTCAGCCTGCTTTTTGATACTTACAGCGCCGGAGTTGGCTCCGCGCAGCCGGGAATAATCGCTTCCACAGCAGCCCCCGACGCGGCGAAGGCAGATGTCAGAATGTATACTGAGCCTCTGATGAAGCTCACCACGGTAAATTCTGATACGCATACCCCAAGCCTTGTTGAATTCGTATGGGGTTCAATAAGCTTCAAGGGCTATATTCAGTCGATATCTCAGCGCTTCACGATGTTCAATATGTTTGGAAAGCCTGTCCGTGCAACGGTGGATATCACACTGATCTCCAACAAAACGGACAATAATGTGAGAAATTCTCCGGACAGAACGAAGGCGCGCACCATTTCCGACGGCGACAGGCTTTACGCCTTTGCCTATGCGGAGTACGGCGACTGCGCCGAGTGGCGGAGAATTGCCGATGAGAACAATATCGACAATCCGCGGCGGCTTGAATCCGGCATGGATATAGTGGTTCCTCCCATATTATAAAATAATTCCGGTGAAAGGGGGCGGGAGTATTGGCATTTAATGCAGAGGATTATATAAATCCGCAGTGCAAAGTAATTGTGGACGGTTCAGAGCTTAAAAGCAGCACGTATTATATCGAATCTGTAAATGTACAGGTTTCCGCTTCCACAAGCGCCAATAGCTGCGATGTGACTATCGTTGCGAATTATGACTATAAAAACAGCTGCATAAGCGACGGGCTTCTGAAAAAGGTCACCGCAGGAAAAAAGGTCAAGATCGAAATGGGATACAGTCTAACTCGACCTGTTTTTATGGGGTATATAAATTCCGTTTCGGTCAGCTTCTCCGAGGGTGGTGTGGAGTTGTCTTTCTCCTGTCTTGACGCAAGGGGACTTCTTATGGGTAATGTTTCCTGGCAGACCTATGAGAACGAGAGCATAAGTCAGGTCATCAAGAAGTTGCTTGATCCACTTACAGCCTATACCACCGGGATCGTTGTGAATGTTGCCGGCGAGGCGGACAAAGAAAACCCTCTGTCTCAGAACGACTTGGACGATTATCAGTATATCATTCAACTTGCAAAGCTGACCGGAAGTTCATTTTGTATGCCGGGTACCGAGCTGAAATTCGTGAAGAACGTTTATAAGTCCGGATCTCAGCAGGGCTCCTACAAATGGGGGCGCGACCTGCTCAGCTTTGAAAGAAACGTTGAACTGGCGGAACAGCTCGGTTCGGTCACAGTTTCAGGCAATTCCCCCGAAAACATCAAGGACTTTTCCGCAACGGCAAAGCCTCCTTCCGGGAGCGGAAAGACGGGAGCTCAGCTTAATTCCCTAGTAAAGGGAAAAGAGAGGGAGGTCACCAGCTTCGCTGTAAAAAACCAGAATGAAGCCAAGGTTTACGCTGATTCGCTCATGTATGAGTCGGCAATGAAGCTTTGTACAGGTACCGCCCGCATTGTCGGAGACGCAAATCTTGTACCCGGCGGAAAAGTCAAATTCGAGGGACTGGATCCTGAATTGAACGGCGTCTATTCAATAACCTCGCTGACGCACAGCTTCAGCACCGCAGGTTTTCTGACTACAATCGGCTTTGCAAAAACAACAGCGTAAATTACCGGAGGTGAGCAGCAATGGCAGGGCTTTTTGAAGCGATGAATCCCCAAAGCAATACTTCAATGGAGAAAAGCTCCGTCAGAACCGGGATTTCCCTCGCTAAGATAACCAACATCAAAGACCCGAAAAATCTAGGCAGGGTCAAATGCGCATACTTAACCAGCGACAAGGACGCGGGAGAAACAGGCTGGATCTTCTGTCTGACACCATTCGGAGGAAACGATAACGGCGCCTTTTTTCACCCGAATGTCGGAGATGTAGTTGCACTGGCGTATGAAAACGGTGATATCCACCGTCCGTTTGTTGTCGGAAGCCTCTGGGCGGGAGATTCCAAGCCGCCTGTCCCGATTCAGGACGGAAAAAACGAGGAATACAAATTCATAACCCCGAACAAATCCTTTGTGGATTTTATCGACACGAAGGGTAAGGAAAAGATCACGGTTTCCACTCCGAAAAATCGTCAGGTGATCCTTGACGATGAGAATCAGGAAATGATCCTTTCCGACGGAACAACGGAGCTGAAGATCAGCGAAAAGAACGGCACGACTGAGCTGAAATGCGACAAAAAACTGACCATTAAGGTAGGCAGCGGAGTTACTATCGAGTGCGACGGTACCTCCGGCTCGGTAGAAATAAAGGCGAACAAGGAACTCAATTTTTCTGCAGCTCAGATCAATGAAAAAGCCAGCGGAACGCTTGAGCTTTCAGGAAACGGCTCAACTACTCTGAAGAGCAGCGGAGTGGTTACCGTGAAAGGCTCTGTGACCAAGATTAATTAATTGCGATAATGGAGGGACAGATATGGCAGACAACAAGGGCTTTATGGGCAGGGGATTCAAATTCCCTTTCAGCGTAGATCCCTCCACAAACCGCATTGCCATGAGCAATGCGGAGGAAGATATAGAGGAATCGATAAAGATAATCCTGCGCACAAATGTCGGAGAGCGGGTAATGCTTCCTGAGTTCGGAACGGCTGCCGGGGATTTCGTATTTTCGGACAACCGCGCAGAAAGGATCGCTGCGCTGGAAAGCAGCGTCAGAGAGGCGTTGGAGCTCTGGGAACCCCGCATTACGGATATTGACGTTGAAGCAGACTCCGCCTCAGGCACCAAAAATGTGGTTGAGATCAATATTCGGTATACTGTGAGAATGACCAATAACCAGTTCAACATGGTTTACCCATTCTATATGATGGAGGGAGAGGGCAGATGATTACACCAAAGCTTGACAGCAGGCGCGTGAATGATATCATTGCTGAAATAAAGCGTAAAAGTGAATGCTATACTCCCGAATGGAGATTAGATCCGGAGAACCCCGACGGCGGCGCTGCGCTGGCGCAGATCTTTTCGGAAATGTTCTTTGAAACCATCGACAGATACAACCGTTTTCCGGACAAGTGCTATCTTGAGTTTCTGAATATGCTTGGGGTAAGCGCAGGAGCGGTATCTCCCGCTGTGGGAATGGCGTGTGCGGAAATGGTGGACGGAGTTCAGCAGAATGTCTATATCAAGAAAGGAACAAGACTTTTCACAGATATCAGCGGGGAAGACGGCGAGGATATTCGGATCGTTTTTGAAACCACATCGGGATTTTACGCTGTTCCAGCTGAATTAAAGACGATCTATATGACGGATCACGAGCGGGATATCATTACCCGGACTGATCTGACATCTGCGGAAGCTTATCCGATACATCTTTTCAGACCTGATGAAAAGAACAATCTTGAGCGGCACTGCTTTGCGGCAGCGCATTCCGCAGTGCTCAGAATAAATGGTACAGCGGAAATACGCGTCAAGCTTCTGAACAACGCAATGAGCTATCAGAATGAAGACATTGCCGAGAAGCTGTGCGACAAGTCCTTTGCGAAGTGGAGCTATCTGACATCAGACGGCGCAGTACCTCTCACCGCTCATAACAGGCAGGGATATATCGCGCTGCTTAAGGATTCGATGAAGCCGCTGAAGGTCACAGACGGCAATGGCGCTTCAGATACTGAGGAGCTTAATTACTGGATCTTCTGCGAGATGAGCAGCTCAGGCAATGAGGACGATATAACGGTTGACGAGATCTCTGTAAGCTCAGCCAGCACGGACGACGAGTTTCATCACGGTATTCTTCCGGACAGTCTTTTCGCCAACGACACAGAGCTTAATACCGAGAGATGCGGCTGCTGCTTCGGCAGAGAGCCATCCGCATACGATTCCTTCTATATCTCCTGCGGAGAGGTATTCAGCAAGAGAGGCGCGGACATAACCGCAGAGTTTTCGCTGGACACTATTGTGTATCAGGACAGCTCACTGTCGGAAAACAGCCTTGATTTCAATCAGAAGCTGGTTGTGGACAAAGAAGACGCCAAGGCTTCGCCCTTTGACAATATCTTTGTTTCTGAGATAGTATGGGAATACTGGAATGGCTTTGGTTGGGCGCGGCTTGAGGTTTCGGGAGATGTAAATCCTTTCTCCTGCGAGGAGCAGACTTCAAAGAAAAGCATACGCTTTGTCTGCCCGGATGATATGGAGATCTCCATGCAGAATGCCCATGAGGGCTATTGGATAAGGGCAAGGATAATCTCTGTTGAAAATCGTTACAGCACCCGCGGAAGATGGCTCATTCCGCTGCTGAAGAGCCTTGTTCTGCGGTATGATTACGGAACGAAGTTTCTACCGGCCGAGATGATACAGACCACAAACAACTGTTCCTCCAAGAGCTATACCGCCGGAATGGGCTATGCAGGAATGAACATCTTCTCCCGTATGCCGGAGCAGCACCACGCGGTTTATATGCTGTTCGACAAGCCGCCGGAGGGCTATCCCGTCAATCTGTATATGGATCTTGCGGGAAGCACTGATCCGGACAGGGTACTGTCATTCCAGCACCTTACAGGCGACGGCGGAGGAAGAACAAGATGGTCAGAGCTGAAAATAAACGACCGAACCGAAGGTCTGAGCAGAAGCGGGATCGTATCAATGTTCTGTCCGAATAATTTTTCTGAGGAAGAGCTTTTCGGGGAGCGCGGATACTGGATAAGAATAGTAAACCGCAGCATGGATCTCGGCAGAGTGGACGAGGTTCCGCTGCTTCTGGGAATAACCAAGAATGCGGTGGACATCGTTCAGAAGCAGAGCGTGACCGGTGAAAGGCATGACGTTTTTGCCGGAAAGCCAGACCAGAGCTTCCGCCTTTCGGGAAGTCCGGTAACAAGCTG
The DNA here is from genome assembly GCA_945833805.1 of uncultured Clostridia bacterium. Taxonomy (GTDB): domain Bacteria; phylum Bacillota; class Clostridia; order Oscillospirales; family Ruminococcaceae; genus CAG-115. Next base: position 6,373 of record CAMAGG010000065.1, on the reverse strand, counting down.
CGATCTGTGGATAAACGAGCTTTCGGAAACTCCGCTTTCGGAGCTGAAGGAGCTTCAGCAGCGTGATAAGAGCGCGGTTCGTACAGTTATGTCGGGCGACGGACAGATCAGCGAGTTCTGGGTGCGCTGGGAGGCTAAGGAAACCCTTGTGAAATCCTCCCCGGACGACCGTCACTACGAACTGGATACCCAGACAGGAACGGTACGCTTCGGAAATGGTATCAACGGCAGGATCCCTGCATACCACGGCATGACGGAAGCAAGCTGCGACTACTCCTACGGAGGAGGAACAGCCGGAAATCTTCCTGCGGGGGCTATCGACGGTACAATCGTAGGTATACCCTTTGTAGAGCGCATGACAAACTTCCGCCCAACCTGCGGCGGCAGCGGAAGCCAGAGCATAGATACGATCCGCAGAATAGGGACCAAAAGGCTTCAGCATCGCGGACGCGCTGTAACGGCGCAGGACTATGAAATGCTTATCCTTGAGGAATTCACAGAGGTGCGCGAGGTGCGATGCTTTGCGGACAGAAACGCTTCCTGTGAAACCGAGAACGGATGTGTTACAGTTGTTATAATGCCGTATGATTATGGCGACAGCGTATATTGCAGCGCATTGTGCCGCAGAATATACGATTTTATCTCACGAAGAAGCTCAATGGAGCTTACAGCCGGAGGAAGGCTGAGCGTGATCCCCGCAGGAGTAATGCGGATAAGCTGCGAGGTAACGCTGAAGCTGGACGATTATGAGTATGCCGCTGAAGCGGAACAGAATGCGGAAGCAGTGATCAGAGATCTTCTCAACGGCGCTTCCGGAGGCGAGAGGATCGGCTGTATGCCGGGCAGCAAGGACATAATTGCTGTATTGCGCAGGGTCGAGCATATTTCCTATGTTTCCGGAGTAATGCTTATAGGAGAATACTATCGTGGGACGGAAAAGGTCATCGTACCTCTCACTGACACCGAGCAGTACAAATACTTCGTTTCTGCGAGCGGTACGCATCTGATCAACTTTTAAGAGTAAGGAGAATGCCTGTGATAAGACTTCCAGATCTTGACGACCAGAAATACAGTGATATAGTGGAAGCTGCAAAAAGGCGTATCCCTGTCATATTTCCCGAATGGACGGATTTTAACGAGCATGATCCGGGAATAACTGTTATTGAGGTCTTTGCATGGCTCAAGGAGATGCAGCAGTATTATCTGAACAAGATTTCCGACAAGAGCCGTTCGGATATGTTCAGACTTCTTGGCATTGAAATGCAGAAAACTGCTCCCTCCGTTGTTTCAGTGCGCTTTGATGGCGCTGCTCCGGATAGAATCCCGATAGGCGCCCATGTCCGTACCTCAGACGGGATAGAATTCGTGAACGATGAGGAATTTATCCGTCCGGGTTTCAGTATAGAAAAGGTCTTTCTTGAAAACGAGAATTCAACTGTGGATATTACAGACGTTGTAGGAGACAGCGACAGCAGCTTCTATCCGTTCGGAAGCAGGCTTTTTTCCGGCAGGAGAGCGTTGTATATAGGATTATCCTGCCCATGCGAAGAGGCGGAACTGCTTTTTGATATCGAGGACAGACTTCCTGTGAGAAGATCACTTCCCGGAGAGAATTCCGAGCCTCCGCGCAGTATCGTATGGGAATACAGCACGGCAAGCGGATTCAGACCGTGCTCCTGCGTAAAGGACGATACCTTCGCGCTTTCATTCAGCGGAGCAATTACCCTTGAACAGGGCGAGGATTTCGCGGCTTATGACAACGGCGGGAAAATGCCCCATATCTGTTGGATAAGAGCGCGGCTGACCGAAAGCGGCTGCGAGGATATGCCTCAGCTCCAGAGAGTAGGCTGCGGCGGAATGAAGCTTGTACAGAAAAAGAGACTTGCTGCGTCCGGGGACTATGTTTCCGACGGAAAAGCTCCAATAGCGGTAAGGGATATGCTTGCGAGAGAAGGTCAGTGCCTTGTATTCATAAGGGACAGCTTCGGCTGGATAGCAGATGAAGATGCAAAAGTGACCCAGACCAATTACGGAGCTGATGTCAGGCTTTCCGATACCGCAGAGCTTAGCGGCGATGGCGCTGCAAATGTAAGGGTCGTTCGGTTTGAAGAGGGCTTCGGAAGAAACAGAATGTTCTTTTCCTCGGACGGGCTTCCGTGCCAGCGGATAGCATTTGACGCGGAGGACAGCGTATTATGCGGGGAGCTCAGAATAATGGTGCTCGACAGAGCAAGTTCAGAAAATCCGAGATGGCGGGAATATGTCTACACTGACAGGATATCCGCAGCCGGGCAGTATGACCGTTGCTTCGGATATGATCCTGAGCGGCGGGAGATAGTTTTCGGCGACAACGAGCATGGCGAAGTACCTCCGGCGGGAAATGAGAATATTATGATTTTTGGCTGCTCTGTCACAAAGGGCGCTTCCGGAAATGTAATGTCAGGAAATCTAACGGGACTTGAGCTTCTCGGAGAAGAGTACAGGCTCATTCAGAACACCGACAGCTCCGGCGGTGCGGACAATGAAACGCTGCATCATGCGCTGGGACGTGTTCGGGAGCTTCTTAATGAAAGTTCAAGAGCGGTCACGGCAGAGGATTACCGGACAGCCGCGATGAGAACTCCCGGAATAAGGATAGCGGACGCGGCTGCGATACCGTTCTTTGACGAGCAGAGCAGCGAGGTATCCGAAGACAAAGCACCGGACAGCGTTTCTCTGGTGGTTATCCCATACAGTGCAGAGAGATTCCCGATCCCGGACGAAAGATTTCTTTCAGCGGTGCGCGGATATATTGAGAATTACCGCCTGATAACGACAAATCTTAAAGTGATACCTCCGGTTTATATACGGATAGACATTTCTGCGGAGCTTATATGCGGAACAAGGGAGGTTCAGCAGGTGGTCAGCCGCGTAGGAAAAGAGCTTGAAAATACTCTTTCGGTATATGGCGCGGACGGAAGGACGCGGTTCGGTGAGCCGGTGGCTGAAGAAAGCATAATCGCGCATATCTGTTCTGTTGACGGAGTGATTTCGGTGAAGAATATCCGCATTTCCGCCGACAATACGGCGTGCAGCCGCGACAGATACGGAAAGATCATAATTCCTCCGAACGCTGTGGCGTACTGCGGCGATGTGAATATTACGGTTGCAGAATCCTGATGAGGGGTGAGATAAATGAACAACAGCAGGCTCTATATAACGCTCAACCGCGCTTCTGAATGGAGCCGTGGACTGCTTTGCGGACTGAAGCTAAAGGGAAACAGCGTGGTTTTTGACGATGAAGAAAGCTCCTTTGCTTCATTGATAACCGGCTCGGTGGACTCGGCGGAGCATAATTTCTGCTGGAAAAACCTGCTTGCGGATATAGAAATTCCTGAAAGCATGATAATGCGTATATATGCTTATACAGCGGACTCAACGCTATGCAGCATTGATGATTCTGCCGCGGAGCTTGACAGTTATCTTGCGGACAAAACAGTATCCGCGAAGGAGAAGCTTGAAAAGCTGGAGCCGATGTTCAGGCTTATTGGCACTGGAACGTTGGACTGTCCGGTGAATATGCGCGGAAGATATATCTGGATAAAGCTCGAATTTGTTGCGCTGGAGGAGCGCGGAATGAAGCTGAATAAGCTGAAGCTGCTGCTGAAAAGCGAGAGTATGATGGATTATCTCCCGGAGGTATACCGCACCGAAGACGGAGAAAACGGCTTTATGTCGCGATATATTTCTATTTTTGACAGCATATTCTTTGATATGGACGATAGAATTGCGGCGCTTGACGAAGGCTTTGACTATCGCTCTGCTGAAGGCGCGATGCTGAAATATCTTGCGGATTGGCTGGACATAGAGGACACAGCTTATCTTTCCGATGAGGAGCTTCGCAGGAAAATAAGCGCGGCTTCGGAGGAATACAGAGCGATCGGCACAAAGCGGGGTCTTTCAGAATGGATAGAAAACGAGTACGGCATTAAACCGAATATCATAGAGTATTTCAGCGTGAGAAAAATGGTATATGAGGGGAAGGACAGAGAATGCTACCGAAGGCTTTTCGGAAGTAATCCTTACAGCTTCTTCATTCTGCTTCCGGAAACCGTGTTCAAAAACACCCACGAGGCAAATATATTCATGGAGAAGCTGAGAAAGCGAGTCCCGGCATACACTAAGCCGCAGGTAGTATTAACAAGACAGAGCGTAATTCTTGAAAATCACACCTATCTCGGAGTAAATACAGTGATAAGCGGTTATTCCGCGGCAGGAGCAGATACAGGAAACAGAATATCCCACGATTTGATTTTAGGAGGAAACAACAATGAATAATAACACATATTTTCCGCTTGAAAGAAACAGGTATTTCTATGGGAAAATGCTTACAGCGCGGGATTTTGAGATAGAACAGCGTTATTTTAACAACAAGCGCAGACTCATTAACCGGACTATTCTGGGTGTTGGAGTTGTGTGCGGTCTGGGCGTTTATCAGAATGACGACGCTTCCTTTTCGGTAGAAACAGGAATGGCTCTTGATTATCTCGGCAGGGAGATCGTTGTGCCTGCTCCGGTAATCAGGAAGCTCCAGATGGTAGAGGGCGCTGACAGCCTTGAGAAGTCGGATCAGGCATATCTGTGCCTGAGCTATTCGCAGGACGACCGGGAGCCGGTAAACAGCATAGGCGCTGCGGACTCCCAGAGCGAGCAGTACAACAAGATCGACGAGGGATTCAGGCTTTATCTCAGCACTGACGCTCCGGACGCTGCCGAAATTTACGGCGGCGCGGGAATTAATTCTGTTTCAACAGTATACAGCTCCCACGGTCTGCGTATAATTCGTATAGTACCGCGTTTAGCGCTCTCCGGGGACGAGTTGACCGTAAAATTCGTGGTTCTTAAAGGCATAGACAGCCACCCGGTTTCATTTACATACAGCTTTGAGTCGGAGTATTTCAAGCAGGGCGATTCAACTAAGACCGTTAAGCTCACCTTTACCGAGGATAAAAACCTTAAAAAGGACGTTTTCAACATTGAATACACACTCAGAACGGCGCACGTTTCAGAAATGGCGGTAACTCTCGGAGAGGGCAAGGCTTCCATTTCTGTTCAGATGGGCGATTTCACAGATGTCGCTGATATCTCAGACAATCCTGAGGTTTATCTCTGCGGCACAGAGGAGAGCCTTTCTGTAATGCGCGACACCAGAATGAGCACTCTGGAAAAGCACATCGGCGGAGAAAACACCCCGATTTATCTTGCAAAAATAGACTGCATGAATATCGGTACCGGATATATCATTCGTCATATCACTCCGCTGCCCTTTGGTCAGAGGATCTCAAACGGCGTTGATTATTCGAGAACTGTTGAAGCGGCTGCTGCCGCCGCTCCGGTCGAAGTGAGCGGCGCACCGGTGCTCACCAAGAGCGACAGCTTCCTCAGGGGAGGAGTTTCCACCGAGGTTGAAACCCTTGAATACTGGCAGAAGCCGCAGGTAAGCGCTTCTTACAGCCAGCGTAACAAGAGCCTTAATTTCCGCTTCGGCATTCCCTCCAGCGAGGCTTACGACTATGCTACCGCCTCCGGAGTGATAGATATACCGATATCAGGCGCTATCAGAGTAAACGCGCGCTTCGCGTCTGCGGAGATATCACACACGCTTGGCATTGGCGACGTTAGCATAACTGCTTCCGTAGAATACGGAGAGAGCGAGGATCGCCGGCTGCTTTTCGGAAACGGCGAGATATTTGCAACGAAAAGCGATAACAAGTCCGTTCCGAAGATAGAAACAGCGGTCATTCTTTATCCGGAGAGGGGAACCTTTAAGGTAGGGTTAATGCTCGGCGACTATGTTGAGGGTCACTCAATAAGGGTGCGCTGGTTTGCATACAAGCCCACTAGGGACACAGCCCTTATGCGGACAAAGGACAATGTCGTTATCAGAATAACCCCGGACATTCAGAAGCTGAAGCCCCTTGAGAGGATCCGTTTCAAGGCTGAGGTAGAGGGAACTGCTGACAAGGGCGTTATCTGGTCGGTCAAGGACGCCGACGGTGGAAACATCGACGACAACGGACTTTATCAGGCTCCGTCCGCACCGGGAACCTATGAGATAAGCGCGGTAAGCGCTTCGGATTCCGAAAGCAGGACATCAGCATTTGTTATCGTCGGGGAGTAAAGCATTTTTGCAGAAATCAGATCTGATCGCAGGGAGGGACAGTAATGCAGGCTCTTTTGAACAGCGGAAGATATAAGGTCGTGGAGGTTCTGTACTCTGATCCCTGCTATGATCTGTGTCTTTGTACCGATATCATGGTAAATACCAGCGATATGGTTATTGTCAATACCTACAAGGACAGACAGATCATACACGATTATCTTCCGGTATTCT
>CAMAGG010000064.1 GCA_945833805.1 uncultured Clostridia bacterium | reverse complement strand
ACCAGAGATTTTGGAATATGTCTATTCCTTTTTGCGAAATTTATTATACCTTATCAACTTAATCGCAATATGAAATGCCTCGTCATTGTGATATCACAACGGCGAGGCATTATGTTATTTTGATAAAAAACCATTCTTAAAGCAATCCGGGAAAAGGAAAATCTTCTCTCCCTTGTCGAATTCCACACGGATATATTTACTGTCCAGTTTTGTGACTTTTCCACTGCCGAACATTTTGTGCTTGACAATACTGCCGACAGCAATTCCGGACAGGTCGATTTCAACTGCTTCGGGAGCAGGTTTTGCAGGCTGAACTTGCTTTGGCGGCTCGGGCTTTGAGTAGCCGTACTGCTCCGTGACAAGCGCAGGTTTTGCGCCAACAGCAACAGTCACTTTTTCAACAGACTTCGGCGTAGGGTCAGGCTTTGCAGGCTCAGGCGGAACAGCACCTGCAGCCGCTCCCGTCATGGAATTCTGCTGATTGTAGAACAGGCGGTCGAATTCTTCCTTGCGTATTGACACATCCCAGCCGCCGACTTCATCTTCGTCATGACGGTCTATTCCTGTGTATGTCAGGCTTGCGTCCTCATAGCGCTTGAATTGGAATATTGCCTGATTCATAAGGTTGGAGTTGAACAGACCCATTGTACAGAGCAGCTCAAAATCCTTTACATCAAGGTTAGTTACTTTCTTGAAAAGACCGGGAGAAATCTCGGTGATAACATCACGAAGGCTGCGCTCCCGCTCGTCGGTAAGATACATGAATATCGGCACACGGGTGGCAAATTTGATAAGCTTCTCCTGAATCTGTTTACGCAGGGACTTGCTCTCTTTTTCGGCGTCCGTAAGCTCTTTTTTCTGCTTTGTCGTGAGCTTATCTTCGCCGTCTATTTTTGCTTTCTTTACCGCCTCGGATTTGTTGATTATGGTTTCAATATCCTTGTTGAGGCTGCGGAAGCCCTCTATGCTCATCAGCGCTTTTAACGCGCGCTCATCTGCCATAAGTCTTGCAAGTGTATCGTTGTCCACATTTACAAGCAGCGCAGACTCCCAGCGGCGGGCAAGCAATGTTGCCGATGTTCCCGCCATAGCGATATCCAGAACATCCTGCGCATTTATCGCTTTCATTGCAGAACCGTCATACGCAAGCACGGGCAGGAAGCTTATGAAATCGGCAACCTTCTTTTCGGGGTCGCTCTCGTCTATGTTCAGGCGGCAGGAGTAGTCGGAAACCTGACGGAGTGCGCGGTCAAGCGCAAAGTCGAAAACATAGCACTCCCGCTTCATTATCTCGTCCTCGCCGTTTTCGTTCTTAACTACCCACGGCGACTGCACACGGAATGCAGACTGAAAATAGGTTTCTGGGCTTTTCAGGTTGCGCAGCATGAAAATACCCGTCCACGGCTTTACGGTTACGCCTGTGGTCAGTTTGCCGCAGGACAGCGTTATCGTTTTGGTTTTCAGCGGGTCACCCATAGAGTTCACGACAGGCTTCACTGCGTCAAGACCGATCCCTGCTTTTGTTCCCGCGCAGACATTTATCGTATAGTCGTGATAGAATGTGTTCTGCTTTTGCTGCAACAGATTGTACATCGCGAAACAACTCGCAACATTGGGTAAAAACCACAGCGTATGCGACAGAACATTTAGCAGACGGGTATCGGAGAACGGCATAGGCGGACGCTTGTCCTGACCGAGTTTTAGGTCGTCCACCGCCGATGGCAGATGCGCTCCGCGGATAAGGTCAAGCCACTTCTGAACCTCGTTTTCATATACAAATCGTGCATCCTCGCCCTTGCCCTTTGCGGAGAAGAATACATTGAGGTCAAACTCGTTGAACTCTCCCTGCATAGCTATACGCCGAATTTCCTCGGGTATCTTGTAGGTCATGAGAACCATTCTCGGCAGTGAAAGATACGGATTCCCCGAACCTTTCCATTCTGCTTTGGCGCGCTGTTCATCGGAATATGTCCAGTTGAATATCTGTTCCTCGATGAACTCTCCGCTGTTTATTGCGCGGAACGGCGTTCCCGAAAGATAGAGATAGTACCCTGTCGTAATAGGCAGGAATGTTTCATTGCAGGCGTTTCCAGCTTCCTCGAGTTGATATTTCTCAACATCGAAATCCGCCTCGGATTCTTCATCGGGATTGTCGAATAGCTTTCTCGCGTTCTCGCGCCATGCGCCAAAATGGTACTCGTCAAAGATTACGATATCCCAGTTGTCCGTATGGATAAACTCGTTCTTTGCCTTTATACCGCCGTTTTCGTTTGTGCCAAGCAAATCCTGAAACGAACCGAAAACAACAATAGGCTTTGACTTGTCGGCGTTTCTGTACGCGCGATCAATGTCGATTTTGTTGTTGTGAGCGTCCTTATTTGAAATAAACTGCCAGCCGTCAAAGTCAACATGGGTCTGCAAATCCTCGTGCCACGCACTTTCAACAGCAGGCTTGAATGTCAGCACAAGAATACGCTTGAAACCCATCTTCTTACACAGCTGATACGCGGCGAAGGTCTTTCCGAAGCGCATTTTTGCGTTCCAAAGGAATTTAGGAGAACGGTCGGGCTCGTCTGCCTTTGCGCTCTTGAAATACTCTATGGTTCGCTCTACTGCGTGATATTGCTCGGGGCGCATTCCGAAGCTGTTTGTGCGCAGCGGATTTGATATCTCTCCTGTTTTCAGCTCACGGATAGCGGCTCTGACATCGCTTGCAGAGCAGTTGAACCACTCGTTTCGGTCGCTGCCTGCGTTAAGATGACGGAAACCGTTTCGGCGAAGAATAGCGTGAACATCGTGGTCGGTAAAGCAGGAGCCGTCGGGACACATTGCGGATTCATTGAGCAGAATGGTGTATTTCATGCCGCTTGTGTGGAGCTGCTCTTTTATTCGAGTAGCAGCGTCGCGCTCGGTGTAGCCTACTTTTATGTACCCCTTGTGGGAATCCACGCCGTCAAGCTTATAGGCGTATATGGTGGGTGTAATCAAAGGGCGTTGCGGGAAAAATTCAGTTTCAGCCATTGTCGTCACCGCCTATTGTTCTTTCTGACCATACTGTCGATTCAATATACATTATTTCTTTATCTGTCAAGCCATATTTCTGATAGAGTTCTTTATCTGTCCAAGGTTTGGAGAAATCTTGCATGGGAACAAATTCATAAACTTTAATTGTAGCATGCTGTGTGATTTTTTTTAATCCTATCATAAAGTGGAAAAACTTCGTGTTTACGTATGATATAACGTTCTCAGCTTCTTCCTTACTTTCCCATGGACCGTTCATAATGTATGTTTCTGTACTTATTGACCCAGGTTCGCCAAGAATAGGTTTAATGATATCATTTCTAGTATCACCTGAACCAACTGCTTCTGGAATATATACTTTCCATTTATCTATGTATTCTCTGCCACGCTCTATTTTATCCCTATAAATAAAGCCTTGAGAATGGTTTGCGTACATTTTTACAAGACCTTTTCCAGATTTATCGCTGTCAAATGATTTGAAAAAGGTTCTGAATCCAAAAGTCATAGCGGGGAAAACAACATCAGCAAAGCTCTTTTCATTATAGCTTCGGATTTTATTCAAAATGTCAACGGCTTCATTTTGCCTAATAAACACGTCACAGTTTTCTTCTAATAAAGGTCTTTCCAAAGTGGAAACAATATGGTCTTTATCGTGAGTGACAACAACACAATCTCCGTTGTAATCTTGCTGCCAAAGGAAATAACAAACTCCACCTTTGACATCAACACCCGGGAAACAATCTGTAGCATTGCTAAAATCATGTAATTCTTTGATTCTTCTATCGGTAAGCATACTACTTCTAAATTTGTTCAAATTCTTTCCACCAGAATACCATCGTGCTGGAATAATCATTATAAGATATTTGGGATTAAGTTTCTTTGACTGCTCAACGAAATAATTATAAATTGGCATAGCGCTTGCCTGTGCTCCGCCGTCGCTAAGCTGATACGGCGGATTTGAGATGATAACATCAAATTTCATGCCGTATAGCTCCTTTGGATTGCAATGGATAAATTCGTATGCGTGAGTTTCATTATCCTCACTGCGGTCGTACTGCGCCTGTGCGGCGCCGCACCACGAACATTTTCCATCTTTCCAGAGGTGGTCTATACGCTTGAATCTGATATTACCATCAGCGTGCGCGTCGTCAAACCTCGCAACAGAATACTTGCTGTTGGGGTATGCGCTGCAATAAACGCTTCTTCTTGATATAAGCGAAGTTAACTCTGTTATTGCTATGCCAAAGAGCTGCTTTTTGAATATATGATCCATGCGCTGCTCTCTGTCGGGTATCTGGTTTTCAAGCCCCTTATCCAAGCGCTTTGCTGCCTCCCGAAGAAATACGCCCGATTTGCACGCAGGGTCAAGTATCTTCGTGTCGGGGTTGCTGAATAATTCCTGCGGCAGCATATCCAGCATAGCGTTCGCTATCGACGGAGGCGTGAAAACCTCATCGCTCGACAAATTTGCCAAGCAGGAAAGCACGTCGGGGTTATATACATTCTCTAATAATCCTTCGCTCATTCTCCCAACCTCCTGTAATCGCAGATATACTGTTGCAGGAACACGCCTTCTTCTGATGGCGAGTCCAGTGAAATCTGGTCATTTTCAGTGGGTGAATTAAGCAACTCCGAAAAATAATAGTCCTTGCGCTGTATCTGTCCGCCCATAACGAAAGCCCATTCCGAAAACACAATAGGCTCGCTTGTGTCCTGTGCGTTTTCGTCAACGCACATCAGGGTCAGGGCATTCCCGCAGACGATATTGCGGCCGAGAATAAATCGAATGGCGCGGCGCATATTATCATTGCATTCCTTTTTGCATACGCTGCGGTATTCCTTATCCCAGAGGTCAAACAGCCTCTGTCGGCAGGCTTCCACATTGTCCGCAAGAATATCCACTCCATAAAGGCTGGATACCGCAAGCAGGCTGTTCATCTCATAATCAACAACCGAACGGCGGTATTTCTTGCGAACAACCGCCATTTTGCGCGCGAGGATCTCGGAAAGGAAGTTTCCGTCGCCGCAGGCAGGCTCAAGGAAGCGGCTGTCAATGCGCTCTGTCTCGGGCTTTACAAGGTCGCACATGGCTTTTACCTCGCGTTCCGCAGTGAATACTTCGCCGTGGTCAGCCACTCTTTTTCTAGATTTTACCTGTTGCTCCATTCTCTCACCCATTTCTGATAAAAAATCAGATTTTTTTGCCAAACTTTGCTTATTTATCAACTATTATATCATATTACTGCATATTTATCAAGAGTATTTTGATACAATTTGGTTATATATCAAGTTATACAGGAGCGGTTTATGGAAGAAATATATGATTTTGGAATGATTTTGCAAAAGCTAAGGAAAGAGAGAGGATGGACGCAGGACTATCTCGCTAGCAGGATAAACAAAGAAAGCTCTATTATCAGCCGATATGAGAACAATCTGCAAAGCCCTACATTTGATACGGTTCGTTCATTTGCAGCAATTTTCAATGTATCAATGGACTATCTGTCCGGAATGGAGCAGCATTCAAACATATCAACCGTGGGTCTTTATGAAAGCCAGCGCGTGCTCCTACAAAATCTTGCTGATGAGTTCAGAGCAAACAACAATACAGCAAAAAAAATGACCGACGAGCAATGTAAGCTTATCGGCCGTATTGTTGAAGAATTCGTGAAATAATCAGTAGTTAATTGAATAGTAAACGGAGAGCAGAATAACGCTCTCCGTCTTTTTATCTATAAATCCTACCTACTTGTAATCCTCATTCAGCTTCTCACGCCCAACTTCGCTACTGACCTCCAGCGCTCCCTCATAAGCCTCCGCATACTTCCCGATACTTTCATCAGACCCGGCAGCCATAAGTGCCGGCATGTAGTTGAGCGTTGCTGTGATATGGTCCGGGTACACCTCGATTCGGGAAACATAGAGCTGAATAAGCTGCCGGAGATGGGGTATCGTGCCGGAGAGCAGCATTTCTCTGCCACGGCTGAACGCCTCTATATGGTGTCGTCTCGGTTCGTTTCGATAGTGACCTGTCTGGCTTCTATCTCGCGTTTCTTTTCTTCCAGCATAGCGAGCGTTTTCTCACGTTCGTCAAGAGCCGCAGCAAGCGAGGCAGACCCGGTCTAAGCCATTATGCCGATGATATTGTCTATTTCCTTTCTGGTTCTTTTTATGGTGCTGTTAACCGATTTCAGCTCGCTTGCCGCTTCTCCCTCGTTTGAGTGAACCAGCTTGTTGTACTCGCTGATGACGCCTTCAAGGCGCCGCTCATCAAACAAGACATCTGCCAACAGCTTACGGATATAATTCTCCAGGTAATCACGGTTCACGTCCTTGTTGCGGCAGTTCCCCGACCCTTTTCCGGAGTGCGAGTTACAGCGATATGTTATGTACAGTGACCTGTTCCTGCCGCCGTGCATACGGTTTCCGCAGTAGCTGTTGCCGCATAATCCGCAGAACACCTTGCCTGATAGCAGGTAGACTTCTTTAGCATCTGACCGTGTATAGGGAGCCAGTTTCCGCTTGTTCATAACCTCTTGTACGGCATCAAACATCTCACGACTGATTATCTGCGGTACTCCGTTTTCTATACGGATAATGTCATTTTCAGAACGGTTTGCGTGATTGTTCCGCCTGCCGTATGTATCTGCCGGAGCGCTTCGCCGGTAAACATACACCCCGGCGTATTTCTCGTTGCGGAGTATCTCATGCAGGGAGTTCCTCCCGAATTCCCGTCCTCGCCGGGTCTTGACCCCACGGCGGTTAAGCTCTGCGACTATCTCGGAGTAATTCATGCCGTTCAGTATGCTCTGGAAAATATAGCGCACATGAACGGCTTCCTCCTCGTTTATTTCGTATTTCAGCTCGCTGTTCACCCGGAAACCAAGCGGAGCGTATCCTCCGGTGTGCTTGCAGGCAATGGCATTTTCGTACTGACCTTTCTTGACTTCACGGGAAAGATTGGCAGAGTAGTATTCACTCATGGCCTCGCTCATTCCCTCGAAGATTATGCCCTCGGGAGTATCCGAAAACTGCTCCAGCACGGATATCAGCTTTACGCCATTGTCGCTGAGTGCTTTCCTGTAAACCGCGCTGTCGTAGCGTTTGCGTGCGAATCTGTCCAGCTTGTGGACAATGACCACCTCGAAATCACCTGTGTCGGAATCCCTTATCATTCTCTGGAATTCCTCCCGGCGGTCGTTTGTGCCTGTTTTGGCACGGTCGATGTATTCCTCGACTATCTGATAACCCTTTTCAGCGGCAAATTTGTGTATAGCCCTGAGTTGTGCGTCTATGCTCTCGTCGCGTTGGTTATCGCTTGAAAATCTTGCGTATGCGGCTGCTCTTATCATACTGCCGCCTCCTCGCTGCCGTCGTGCATTATTTCGGCCAGCAGAGAAGCTACCATTCGTTCCGGCGGAACATCAGTGCAGTCCGCCTCGGTAATAGTTATAATGTCGTCCGGTAAAAGACCGGTGTCCTCAGCCGTTCTTGGAAAGAAGCATACTGAGGTAAATTTGTAGTTCTGTTTCATCTGGTAATTCCTCCATTTCTCGGAGCCGCCCGACAAAATCAGGCAGTCTCTCAGATTATGTGACGGTTCATCACCAGATAATAATTTATAAACAAAACCCCGGAGTGTACGAGAAAACTACTCCGGCAAGCGTTTATACAAAGGATAACCCCCATGAACACTAACGCCAAAGAGTGTGCGAAAAATGCTATATTGGCAATCACATAGTATGTGTATCGGTAACATCGATTCCTCCCTATATCTTTTTATCTCCGTGGTTACATCTGCTGTAAAGAAGGTGTCCCACTAACCGCGCCGCCCGGCGGCGCACTGTAAGCGGGTTTTCTACTACTCGTAGCAAAAGAAAATGTACAAAAGTACTACTATATATAGGGAGAAATAAATATGAGCATACATACATTTGAGTTAGTTCGAAGCTTCGAACTTAGCAGCAAAGGTTATAGGCAATTCAAGGAACTGAAAGAGTTCATCATAGCCGATTCCAAGAAATACGTCTATTTTTTCCCTCACAAAGAAAAGCAAATCAAAAGAATTCCCAAGTTCAAAGGGCAAGGGATAAGGGTGATACTATACGAGTATGAATTCTATATCGCTATAAAGTTTATAGTTACTCTTCAGTCAGTGCTTGTAAGAAATGACCTTGTTGAACTGATAAGTGAAAAAGACGCAGAGGAGGCGCTCAACATAGTCAACTGGAAGCTGATAAACTGGCTGGGCGACGATTATTCAATTGATAAGCTAACCCTGTCGAGAGTTGATATATGCAGTAACCTCTACATAGGCAGCGCCAAAGAAGTGGCGGCTTATGTTGCACAGATGTACCGTACGGGCACGATAAAGTCATTCCGTATCATGGACGGAAAAGACTATGGAGAAAAATTCAACAAAAAGGCAGGCTTCACCACAGCAAGTAAACATGATGGTTCGGAACTGTCGATTTATGACAAGGCACTTCAGTTGTCTAGCATTAATCAGAACACAGCCGGAGCAGAGGGTATACTGCGTGCGGAATACCGCATTTCAGATGTTCGGGGGTTCTGCAAAGCAAACGGCGGTAAGTGCAGGTCGAACATGGACACCCTGCTTTGGTATATTGAAAACAGCAGCGAATTACTGGTAGAGGTTCTGGAACGGTTTTGTATTGACGCAGATTATTATAAGCTGAAAGAGATACGCGAAATGATTTCGGACAATGTAAAATCCAAAAAACTACGCAGCCGAATGTGCCGATTTGCGGAGCTTGTCGCTAAGCAGCACGGAATGCGTAACGCCCGCAAAAAGCTCGAGCAGGAAGACGATAAGTTCAACAGCAGAGCTTACAGGAAGATGATAGCCGAGTTTGAGCGGATAGGCGTAAATCCCGTGCCGCTGTCGGATAGGGGCAAACTGAATACTCTGCCTAGTTTGTTTGAGTGGATTGAATAAAAAGTATCCCGCACACATTTGTGTGCGGGAAGCTGGGGTATATGCGTGGAATTTATGTAGCTGCCGCACATTGCTGTGCGGCAGTAAAGTCACTTGAAAAGCTTGCTCTTTGATACAGCCTTAAACAGATGGTTGACGTATCTGCCCTCAGTGTATTGCAGAATATCCAGACATGATGAAACCATACTCTTGTAGTACTTGAAGTGCTTGCCATGCTTCTTCTTTTTGGCTTTCATAGCCCCAAGGAAGAACAATGCAACAGCATATGTCACGAAATCGTACTCGCCGACATACTTCATCAATGCCTTGAAATCATTCTTAGAGATCTGGCACATAAGTAACTTAACACATTGTAACTTCAGCTTGAGCTGGACATCGTCTTTATTTGTAAATGCCATAGCGTAGTACCTGGAAGCCCAGGCGAGACTGCTATTTTTAACATTGCCCAGCAGACCAAGATGATAGTCCCCGAGCCGAATTAGCCAGCTTCTGCTGACTCCCTCTTTCATTTCGGATAAATGAGGACGAATCGCAACAGAACTAAGGTACTTACGAGCTTTTTTGCGCAACGTTTTGCGTTTGCCCTTTTCGGCGCAAATACGGCTCTTCCCGTATGCTTCGTCTATCAACCATTCCAACGCATTGAATGAGCCTAAAGACGAAAGCACGTATAATCCCTTGAGTCTTTCGGTAGGAGAAAGCTCTTTATGCGACCAGTCAGAAAAACTATCTGCGCTCTTTATGCCCTGACGTTCTGCAATGTTCTGGTCGCTCTTTGCGGTTTTTACCTGCTTCCGAAAATGTTTTCTCTGGGCAATCACTTTGCCAAGGTCAAATGTACTTTTCTTCATAAAATTATTCTCCTATATTGTCACAAGTTTCAGTGTCTCTGATAAAGTCATTGGCTTTACCAATATCTACTCTATATGTCCTGAACGCTCCAACGTTTGTCACAGTAAGTCGATACTTTTGCCCACGACCCTGCTCAGGTTTAATGATTTCCTTTTGAATCAGCGACCGAATCAGAGCTTTTTTGTTGATGCCTTGAAGGTCACAGATATAAAGGACTCTTTCAAGCCTCTCGTCGACGATATAAAGGAACTCAGCAGAGTTATATCCCCACTTCTCACTGTCTAACGGCTTTTCGGCGACAGTTTGCTGGAATTTCGTAGAACTTTCGACGATTGTTTTGCAGAAAACGTACTCCGGCATCTCATATAGGGACTGTATGTAGTCGTTTTTGAGATTCTGAACAGCATAGTTGAATAACGCATCAGGGTCGTCGTATTTTTCGTCACCACGGTATTCACGATAGAACTTCTCAGCGGCAAGCATCCACGCATACGCTTCAACACGATGCTGACATAACCCTTTGTGTGTAGCATTTAAGCGATTGTCAAAGTCCAAAAACGAGTTGTAAAGCTCGCTAACAACCTTATCGGGGCCACGCTCAGATACTTCAAGGAGAAGGTCCCCGATGGCTTGTGCGTACAGTTCTTTTGTTTCAGCCTTATTCATCTCTGTTACCTTATCAAAGTCAATATCTTCTCTGCTAATATGGGCAAGCACCATACGGTTCATGCTTGATTTCCTTAATAACGGATCAACCTCTCCGGTGAATATAGCCCTACTCCATGCCGCAGATTCGCCGTAGAACGTCTTGTACGAAGACCCGGCATTGCCAAACAAGCGTGTTAACTTGTCGAGGTTCTCCATTGACTCAGAATCGTTATTGTCAACGAGGTCATCGACAAACAGAATAGTATCCCGATATTTAACCAGAGCTTTTCGCAGAGATGCACTGGTGTATCCGACGCTAAGATTGAAATAGGAATAGTCCTTTAAAAAGCAAAGAAGTGCTTGTACAAGGGTGGTTTTTCCCGTTCCGGTAACACCGATCAATGCGAAAATATACTGTGGTATGCGCTGAAATGGCGACCGCAGAAACACTGATGTCAGCATAGAGATAATGAGGGTGAACAACATCATCCTCATGATGACTTTCTTCTTAGTGCATGCCAAAAGGGTGTCCAAGGCGGTCTTTGCCTTGTCCTTCGCTTCCTCAGTTTCTGAAATATCATAGGTTTCAGGTTCAAATCCTGTTGCCTTCACCTGATATTCGCCTTTACCAACAAAGTCTTTGGGGCGTGCGTAAACGCCATCATGCCACCCGGGGTCTGTAATCACTTCAAAATTTTTTGCATGGGGCAGAAGATAATTGAGATAAACGCGCACAGACTTATAATCCGAAACTGTGTACTTCAAGCCCAGCTTCTGAGTAATCCAGTCGCCGTTCTTTAGTTCAGCTGAAGACACTTCAACAGTCTTGGCAGTATGGGTAACCTTATTGCAAACAGTTATCACAACGATTTCACCATTCTTCGTGACGGAATGCTCAGATAGTAGCCCCATGCTCAGCACTGTAAAGTTTGAAATAGGCTTACTCTCACCTTTCACGGTAATCGTGAGGCCATCTTCTGAAGCCTTGATTTCTGCCTTTTTCGGAACCAAACCAGAAACCTCGCACTTTCTGCGTTCAACTTCTTGCATATCAACCGATATTTCTTCCTTGAAAAACCAGTCGCTGTTTGTCAATTGGAAGTCCGTGGTTGACTCGGGAGCAGTAGCTTTCTGCTCATTCGTTTCATCGGCGGTATTTTCCTGCGGAGATTCCGCCGCTGTGCTATCTGCGTTTCCGGGTGCAGCTGGCGTTGGCGGTAATTTCTCGGCACAGTTGGTATCCTTCGTGGTATATGCCTGCGAAGATTCCGCCGCTATGCTATCAGCGATTTGAGGTAAATCCGTAGGAGATGAGCCAACGCCATAAGACAAGGGGTCTGCGATTGCACCGCCCATTGTTTTGGTCAGCGTAACATTTAGCAGCTTTTCCTCAACTGCCTGTTGTTCCGCTTGACGTATTCTAGCATTCATAAGCTATTCCTTTCTTGGGAGATTTCCCAACAATGTTGAATTCCTCGGTATTGAGGTTGACTTCAGTATATCAGAAAAAAACGTGATTGTAAAGCCATTTGCGCCCTCTGCCGCCTCTCTGGAATCTCGAATTCTTGAGGATTTCAGGGGGGAATTCTTTAGGTAATATAGTAAAGAAAGTTCCTCAAAACTGTCAACCATCAAAATTTTATGGATTATTCAAAAATCAGTTTGTTTTATCAAAAAGTAATGATAATAATCCGTAATGACCATATATTCCCAGAGCTTTAGGACAAAAAACAGTATGTTTGCCACGGCAATCAAACTTTAAATCTATAAAAAATCATATCAATGCCAATAGATATTGCACAATAATGACACTCAGAAAACCATGCTCATTATATCAACATCTCCCATACAGGTCATTGACAAATCTTCTTGGTAATTGTATAATTATGGTACGATAGTACTATTAACATTATTTAGCCAATGCGGACATACATACAAAGAGTGCCATTCTCTACACGGTTTACGGAGGTAAAAATTATGGATATTTATGAGGTTATTCCTACTATTCTAGATTCCCTTGACGCCACTTACTGCTGCAATCTGTCAACTATAAAGAACAGGTACAACACAGCCAGAAAGAATAAAGAATTCAATTTATACAACTGGATCAATAGTAAAAACTACAATGAAATTCTTTATAATATCTCCGCTTCGATAGGACTTTTCCCACCCTCTCTTGACGAAGATTCCGAAGAAATAATATATGATCCTTTAGATATACTTACAAAAAGGAAGAATGCTCATGCCTTAATGGTAGCTATCCTAAAACTGACTACTGAGAAGTATGATGGTGCCTCCGATGAGTGGATGAACACAGTAACCGATCAGACCGTTATTACGGAAATAGCAATCGATACATTCCTTATCAATAACAGTCCTTCATTATATGATTCAGTACTATACCATATCGGTGAAATGATATTCGACTTCTTTTATTGTTATTTTCGTTGGCTAGATTTTCATAAAGAATCCAATTTTGTAGAATGCGCTTCCGAGGTTTTTCAAACACTAATACGGAAGGATTATTACAAGAAGAGCGTCATTACCCCACTCAAAAAATACTACCAGAAAACAGCAAACTCACAAGATTGTAGTGGGAATGAAAACTTATCTTCACCTGTTCAGAGTATTATTAACACATTTTGTACAATGAAACTAAAAAAATTGCGAAAGACGCAACTCGAATCGAATCAATGGTTCTATTACTGTTATTCAAATATTGGTGATCCCAAAATGTTTTTAGACCTTTCGAATGAGGAAATAGAAATAATAAATCATTTGTATTGCATCTTTTTAGAGCCTCGGACATACAGGAAATACA
>CAMAGG010000063.1 GCA_945833805.1 uncultured Clostridia bacterium | reverse complement strand
TGTCAATACAGATCCGGCAATAAAAAACTGCGGTCAATTTCCGATGAGCCTCTCCACTATCTGCCAAAGCTCAGAAAGCGAGTTTATTTCCGGCACCTCCCGGTTCATCGTCCCGAAGCCGTATGCTGCACGGATAAAAGGAACTCCCGCCAAGTCTGCCGAATCAAGATCCCCCTGAGTATCCCCGACATAAACCGCCCGGTCTATCGCATTGCGTTCAATTACCAGACGGATATTCTCGCCCTTTGAAAGTCTGGTTTTCCCCGCGCTCTCGAAATCATCGAACAAGTCCCGCATTCCGGCCAAATCCAGAAAGCACTGAATGTAGCCGTCCTGACAGTTGCTGACGATGATCAGCATATATTTCTCCCGAAGAAGCTCCAGCGTTTCCCTCAGCTTCGGGTACAGCACCCCGCCGTGCTCGGCGATATAATCCTGCTCGTACCTCACGCACTCGGTCATTATCTCCCACCGGCGGGGGTCTGGAATATCCGGCAGAGCCATCGGCGCGATCACATCAAGGGTCTTGCCCATATAGCTGTGCATATCGTCAATGGTTATCCTGCGGGAGATGCCCTGGTATTTTCCAAGCACCACGTTCCAAGACTCGGCGCAGCTCCGGGAGCTGTCCCACAGAGTTCCGTCAAGGTCAAAGATCACGGATTTTTTCATATAATTCCGATGTCCTTTCATATTGATTTATTCTATTTAAGTATAGCCTATTCCGGGAATTTTTGCAATACTATATATAATCTGCATAAAAAAATTATTTTTCGGCGCCATTTCATGGAATTGTTTCCGCTTGAAACATTGCGGATATTATGATATAATTATGATATTGGGATTTCCCCACAGATACAGAAGAACAAAAGCGAGGACTACATAATGATAAAGCTGATAGCAAGCGATATGGACGGAACTCTTCTCAACGACCGCAAGGAGCTGCCGAAGGATTTTTTTGAGGTGCTTGACCGACTGGAGCAGAACGGGATAAAATTCACCGTGGCAAGCGGGAGGACCTACGATGCGGTGGCGCACCTGTTCCCGGAGGAATACCGCGATAAGCTGGATTTCATCTGCGACAACGGCGCAAACGTTATCCACGAGGGAAAGCAGGTCAGCCTGACCCCGCTTGACCGAGCAACCTTTGAGCAGCTCATCAAAGCCTGTGAGGAGATCGGAGGGCTGAGGGTGCTTGTCTGCGCTTCAAGGGGTACCTATCACCTTGACGCCGACCCGGAATTCAGCGCAGAGATCGCAAGATACTACAAGAACCACTTCCCTTGCAACAACCTGTTAGATATCGATGACACGATATATAAGCTTGCTGTGTGCGACCAGCAGGGTACTGAAAACCACGGCAAACCTGCTATTGACGCGATATTCGGAGATCGTCTGAACGTACAGGTTTCCGGTCCTGTCTGGATGGACGTCATGGGCGCCGGCGTAAGCAAGGGCAGCGCGCTGAAAAAGCTAGGTGAGATCCTCGGCATCGACCGGGCAGATACAATGGCGTTCGGAGATTTCTCGAACGACGCGGATATGCTGCGCTATGCCGGGTGGAGCTTCGCAATGGAAAACGGTCATCCGGACGTGAAGAAGATCGCGCGGTTCCTCGCCCGCAGCAATAACGAAAACGGGGTCACATGGGCTATCCGTCATTACGCATTACAGGAGCAGATAGTATGAACATTCAGATTTTCGGCAAATCCAAATGCTTTGATACCAAAAAAGCAGAGAGATATTTCAAGGAACGCGGCATAAAATATCAGTATGTCGATATCCTGTCAAAGGGACTGAGCCGCGGAGAGCTTGAAAGCGTTGTAAAGGCGCTGGGCGGCGGAATAGACTCTGTTATCGACGAAAACTCGCGTGACTATTCCGAGATAAAATACCTGTTGGACGACGCAAAGCCGGAGAAGCTTGCGGAAAATCCGAAGCTGTACAAGACCCCGATAGTCCGCAACGGCAGGCAGGCTACCACCGGCTACTGCCCCGATATCTGGCAAAACTGGGAGTAATTTATGCAGATCGTAATTATTATAATTCTGATCGTTTTTTCCGCGTTCTTTTCCGCAACGGAAACGGCGCTCAACAGTGTGAACAAGATCCGCCTCAAAAACATGGCAGAAAACGGCAGCCACGCTGCGGACAGAACGCTCAAAATACTGAACAAATACGACAAGGCGCTGACCACAATACTAATCGGAAACAACATAGTTAATATCGCCACATCTTCTATCGCAACCATATTGTTCATCAGTCTGGTTGGCGAGCAGTACGGCTCTCTGGTGGCGACGATCGTGATAACCATTGTCGTGCTTATCTTCGGCGAGGTGCTTCCCAAAAGCATCGCAAAGGATTTCGCAGAGCCGTTCTGTATGTTCGCTTCAGCGATAATTTCTTTCCTGATGATCGTATTCACGCCGTTCTCAGTACTGTTCCTGCTGATAAAAAAGGGCGTATCAAAGCTCTTTCACCGCAAGGAATCCGTCAGCATGACTGAGGAGGAGCTTAAGGTGATGATCGACGAGATAGAAGACGAGGGCGTGCTTGAAACTCAGGAAAGCGACCTTGTGCGAAGCGCTCTGGAATTTGACGAGATCACCGTGGACGAGATAATCACTCCCCGTGTGCGGATAACCGCAGTCGAGATCGCAGAGGATATTGACGAGGTGCGCAGGAAGTTTTTGCAGGAGGAATACTCCAGAATGCCGGTTTATGAGAGGACGCTCGACAATATCGTGGGAATAATCACCGAAAAGGAATTCTTCAAGCAGTACGAAAAGAGCAAAGACTTCACGATCAGCAGCATTATGCAGGAAACACTCTATATCCCGCAGATGCAGAAGCTGTCTGAGGTGTTCCGGACAATGCAGAAGCAGAAATGCCACCTGAGCGTTGTTCTTGATCAGCATGGAGGAACCCTCGGCATAGTCACCATGGAAGATATCCTTGAGGAGCTGGTCGGCGAGATATGGGACGAAAGCGACGAGGTAAAATCCCCGGTGACTATGGTCGGTCAAAATATATACGAGGTGTACGGCGACGTTTCTCTGAACTCGCTGCGGAGATTTTTTGCGGCGCGGGATATTCCCTCGGAGCTTGAAAGCGAGTCGCACACGGTCGCAGGCTGGGTGCTGGGGCTGTTCGGGAGCATTCCCAAAAGCGGAGATACCACAGAAACAGAGGACTTTATCGTTACCGTGCTTGACGCGGCGGAGCTTCGCGTAAACAAGGTGCGAATTGAAGTCAGACAAAACAAGGAAAACGAGGAATAAATCATGCTGGAATACAGATATGACACACAGCTCCTCATTGACGGAAAAGATCTCGACGAGGACGCGATAAACGACTACATCAGGGATAATTTCAAGGGCGACAGCCTGCTTGCGGTGGGTGATGATGAGCTTATCAAGATACATTACCACACAAACGAACCGTGGAAGGTACTGGAATACTGCGCAACTCTGGGAGAGATCTACGATATCGTAGTTGAGGACATGGACAGACAGTCCCGCGGGCTAAAGGGCTGACAGACAGAAAGGACGTCATGAAAACAGTTATTACAGACAACAGTCTTTGCACGCTGCCGATAGACGAACGTGCAAAGCCGGAGCATATCTTCAAATATATTCAGGCGCTTGCAGAAACCGGAGTTAAGTATGTTGAAATAGACTTCCGCACGGTCATGAAAATGCAGGAGCTTCCTGAGGGGATAGGATACATATTCCGACTGGGCGATCCTATGTTCAGGGAGCTGACGGCGGTATTTGATTTCAGCTATGTTCTGGTGACGATACAGGATCTGAAGGAACGAATAAACATCGGTCACACCCCTGTCATCATGGAATTTCCGGCGATACGCGGGCTTTCCCGTCAGCTACTACGGCTGGCGCAGGGGCAGATCTCCGGCCCTGTTTCAATGGTAAGGCTCCGTGGGAGCTACCCCGTCATGGAGTCCGAGGAGGTCGGAAAAATGGTGTGGCAGGCGAAAAATTCCGTCACTGTGCCGATAGATCTCTGCCCCATGAACTCCAAGAAAGCCGCGCTGGATACAGCTATCAAGGCTTCACGCGCTGGAATAGACAGCCTCACCATGTGCATGGGCAGGGCGAAAAACTACGCCTCTATCGAGGATTACCTTTTCTCGCTGATGACGATACACGATACCATGCCGAAGGAATTCAGCCTTTCTGCGCTGTGCAAGGCGGAGGTATACCACCGGCTGGTTTTCGGCGAGAGAAGCACAGACTGCATAACCGACATAATGAAGCTTATCGACTATGATATCCAGAACCTCATCAACGCCGACACCGGGGAGCAGGTCAAAATGCGGGTCACGCTCAAGGACAAGATGCTGCTTCGGCAAACCTATGTCACAGCGCTCCAGAAATTCGCCGAGGAGGAGGATATCCCGGAGGACATCGCCGCTGACTTCTTTGACGCGATAGCGCATTACGACAGCAACTGCTTCAATCCGGAGCTGCTCCGGCAGGATAAAAACAAGCTGCTGAACTGAAATACATAATTAAACCCCCGGAAAATATCCGGGGGTTTTGCTTTATTCATCATCGAACAGATTTTCCCATGTCTTTTTCTTCCGCTTTCGAGAGATCCTGTCCTCCTGCTTTTCCTGCATCAGCGCAAACTGCGCCATTACCGCCGCCGAACGCTCCGGGTCGTCGGGTTCAGGACGCTTTAATCCTGCGTTCAGCTCCAGCAGATAAAAAGGGGTGTGCTTCGGATCGTTGAGCTCCGAGCTGTTGATAATATACAGGTATGTGTAATCCCTCACTCCGGTGACAACCGTGACAAAATAGCCCCTCGGCTTTCCGAAAAGCATTGTCTGCTTGTAGATCACCTCTGAAATATCGCTGTAATAGAGATAATCGCTGCCCCTCGGTGTGATAACCTCCATTTCCTGCTCTCCGGCGTGATATGTGCAGTTCCTGCCATAGAATATCACTGGGATCATCAAAACGCACAGCGCCGCCGGAATTATCCAGAACACTCCGCCCATAAAACTGGTAAAGCTGTCCGGCGCACCGAAAATGATAAGTCCCACGATGAACATACACAGGCACAGAACCGCTCCCACTGCACAGAAAACAACAAGCCTGCCCTCGTTGTTATATCCCACACGGAAGCTGCCCCTGCGTACAGAGGGCTTTTTTTCATTTTCAGATTTGTTAAGCTCCATAGAAATCTCCTTCATGTCCGGGTAGCGCCGCCATCTTCCACATATCCGTTCACCAGCCCGGATCGCTGCTCAAGAATAAAGAACGGCGAGCCCTCCGGGGTCTTGAACAGCCGGTTGTCCGAAAAGATGTAACTATATTTCTTGGTGAGATATTTTGTAGTGACTGTCACCTTGTATCCGCGTACTTTCTTGTTAATATAGTGCATCGGCTTGTAGTCAATTCTCATCACGTCGGGATAATAAAACACATCGCTGCTCTTATCCGGCTTTATAATGCGGAATTCCTTTTCGTCCGCTTCATAGCGATACGTCACCCCGATATTCCCTATACGGATCAGCCACCAGCAAAGTATCGCCCAGACCGGAACAAATACCAGAATGCCTAAAAACCCAAGCAATTGATAATTAAAAAGGAATAACACAACAAACAGCCCCGGAATAGTCAACAAAATTCCCAAAATCATCACCGGTATCTCAAACCAGCCCGTGCAGCGAAATTCTCCCCTTGCCTTGAAGCCAAACCTCTCCTCAAAAGCCTCCTGCCCTGTCATATGCTCACCACCATTTCCTTTTTCTTCTATAATAGCACATGACCCGCGAAAATGTCAAGAGATAAAGGCAATGAATATATAAAATAATTAAAAGGAAATCATGCGTCAATACCGCTTATGGTGCGGTAAAGCTCCCTCGCGTAGCCGTCGGTCATGCTGCAAACGCAGTCTGTGGCAAGCAGCAGGCGGTGATATGCCTGCTCGCCGTCGCTTTGTCCCTCGCAGCTCCTGCGGCATATCTCCCGGAAATTCTCAGACAGCAGCGACATCAGATTTCCGTCCGTTACCCGCTGCTCCTCAGTGCCGTATCGCAGCACCGTTCCGGTTATATTCTCCAGCAGCAGATTCATCATGGCGTTTGCGGCAAGCTCTGTTTTCAGAACTCCCGGCGACTGGAACGCGTAACGATACGCGATATCGCTCAGCGCGTCCGCCAGAACCCTTGCCGGAGAAGCCGCCAGCAGCTCCCTGCCGAACTCCCCCGCCATTATCCTGTCATAATTTTCCGCAAACGAATCGGAAGCAGCGTAGATCAGGCTGCTCTGCAAATTCACAGTCCACCGCTGCACCGCTTTTCTCTCCGCCAGCGGAAGTCCCCGCTTCTGCGCCGAATCAAGGCAGTGCCGGAGATCCTCCGCAGCCCTCTCAAGAGCAGCGCGCTCCTGCTCGTTTTCGCAGCGTTCGATATACCGGGGGCTTGCTATCTCCTGAATCAGCTCATTATAGCTTATCAGCTTCTTCATCGCCGCGTCCTCAATGTCCGCGGTCTTATAGGCTATGTCGTCTGCGCTTTCCAGCAGAAAGGTCAGCGGATATCGGCAGTTCACAGCCCCGGTGCTTTCAGCTATATCCTCAAACAGCGGCTGCTCCGCAGTGAAATAGCCCATTTTCTTGTCCTTGATGTTTCCGCTTTTCTTGTTTATCCCAAGCGAGGACACAGGGTACTTCACTATCGTGTTGAGCAGCGCATAGGTGAGATTCATTCCGTTTCCCGCGTCGATGAGTATATGCAGCTTTGACAGCACTCTGAGTGCCTGCGCGTTGCCCTCAAAGTTGAGGAGATCCGCCTGCATCTGCTCGGTCAGAAGCTCCCTCACCGGCTGCCCCTTAAAGCTCATCTTTGAGAAATTCTCCTTGAACCACTGGCGTATCGTGAATTCCCCGAAATGCCCGAAAGGAGGGTTTCCTATATCGTGGACAAGCCCCGCGCAGCGCAGTATCTCAATGCAGTCCTGCCTCACCTGCGGGGTGATCTCCGGGTGATCCTGCATAAGCCCGGTGAGGGCTGTGTCGCAGACAGAGCCTGCAAAGGAGGACACCTCCAGCGAATGGGTGAGCCGCGTCCGCACGAAATCTCCCCTGTCCAGCGGGAACACCTGAGTCTTGTCCTGAAGCCGCCGGAAAGAAGCACTGCTGATTATCCTGTGATAATCCTTGGCGAATTCAGATCGGATATCCCCGGCGCGCTGACTTACTATTTGTCTGCTTCTCTTTGCGGACAGCAATCTGTCCCATGTCATCTGCGGCATAGAAATGCCTCCTGTTTTGTGTAACTAGAAAGGTCTGAAAGGAATAAAATGAAGCGACCGGAATTTCCGGATTTGTGAAAGCCTGCCTGTATATCTTCACCGGAGCAGGCAATACTAGGGATAAGCTGATTAAAGCGAAGCGTAACAAAATCAGCCGCGTGAGTATGCGCGTTTGAATGGGGCGATTTTGTTTTAATCAGCGTCTCCCTAGAAATACGCTGATCAAAGCGAAGCTTAACAAAATCGACGCTTCCCTATCAACGAGGAAAACCTGTTCAGTCAAGCAGGCAGGAATGATCAAGAAAGGAATGATTATCAAATGCTGGTGAAACGAGGAGAAATATATTATGCTGATCTCAGCCCGGTGGTAGGGTCAGAGCAGGGCGGCGTAAGACCTGTCCTTATCGTACAGAACGACATCGGGAACAAGCACAGCCCCACGGTGATAGCCGCTGCAATAACAAGCCAGAAGGACAAATCAAAGCTGCCGACACATATTTCGCTTAATGCCGCTTCCTGCGGACTTGCGAAAGACTCCATAGTGCTTCTGGAACAGGTGCGTACATTGGATAAAAGGCGGCTCAAGGAGCGCATGGGGGAGCTTGACAGCGAAGCCATGTCGCAGGTGAACAACGCCCTTTCAGTCAGCTTCGGACTGTAAAATTAAACCTCAGATATACGCTTTCCCTCCGCTCACGCTGCGGAGGGAATTTGTTTCAGTGCTTTCTCATGTAAATAAACAGCGCCCACTGACCCGCCGACAAAAGCGCCAGCATTACGGAGATTATCACCTGCGCCGGTCCCCATGAATTCATCAGCAGAATTATGATAACGGTCGCCAAAGTAATAATTACCGCATTCCGCAGGAATACCTTTGAATTCTTGTTCATCAGCTTACTTTGCTGTCTGGATACGCTTTGCCATGACTGTGTTCTTCATCAGCATCGCGATAGTCATAGGTCCTACGCCGCCGGGTACAGGGGTTATCCATGAAGCCTTCTTGGCGCACTCGTCAAATACGCAGTCGCCGCAGAGCTTTCCGTCGGCATTGCGGTTAATTCCCACGTCGATAACCACTGCGCCGGGCTTCACCATGTCTCCGGTGACAAAGCCGGGTCTGCCGACAGCCGCCACAAGAATATCAGCGCGGCGGCATACCTCTGCCAGATTTTTGGTGCGGGAATGGCACACGGTGACAGTTCCGTTTTCGTGGAGCAGCAGCATTGCCATAGGCTTACCCACGATATTTGAACGTCCTATGACCACGCACTCCTTGCCTGAAACGTCAATTCCGGTGCTGTGGATAAGCTCTATGCAGCCTGCCGGAGTGCAGGGCAGAAACGCGTAGTTGCCGATCATTATTTTCCCGACATTTGAAGCGGAAAACGCGTCCACGTCCTTTAACGGAGAGATACGGGCGATGACCGCCTCCTCGTTGAGGTGCTTCGGCAGCGGTAGCTGCACCAGAATTCCGTTCACTTTGTCATCGTCGTTCAGGGTATCTATCAGCTCCATAAGCTGAGCCTCTGTGGTTTCCGCCGGGAGAGCGTATTCATAGCTCTTTATCCCGCATACCTCGCAGGCTTTTTTCTTGTTGTTTACATAAACCCGGCTAGCGGGATCATCACCCACGATAACTACCGCCAGACCTATTTCCAGCTTATCCCGCTCTATCTCCTGCCGGATCTCTTCCTTTACCTTAGCGGAAACCGCTTTTCCGTCAATTATCTGTGCTGCCATAATCATTCCTCGCTTTCGTCCTGTGTATTCTCGTCAGCTTCTTCCGGAGCTTCCTCACTGCCTGACCCGGCAGTTTTTTCTTTCTCCTCATCGTCCGCTTCATCAGCAGCGTCGGATTCCCCGGCATTTTCCGCATCGCCGGCTGCTTCAGTTTCCTCAACATTTTCTACGACGTCAGAAGTTTCAGCTTCATCTGTGCTGTCTTCCTCTGAATTCTCCTCGTCGTCAAGGATTATATCCTCCGCGTCCTCCGCAAGAATGCTGGGCGCAGTCTTCTCCGCTTTCTTCTCAGCCTTTTTGCGGGCGCGCTCCTCCTCGGCTGCCTTGTCAGCCTCCTGAAGCTCACGGCACGCGTCGGAGTTCACATAAAGCGGAATTTTCTTCTTCTCGGTGAGTATCTTGAACACAATAACAAGAGCAGTTCCAACCACAAAGGAAGCCGCCGCGACAAGCTGAGATACTCTGAACTGACCTATCATAAGGCTATCGGTGCGCAGTCCCTCTATCCACGCTCTACCAAGACCGTACCACGCAGCGTAAAGCAGCGCGATCTCGCCGTCAAAGGTTCGCAGCTTCTTTGAATAGAAATGCAGCGCAACGAAGCCCACAAGACACCATACGCTTTCATACAGGAAGCAGGGGTGAACCAGAGTTCCGGCGTCAAAGCCGCTTTTCTGAATAATATCTGTGCTGGTCATTCCGAACACCCAGTCGGGGCTGCACGCCGCGCCGAATGCCTCCTGATTGATGAAGTTTCCCCAGCGGCCTATGCACTGTCCGATAAGGAAGCCCATTGCGGCAAGGTCAGCCATGGCGCGGAAATTCACCTTGCGCACCCTGCAGGCAATAAAGCCGCACAGAAATCCGCCGATAATTCCGCCATAGATTGCAAGCCCGCCGTCCCGTATCGTCGTAAACGTTGTGATGAAATCAAAGCTCATGCCGGAATTCGGGTCAAGGGTCTGGAATACGCAGTAATAAATTCTCGCGCCCAGAAATCCTCCGATAAGCGCAACGAATACTACATCGAACATTCTGTCCTTGCTCAGTCCAAAGTCTTTGGAACGGTACATAGCGTAAAAATAGGCAAGGATAACTCCTATCGTGATAAGCACGCCGTACCAGTATATCTTGATCCCAAACAGCTCAAAGCCCTGAAAATAGCTCAGCGTGATACCGCCGAACAGGTTCGGAAAAGTCAGCTCCACCTCCGGAAAGGCAGAAGCCGCAGAAATAAGTGTCGATAACATAATCAGTCCTCCGTAGGATTTATGATCGAAAGGCAGAAGTTGCTTTCGTCAAATTCCGCGAGCCGAGAGAGCATACCCTCATAGTCCGCGTTTGCGGCAAGCTCCGCATAATCAAACGCAGAAGTCCCGGTGAGCGCTGCGTCCGAGAGGTTCTGCGCCACGCTTTCAACGTTGTTGTACATACGCACATTGTCGCCGTAAAGATACTTCTTCGCCCTCAGGAACGCTTCCTTTGAGGGCGGGCAGTTCCTGAGCCGTCGGAATTCCCGGCAGACCTCCTCCGCCACCCTGTCCGGCTCGTCCGACTCGCCGAAAATTCCGGGTATAAAGAATCCCCTGCCCATCATTATGCTGCTTTCAAAGGTTTCGTTGATAAGTCCGCTG
Organism: uncultured Clostridia bacterium; assembly: GCA_945833805.1. Lineage (GTDB taxonomy): Bacteria > Bacillota > Clostridia > Oscillospirales > Ruminococcaceae > CAG-115. Next base: position 2,982 of record CAMAGG010000063.1, on the reverse strand, counting down.
TCCCGCATTCGGCGGTAGAATTCCGTACTTGCGCCCACTGCGGTGTCGTTCATAAGCGTGCGGTAGATGTATTCCTCCGTCATGCTCCTGCCGGAATATACCGGGGACTTGAATCCCACCGCAAATGTGGTTTTTCCCAGCGGCATTGACATCTCCATGCGGCGGGCGATCACCTGCGGCGGCTCGTCTGCGGCAACGGATAGGACATTCATTGCCTTTCCCGGACGCAGACAGCGTTCGCATACCTCAACAGCGCTCTCCAGATCGAAATTGCCCGCAATGCAAAGGTACATATTGGACGGATTGTAGAACGCGTCATACACGTCATACAGCAGCTTGTCCGTGATGAGCGCAATACTCTCGGGAGTTCCGGCGATATCGTTTCGCACAGGATTGTTTTTGAACATTCCCTTATACAGCTCCATGCAGACCCGCCAGCCGGGGCTGTCAAGATACATTGTGATCTCCTGCGTGATTATTCCGCGCTCCTTTTCAACGTTCTCCGGGGTGAAATAGGGGCTTTGCACAAAATCCAGCAGTATCTCAAGATTCTTCTCGAAATTGGAGGAGCAGCTGAAATAGTACCGGGTGCTGTCGTAGGAAGTTCCCGCGTTGCAGGAGGCCCCTGTTTCCGCGAAACGCTGGAACGCTTCCTTTTCAGGGGATTCAAACAGCTTATGCTCCAGATAATGCGCCGTGCCGTCCGGGATATGAACCGGGCTGCCGCCGTCCACTCTGTAACAGTTGTCAACCGAGCCGAACTTCACCGAAAACTGCGCCGTTACTGTGGAATAGCCCTTCATCGGGTAAAGCAGCACGGTAACTCCGCTGCTGTGGGTGTATTTATAGTATCTCTCTCCGAGCCTTTCACTGATTATTTCTTCCAGCATCAGCGCACCTCCTCAGGGGACAGGGTATATACCGTATCCAGCGAATACAATCGGCAAGCCTCCATAACGCGCTGCGCAGTCACCTGCTTCACGCCCTCGATGAACTTCTCCGGGGTGAGCATCTCCGGATCGGTGATCTGGGAGGAGTACCAGCTTGATATCGCCCCCGCCGAATCGTAGACTGCCCTTGCGTTTTCGGTGAGGTCGAGCTTTGCGTGTTCAAGCTCCTCCTCGGTCACGCCTTTCATGCAGATGTTCATGAACTCCGTCATGACCGCACGCTCGGTTTTGGCGAGATTCGCCGGGTCAACTCCGGCATAGACGGTGATGGTTTTCTTGAACCGGTTGGAATAGCTGCTGCAATAGTAGCACAGCGACTGCTTCTCCCGGATATTGGTAAAGAAGCGGGAGGTGGACATTCCACCCAGAATAAGCGATAAAAGCGCCCCCGCGTACCGGTCGGTCATTTTCGGCGCCTTGAAATACATTCTCAGTATCGCCTGCTGCATCTGGCAGTTCTCAACGGTTCGGAAAACGTCCGGCTTCAGCGTGCTTACCTTCGGCGAAAGGGGATATACATCCCCGCGGGAAATGCCGGAAAGCCGCTCTGAAAGTATTCTCTCACTTACCGAGAAATCGCTGCACCCCGCCGCGAAGATCTCTATTCTGCCATGCCTCAGCATTTCTTTCCATGCGGTGTACGCCGACTGTGGAGTGACCGCCTGAGCCTGCTCAATGGTGCCGTTCGCCGGAAGTCCGCATGGCTCCCCTGGAAACGCCGCCATAGCGCCCTGCTGCGCCGCATAGCAGCGCTTGTCGCCTTTTACGCTTGCGATAGCGTCGATCAGCTCCTGCCGCATTATGTCAACGGTTTCCTTTTCAAAGCCGTCACCCTCTGTTTTCGGGTCGAGAAGACAGTCCAGAAGAAGCTCGCAGCATTCCTGCTCAAGCCTCTCGCCCTCCAGCGTATATCTGTCGTCAATGCAGCTTATGCTGAATGTCATCGAACGGCTGTCGAAAGAGCAGCCGAGGTTGTCCGAAACAGACGCGCCATACAGGTCGGAGTACTTCTCGGTCAGCCGGGTGAGGTTGGGATATTTCCGGCAGCTGTCGGTGAGGATATACGGCAGTATCGCGTAATCCGCCCGCTGCTCGTCCTTGAAATCTGTATAGAATGTGATCGAAATTCTGTTGGTTTTATATCTGCCGTCGGTTATCTTTGAAAAGAATATGCCGTCAGCAAGCTGTTTTCTGTCTAAAATCCTTAACATCTCCTTATATAAATCATTATACTTTATCAGTATATCACATATCACGCTTTTTTTCCACCCCCTTTATGTGAAAATTAGCAAAAAAAAAGACCCTTGCGGGTCTGGCGCAGATAACTGCCAAGTAAAATGATAATTATGTGTAGAACAAAAGAAAGGAGACAACTAAACAAAACAAATGAACGGAGATTATTTAACTCTGACCATTTATTTGTCTATATTATACCGTGAATTATCGGATTTGTCAATAACTTTTTTGCAAATTTATTTTTTTCATGCAAACCTCACAAAAATAGCTTCATTAGTTTGATATACATTTAGTGTTTTAAATACAATATTGTATTTTTATGGAATTACATTGTACATTTTCATGCAAAAAGCAACACGGCTTTGTGACTTTTGCTCAAAAAGCGCTCAGTCACAAAGCCGGTCGGAAAAACAATTTTACGCGTGCTCCGGAGAAGTATTGTCCCGGAAAAGCAGCGATATGCACCATGCAGCCGAAAGTGCCACAAGGATATAGACGATCCGGCTTATCACAGCGCCCTGACCTCCAAAGAGCCATGCAACAAGGTCAAAGCTGAAAATACCGATAAGTCCCCAGTTGAGTCCGCCGATTATGAGAAGCGTAAGAGCGAGCTTGTCGATCCACATATTATTTCCACCTTTCATTTTTATTGCGGAAATGTGTTCCGCCAATGCTATTATTCGCTTTTTTTGACTTTTTATTACACACCGACGTATGAGATCGAGCCATGAGAAAAACATTTGGCAACACCGCATAATTATTGTCGTTCGATTGCGCCGTCAGATTTTTCGTCAGA
>CAMAGG010000062.1 GCA_945833805.1 uncultured Clostridia bacterium | reverse complement strand
TCGCTGCGAAAAAAGCTGCTGCCTCGTTCAGAAAATCCCGTTCCTCCTGAAGCCGATTGTTCTCCTTGCTGAGCCGCTTGACCTTGCTGCGCAGCTGGCGCACTTCCTCGGCAAGGCTCATAACATTTTCCGGCGTTCTTTCTCCATGTCCAGTTCGCCCTTTTTCGCTGCCTGTACCCACCCGTATAACGTCCCATACGGCACTTTCAGCTCATTGCTCGCCTTCTTTGTTCCTATCTGTCCAGCTAGCTTCACCGCCTGCTCCTTGTAGCTCTTATCATACAGCTTCGCTTCTGACATGTCAATCACTCTCCTTGTTTTTAGTATACATTTATGGAGGGGTTGTGTCAAGTTTTATTATACAACATCAAGTTTACAGGGTTCAAAGCCCTACACATTTGTGCTTGAAAGAGCATCCGGCACACATAAATATTCGGTTCAGCTTCCGCTGTGCCCACTCACCTCCACGTTCTCTGTAGTGTGCCTGTTTTCTCAAGTATATTTTAACACAATTTTGAATGATGTGCTACGTCAACCGGGTTTCATCTCCCTTTTGTGCCTTGTAGCGCAGCGGAAAGGAATGGTCATAAATATGCGAAAAAAAATATGCAGCCTTGCTGCCGCATTGATATTTTCAATTATTGTAGCTTTTTTTACCGAATCTGTTATAACCGACAGTGCAGTTTCATCGCTTGATCATATCCAGACTGGTGAGGTGTATTCTCTGACAGATACCGCTGCGATCTCTTATGAACAATACTCGGACTATTATTACAGCCGTTCCAAAGCGCTTCCGCTGACCGTGGTGGAGGACGGGCTTGTCTGTGTGGATTTTCCTGCAACAGAGATCGGTTCAGTAAAAATTGTATTTTCTGAACCCTTGCCTGAGGATTCATACATCACTCTGAGCTTTTCGGACGCTTCGCAGACCGATAGTTACGATCAGCACAAAACCATGCGTATGCTGTGCCATGAGGGTGATGAATATTTTATGGCGTCACTTCCGGTCAGGGCGTATACGCATATTGACTTTTACATAGACGGCTGCCCCAAGATCAATAATATCCTGTACAGCAGGGAAAACCTCAGCATAGTCCGCAGAGAATTCAGCTTCTTGGAGGCGGTGATCATTTTAGCCGCTCTGTTTGCAGCATTGACCTTTGTGATATTAAAGTTCCCGAAAGTGTCCGAGCATATCTCAGGCTTTGTGGTTCTTCTGGCGGGACGGCTCAAATGCTCCGGAGCAACGGCGCTGCGCTTTTGCGTTTCGATAGCGGTAAGCTGCTCTGCAGCGGTGGCGCTGGAAGCTTTGTTTTCGTCCATGATATCTTCAGAGTTCAATTCCCGCAGGATATTTTTATTCGCGTTTGCAGCATTGATCTTCTTTATTTTGATTTTCACCAGAAAAACAATAGAAGAAAAAACGGAAAACGCAGCGTTCCTGCTTACCCTTGCATTAGGCGGAATGATCGCATTTACCGGAATGAGCAATGCAACGTCATTTGATGGAGATTACCATTATTCCTGTGCAGTAAAAGCTTCGTATATGTTTTCCAGTCAGGCGGTTATCACCGAAGCAGACGCTTATGTAATAAATACCGGAGAATGTTTTTTCATCGAAAGCTCTGACGACGGGCAGAAGCTTTCATTCAGAAATGATTTCAGTCAGGAAGCGAATAAAAACAGCAATGAAAGTCTGAAATTCGCTTATACCAACGGGAATTTCTACAAAACCAAAGGCTTATTCGGCGCAAAAAATGTAGCATATATCCCGTTCGGAATAATGCTGTTTATCGGACGTATGCTTCATCTCCCATTCCCGGCTTTATATATTTTTGGCAAGCTTGGCGGAGTGCTGACCTATTCCACCTTAATTTATTTTGCGGTAAAACACCTTACCAGCAGAAAGCTTCTTGTTACTACTGCTGCGCTGCTTCCTGTACCGGTATATCTCGCTGGGAATTATTCCTGCGATCCATGGATAACAGGATTTATATTCCTCGGTTTTTCGTATTTTATTGAGGAATTCAAAAAGCCGGATTCTCCGCTTGCGCTTAGGAAATCTGTAATTATGCTGGGCAGCTTCGTGCTGGGAATGGCTCCGAAAGCAATATATTTTCCGCTTATTCTTCTTACATTGCTGCTGCCAAAACAGAAATTCAGCAGCTTGAAGAAGAATAGGATATTTAAGATTTCAGTGGTTATTCTGACAGCTTTGGTTGCGTCTATGATTTTTACAACATTAGCATCGCCGGAGAATAACGTTGATTTGAGGGGAGGATCAAACGTTAATTCGCTGGAACAGGTAAAGAATATCCTTTCAAATCCGTTTGCATATATCGGAGTAGTAGTAAATCACCTGATAACATTCTTCTCACCAGATAATCTTATTTATTATTTCGGGGATTATAAAACTCTTGGAACAGCAGATACATTCTACTGTGTGTCTGCAGCGGCGCTTTTGCTTTTCACCGTGATGATAGATACGGACGACAGGAACAGCTTTGAAATTTCAGAAAAAGCCATGAAAATATTCAAATTCTGCGATCTGGCAGCGTTTCTTGTTGTTGCACTGCTTATCGTTACATCACTGTACGCTGGATTTAATAATGTGGGCAGCAAATTGATCAACGGAGTTCAGGCAAGATACTATATGCCGTGTTTTCTTCCTTTTTCATATCTTATCACAAAGGGATTTGTCCTGCGTCGTCCGGATTTCAAATATTACAGTTTGATCGTGCTATCAGCGGTGTCGCTGATAGATGTATTGATTGTCGTATCATTTTGCGTGGTGTGACAATCCTCTGTAAATGATTTGTTGTCATTTCTGGATTCAATATCAGTTTCCTTATTCAACAGCGCCATTTTCTGAATAAGAAGATTAAGACGATATTTGGCAATCGACAGATCCACCGCAACCTGAAACAGCTTTATGAGAACCATGAATATCATAACAACAATCACGAAATTTGATGGTGATATAAATCCTAAAAGTTGTGCACCCCATTCGGCAGTCTGCGGGAAAATGCTCAATATGAGAAGAAGTACAGACAGAACGATCCAGTATATTGCGTCATCAATATTCAACTGGGCTTTTCTGATTTTTCTCAGAGTATATATCACAGCCAACAAGGATACCAAAATAAGTACTACTCTTAATGTGACACTCATCATTATTATCTCCTTTCAATGTGGCTCTTCTTTCTGCACCATTGTACAAACAGTATTGAAAAGCACATATGGAGCATATATTTTACCGACCTGCTGAAATTAAGATAGCTTTCTCCGGCGATACGCTCTTTCATATTTGCTTGAACCTCGATCACTTTTGCACCGCTTCTGATAAGGTGTGCTACAGTATCCGGCTCTGGCCCGTAGTCAATGCTGTTGGCCATTATCTTCATCGTTGTGCGATTAAACATTCTCATGCCAGAAGTTGGGTCTTTAATGGTTTTACCGGTCGTCACCTTTATTGCAGCCTGAATAATATTGCTGCCAAACATACGAAGCGATGAAGGCTTCTTGCTTGTCACAAATCTTGAACCGATACATATATCATATCCTTTTTCCATAGCAGAAACCATATCATCTATATAAGCGGCATCGTGTTGACCATCGCCATCGTACTGCATTGTATAATCATAACCATGATTATACGCATACATCATTCCAGTCTGAACTCCGCAGGCAAGCCCAACGTTTATTGGCATATCTATATGATTAAAATTGTTCCTGTGAAGGATTTCATGCGTATGGTCCTGCGATCCATCATTGATAACAATATAGTCATACTGTGGATAATTTGTTTCTAAATCGTGAATGACATATTCGATATTTTTCTCCTCGTTATACGCAGGAATAATTATCAGCACTTTTCTGTCCATTGACTTCACCATCATGATTAAATGTGTTTGATCAGTTCACCAGCATGTGGATTTTCGCTTATTTCCGTTCCGTCGGCGACAAGTTCTTTCCCGACCTGTATTTCGATTATTACGGTGTCGGTTATCGCTTTCAGACCGTGCATTATTCCCTCGCCTATAGAAAATGTATCCCCCACAAGAGCTTCATGCGCCCTGTCGTTTATAGTGATAATACATTTTCCACTGATCACCGCCCATATCTCGGAGCGGCTGCGGTGGCACTGATAATCTATCGAGCTTCCCGCTTTTATGATTTTGCGTTTTGTAAGAGACTTAGTTCCGTCATCATTAGCTACCATGTCGAGAACCTTATATTCACCCCAGCCGCGTTCCTCAAACATAGGTCTTCTATCCAGATCCTCAACATGACGCTTGATATAGGAGCTTTGATCCTTGTCGGCAACAAGAATGCCATCATGACTTGCCGCAATGACCATATCCCGTGCACCCATAACGACCACTGGAATATCCAGTTCATTTATAACATGAGTATTTATGCAGTCGTCTGACATTCTCACATCGCCTATCGGGTCATTCCCCATGACCTCGGTAAGGGTGTTCCATGTACCAAGATCTTTCCACTTTCCGTTATACGGAATTGCGGCAACTAATCCGGCTTTTTCTACCACTGCGTAATCAAAGCTGGTTTTTTTTAGTTTCCCGTACTGCTTTCTTACATCGTCAAAGCAGTTGAATTCAATTGCTGACTTTACAATGTTCATGATATAGGAAAGTCTGAACGCAAATACGCCGCAGTTCCACAAGCCGCCCTGCTTGATAAACTTAGCCGCGGTTTCAGCGTCCGGTTTTTCCTTGAATTCGGCGACCCGCATTATCGAATCACTGGAGTTTTCTGGAATTATGTAGCCATATTTTTCCGAGGGATAGGTGGGCATTACGCCCATAAGTACAATATCACCCGCGCCGGACTGAACTGCTTTGTCCAGATCTTGTATCTTTTCAAAGTACTCACTGTCTACATACGGGTCTACCGGCAGAACGATGATAGTTTCGTCCGGACTGCAATTCTTTTCATAATACAGATAAGCGGAGGACAGCACAATTGCCGGAAAGGTATTTCTTCGCTCCGGCTCAATCACCATTGAAGACTTGTTTCCAAGCTGGCTCTTTATTGATTCCACCTGAGAGGCGCTGGTGGCTATTGTTATTTCAGCGTCAAGCCCTGCTTCACGCATCTGACGGTACACACGCTGTACCATTGACTCGTCCCCGCCGTCGCTGTTCTTTACGATTTTCAGGAACTGCTTTGACCGGATATCGTTGGACAGCGGCCACAGACGCTTGCCCGATCCGCCGGACAGAAGAATGATTTTCATGTTTTACCTCTCATCAGTCAGTGTAAGTCCAGAATATTGCTTATCCTGCCGGAAACAGCTTCTTGCGTCAGACCCAGAACAGAATCAATTTCATCACGGCTTCCATAGGTCGTGAGGTCAGTTTTGGGTATGCCTATATTATACATGAACGCGTTTATCGGTTCCGAATATTCCATGATAGCCTTAGCCACTGCACCTGAATAATACGGTTCAACAATGATGATCTTATTCCCCGTAAGGTTATTTATCAGTGTATCATAATCGAACGGCGCGACTGAAGTATAATACAGCAGGGTGACATCAAGCCTTTGCACAGCGTTCATTACCTTGTCAAGCATGGAGCCTACCGCAATAATCGTTGCGGCAGAGCCTTTTTTTATTACGTTTGCCTTTCCGAACGCAACATCAACGGAAACGGAGTTTGAATCCTCACTGATGCGATAATATGTCGGGCGGTCGTTGTCATATCCCTGCCTATACAGGCTGTCAAATTCTTCGGCAGTTCCAGGTAAAATGATCTGCATATTGGGGATAGAAGACAACACATTCACATCTGCCGGGCAGTAATGAGTCATTCCCAGTCCGGAATAATCGTATGACGCTCCAACGCTGATAAAGTTTCCGCCGATATTCTGATATCCGAAATCAAGCTTTAACTGTTCATAGGCTCTTTCTGCAATAAATGGAGCGATAGTATGTACCACCGGTATCATTCCGGTTTTGGCAAGTCCGGCCGCCGTGCTTATCGTTGCCTGTTCAAGAATCCCGATATTATAGACCCGGTCGGGGTACTTTTCCTTATACTTATGAAAAGACCAGACGCCGATATCACCGAGAAGAACAACAACTTTTTCATTGTCGTCCAGCGACTGACCAACGCTCAGCGGAAACTGCTGTCTCATTTTCATGACAATTCCTCCAAAAATCTGTTGTACTCTTCATCGGTAGGCATACGATGATGCCATGCAGGATTATTCTGCATTTCAGCAATGCCTTTTCCCTTTATTGTTTCGCAGATTATCGCAGTGGGACGCTGATCTCTTATAAGCAGGGACTTTTCGATCTCATTGTGATCGTGTCCGTTTATCGTGACAGTATTAAAAGAGAAAGCGCTCAGTTTATCCTGAAGATTATTCAGATCAATTGCACGGTCAGTGGAATGGTTATAATCTATGATAACTGTCAGATTGTTCAGAGCATTGTGGCTTGCTATCAAAAGACTCTCCCATACCGAGCCCTCATTTATCTCGCCGTCTCCTGCAAGGACGTAAACATGAGCAGGATTTTTCTGTATCTTAAGCCCCATCGCCATTCCTACTGCCATCGGAACTCCGTGACCCAGAGAACCGGTAGAAGCTTCAATACCCGGCACCTTGTTACAGTCAGGGTGTCCTCCGAGACGGCTATGAAATGCGCACATCATCTCCAGCGGGTCGTCAAAATATCCGAACTCCTTAAGAATGGCATAATATCCTACTGCCGCATGACCCTTGCTCAATACAAATCTGTCGCGTTTTTCGTCTTTGCTTTTTACCAGATCATTGTCCAGAATGCGGCTGTACATGACGTAAAGTATGTCAAGTATAGAGTAGGAGCTGGCGACATGACCCTCTCTAGTCCTGTAACAGGCTGTGAGTATCTCGCGTTTCAGGTAATTGATTTTCTCACGAATCATTTCTGTATTACACATTCTGTTCCCTCCCTGTCAGGCAAAATACTGCCTGTACCATTCTATTGTTCGTTGCAGTCCGTTCTCCAGAGGCACATAATCTGTCTTGCCCAACTCGCCGTTGACCTTTGAAATATCCATGTCCACATTCTGGGGAGCGCCGTTCATTTTGCTGTCATTGTCCTGCGAAATTTTTACGGTAGTATGAAGTATCTTAGCTATGCTGTCTGCCAGCTCAAATATGCTAGTATGGGAAATCCCCCCGACATTATATGTGACTTCCTTTCCTTTCAGCATAATATTCCAGAGGTTTTCCACAGTATCAGAAACATAGCAGTATACGCGCTGAGCCGTGCCTGCGTCAAGCATTTCGATAGACCCGCCGAGCGCTTTCCTGATAAAGCTGTATAATACCCGCTGGTCATCAGGCCTTACTCCGGGGCCGTAGGCAAGGGCAACTCTTGCGATATTGACCTTGAAATCACCTTTACCGGCATAGACGTTGCAGAACGCTTCGCCGCACCGTTTTCCCTCGATATAACACGCTCTGGGGTGATCCGGCATGGTCACTCCGTGAGTTTTTTCAGTGTATGGAATATCCTCCGAACCGCTGTATACCTCGCTCGTGCTGACAAAAAGAAAATGTCCGCCATGTCTGACCCTGCTGAGAAGATATTGCGTGCAGGAGGTATTCAGCGTGAGGGTTTTAAGTTTGTTTTCCAGGAATTTTCCAGGCTGCCCATAGCCAGCCGCATGGATAATCGCGTCATACATACCAAGACTGTGCAGAAAATCCACATCGGAAAGGTCTCCGTGCAGCACGCTGAGCCAACTTTCTACGGAAATGTCCGCAAGGTGATCAGGAAGCGGTCTGTTGCTTACGATGGTCACTTTGATCGGGTCGCTGCTTGTCCTGTTGAACACATAGACAGAATACAGAAGATATGTTCCGATAAGACCTGTCGCACCGGTTATAAGAATATCCTTCCCCTCAAACTTGCTGAGGTCTGTTTTTTCGTTGATCCGCTCGCAGTCCATGATGATAACATTGTTATTCATTCCCGCTTCCTCCATTGACTATTGTTTTCAGGTAGAACTCATACAGCTTTTTTATTCCAGTTCTGATGGTATATTTTGGCTTCCAGCCGAGGCTTATCAGTCTTGACGAATCTATCACGTTCCTGAGCTTTCCGTCAGGCTTTGACGTGTCGCAGACTATCTCGCCGGTATAACCGACCGTTTCGCTGATGATTTTAGTAAGCTCCAGAATCGAGATCTCCTCAGAAGTTCCGACATTGAGGAACGAATTTCCGCTGTAATTGTTCATAACAAACACACAGGCATTTGCCAGATCGTCAACATAGATAAATTCACGCTTCGCGCTGCCCGTTCCCCATAGCTCGATCTGCTTAACGCCGTTCTGCTTCGCCTCGTGATATTTTCTGATAAGAGCCGGGATAACATGGCAATTTTTCGGGTCGAAGCTGTCGTTCTCGCCATAACAGTTTGCCGGCATAACCGCAACGAAATCAGCGCCGTATTCACGGTGATAGTATTCACAAAGCCTTGTGCCGAAGCTTTTGGCAATGGCATATGCTTCGTTTGTCTGCTCCAGCCTGCCGCTGAGAAGTGCGTCTTCCTTTATCGGGAAGTCGCAGTCATTCGGGTAGATGCAGGCGCTGCCGAGATACAAAAGCTTTTTTACTCCGCAGTCGAATGCGGATTTTATCACATTGCAGGCGATCTGCATATTCACAAGCCCGAATTCCACAGGACGCTCGGAATTCGCCCGTATTCCACCGACCAGAGCCGCTGCGACGAACACGTATTCCGGCTTTTCCTGCTCAAAGAATCTCTCGACCTCCGCCTGACGTGTGAGGTCAAGAGTGCTGTGATCTCTGCAAATGATATTCGTGTAGCCCTGCTTTTTCAATTCACGGACGATCGCAGAGCCGACCATGCCGTTATGTCCGGCAACATATATTTTTGCGCCTTTTTCCATGTCCCTTGCCTCACATTTAGAGTAATGGTTTGATAGTATCAATAAAATAGTCTATTTCTTTGAAATTGTTCTTGCTGTGATTTCCGATAAAGAAACCGTTGTCATGTATTTCATCAGCCGCAGAAAGCTCTCCGGAAACAGAATGATCCATATACTCGATAACCTTGTTTCTTGTGAAGTTTCCGGCTACTATCGGACGCACTTCTATGTTTGCCTCGCGCATAGCTTTGATGAACATATTTCGTTTCCCTGCAAGTTCATTCTGAAGAATGACTGAAAATCCAAACCACGAGCTGCTTCCAATCTCCTGCTGGGTGCGCATTCCGGAAATATCTTTCATTCTGCTCTTGAAATATGCCGCGTTTTCTCTTCGCTGTGCAATTATCCTGTCCATCTTCAAGAGCTGCTGCGTACCTGCTGCGCCCTCCATTTCAAGCGGGCGAAGATTAAAGCCGGGAACGATAAAATTAAAACTCTCATAAAAATCATTCTCGCTTTTAGTATATATTGTACTGTTCTCAGGGAGGTTTCTCGTCCAGCCATGCGCACGGATACAGAGCATATAGTGATACAGCTCCTCGTCATCGGTTACAACGACTCCTCCCTCCATTGTGCATAAATGGTGCGAGAAAAAAGTGGAATAGGTTCCGATCAAACCGAAGGTTCCTGCTTTTTTATTTTCGTATTCAGCTCCAAGGGATTCACAGTTATCCTCGATGAAGAAAATATCTTTCCCTTTGATAATTTCTCTTACGGTGTTGAAATCATTAGGGTTTCCTAGCAGATTGACAAGACAAATCATTCTTGTGTTTTCGGTAATTGATTCTTTTAATTTCTTCGTGTCAATATTAAGGGTTCTGTTGTCAATATCCACAAATCTGAGTTTAAGTCCCATTTGATACAACGGAAAATATGTTGTGCTCCATGATACGGCGGGAACGATCACTTCATCGCCCTTTTTCAGCTTTCCGGAATATACAAGTCCGGCAGCGGCAAGCAGATTAGCTGCTGATCCGGAGCTTACCATAAGTGCATACTTTGAACCGATTTTCTCAGCAAATCTCTTTTCAAATTCTGCGACTTTTTCCCCCATTGAAAAACGGTTAGAGTCCATAACCTGAATTATTGCCTGACGTTCATTGTCGTCCCATGTATCGTCACACAGTTTGTATTCCATCAGGAATTACCTCCGTTCACCATTTTGATATCATGCTCTGTCATTATGCGGACAAGCTCTTCAAAGGCTGTTTTCCTGGGATCCCAGCCGAGGGCGCTTACCGCCTTTGCCGGGTCTCCGAGTAGAGTGACTACATCTGTCGGACGGAAAAACTCCGGAGATATCTCAACAAGGATCTTCCCAGTTTTTTGGTCAACACCCTTTTCGTTGATGCCCTCGCCCTGCCACTCAAGATCGATCCCGGCATATTTAAAGGCAAGCGTGCAGAATTCCCGCACAGAATGCTGCTCGCCGGTGGCGATCACAAAATCGTCCGGTACATCATGCTGAAGAATGAGCCACATACACTCAACGTAATCCTTTGCATATCCCCAGTCACGCAATGCGTCAAGATTTCCGAGCAGCAGTTTTTCCTGCTTTCCTGCGGCGATATTTGCGGCGGCAAGCGTTATCTTTCTGGTAACAAAGGTTTCTCCCCGGCGTTCAGACTCGTGGTTGAACAAAATTCCGTTTGCTGCGAATATCCCATACGCCTCCCGGTAATTTCTGACGATCCAGTATGCGTACTGCTTAGCTGCCGCGTACGGAGAATAGGGATAGAACGGGGTGGTTTCCCTCTGAGGGATCTCCTGAACCTTGCCGAACAGCTCTGATGTTGAAGCCTGATAGAAACGGCAGGTCTTTTCAAGCCCCGCTAAACGTATCGCTTCCAGCATACGGAGTGTTCCGACAGCGTCCGCGTCAGCGGTGTATTCCGGAACGTCAAACGATACCCTGACGTGGCTCTGCGCCGCCAAATTGTATATCTCGTCCGGTCTGACCTCGTTCACGATACGGACAAGGCTGATAGAATCAGTCATATCGCCGTAGTGCAGATGAAAATTCTTATTTCCTTCCAGATGATCTATTCTTTCCCTTTTGTCAACAGACGAACGGCGGACTATTCCGTGGACTTCGTACCCATTTTCCAGCAGGAATTCAGACAGAAAAGAGCCGTCCTGACCGCTCACGCCAGTAATGAGTGCCTTTTTCATGAATGTACCTCCGCGTCGATTTTCTTATGTGAATGGAATATGTATGCAAACGATGCAATGAACATCTTACAGATCACTGTGAACCAGCCGAAAGGCACCTTTTCCTCCCGCATTACCCTGAAATTTTCCTTAATGGAAACAAGATTGGACTTTATACCGTTGTTGCTGACACCGCCGGCATAATAGCACACCAGCGGACGCTGTATAGACTCCGATCTCAGGGTTTTGTCCTTAAACAACCTTATCTGAAATTTGTAATCAGAGGCGGAAACATAGTCAAGATCAAACGGCCCATATTTCTCCCACAGCGCTCTTCTGAAGCACAACGTCGGGGTCGCCGCCATCCAGCCCAATCGCCAGTTTCCGGGTTTTCCGCTCCATGTTCTTATGATCTTTCCATCTTTGTGAAAGTATATCCCACCGTATGAATAGTCAAGATTTCCCTTTTCAAGAACCGCGGCAAATGTCGAGATAATGTCAGTGCCGGTATAGGGGTCTGAACCGAACATCATATAATCCCCTGTCGCCAGCGCCGCCGCTTTGTTGTCGCCGTCGTGAAGTCCCCTGTCACGTTCTGAGAGCCACACCAACTTCTTGCCGCTCTCCTCGTACTTGGATTGGTATTCTTTGATAAGCTCAACACTGCCGTCTGTTGAGGCAGCATCGGTGATAACGTGCTCTATATCAGGATAATCCTGTTCCAGAACGCTGTCCATCATTCTTTTCAGCATTTCCTTATCGTTATAAAAGGTCGATAAAATGCTTATAGTCATTTGTGTTCCTCCTTTTTTCCCCGATTTATATTATACAATATTGATATGGCAAGATATAACGCTCCGCTTACAGTTCCGGCGATCAGCCCCAGACTTGCACCGTCTGCGGACATTGTATCGATAAGAAGGAACGATGAAGCACAGCATACGGCAAAACCAGCCGAGCAGCTTATCACAAGAGCCTTAAAATCCCTTATCACAACTGAAAGGCACTGAAGAAAAGCGTTGATAGCAGTACAGAAAGCCGCCGCAATGATAAGAGGCAATAATCCGCTGTACTGTTCGATAGACTCGCCGAAAAAAAGCCGCAGCCCCCATGCTCCGAAAACAAGCGACATAGCAAGCACCGCTGATCCAAGAAAAAAAATTATCAGCAGGATTCTCACGGCAAGGGCTAAGAAGCCCTTTATATCCTTATTCTGATATAAGATCGCAAAATTTGATATAAACGGCATATAGATATACTGAGCAGCCGCCTGAATAAGCAGTGCAGGCGCAAATATTGATGAATAAGCACCCAGTAGCTCCTCGCTAGACATCTTTTCAAGAATGTACTTCGGCGCTGTGGCTATCATACTGTTCAGCAGCATATACATACACAGTGGAACTGTTTCCTTTGCAAGGGACAGACAACGTTTGAGGTCGTCATAAGGGCACAGCTCAGAAAGCCGGCGCGCCCGATACAGATCGAAGAAAACTGTTTCAGCCGCGGAGGAAACCGCCATTGCCGCAAGCCCGCCGTTCAGCGAACCGAAAATGTAATACCCGAACAGGAAGCTTACGAGAACAAGAATGCCCTTGACGAAAAGCGACTGCCCGGCAATGTAAATCCTGTCGTTCTTCTGAAAAATGCCGTGAAGAACATCGCTGTAATTCTCTGCTATCCTGAACAGCATGAACCACATTATGGCGGCGACAGTGGCAGAGCTGTACCCGTTAAGCAAGGAAAACGCCAAACACAATGCCAAAGCCGTCAGACAGGTAATGTTTCTCAGCCCGATATAGCTTCTGTCCGGATACTTTCCATTAATGTCTGAAACCTGAAAGTTCCTTATCCCGAACAGAGCGACAGTCTGAAATGTCGCGCTGATGGACATGGCAAGCGATAGTACACCTGCGTCCCCATACCCGGCTATCCGTGCAGTTAGCACCGTCACAAGCCACTGAGAGAAGAGGTATACTATATTGCCGAACGCGTTCCACAAAATATTCTTTTTCATCACTCTATCCCACCCGGCTCTCGGAACTCACTCAGCATCCCTGACCGTCCGCCTGCTTTTTGGAGAACATACATATTTATTATATCAATATTTTTGAAATTTGGCAATTACTTTAGATGTTCCCTTTATAATACTGAGATCTGTCTGCCAATTTTTCACTTATACATTATATAAAATCAACCCAAAAATGTCAAGCAACATTTATTGTAGCACTACAAACAACCCGTATCAGTCGTGCAGGGGGCCTATATCAAGCCACTGCTTGTTCAATTCGTTTTTTGTGCTATGCGCAAAAAGCACAACCTGGAAATCCGTAGCCGTTATCTTTCTGTTAAAAAGCACAGAGGTCACAAGAAGGCAATTATTGCTATCGCCCGAATGCTGCTCACTGCCATTTACAACATTCTCAAAAAGAATGAACCTTACAATCCCGAACCTATATTCGAGCGAATACTCCACCGGAACATCGGACAGTTTCCGTAGAGGAGGCTATCTTTATCCTTCAAAGACAAGGCTATCTCGTAACCTCTGTCACTTCTTAATCTTAGGTTTCCATATCTTTTTTGGGCTACCTCCAGGTGGTATGCTTTTGTATGCCCTTTTGGGGATGGTGCTTTCATTACAATGTTTCAAACTTAACACCTCATTATTC
>CAMAGG010000061.1 GCA_945833805.1 uncultured Clostridia bacterium | reverse complement strand
AACATTAAAGCTGGCAAAGGGCTACTGGGGCGGCAAGAGCAGACTTTTCAAGACCGCTAAGGAAGCTGTCTGGAAGTCCGGTCAGTATGCTTACATCGGCAGAAGACTCAAGAAGAGAGATTTCAGAAAGCTCTGGATCACCAGAATTTCCGCAGCATGCAAGGCAAACGGCATGAACTACTCCACCTTCATGAACGGTCTGAAGAAGGCAAACATCACTCTGAACAGAAAGATGCTTTCCGAAATCGCAATCAATGACGCAGCAGGCTTCACTGCTCTGACAGAAAAGGCTAAGGCAGCGCTTTAATCGTGATAATATCTCACGTTCTGTTCCGGGACGTGAGATTTTTCGCTATGTAGGGGGAATTGCGCCGTTGGTTATTACATCGAGAAAAAATGACGCTGTAAAGCGGTTTTGCGAGCTTCTTCGTAGCAAGAGCCTGCGTGACGAAGAGGGAATGTTCGTCGCCGAGGGAGATCACCTGTGCGGAGAGCTTATAAAGTGCGGGTACGAAATTCCCGCTGCGCTGCTCACCGAAAAGGCGGCCGAGAAGTATCCCGAAACGGCGCAGGCGCTCCGGAGCAGAGCGGCAGAATGCGCAGTAATATCCGGGGAGCTTGCGGAATATATTTCCGATACAAAGGCGCCTCAGGGGCTGTTTGCGCTGGCGAAAAAGCCGGATATCTCACCGGATCTGAAATCGGCAAAGCGGCTTGTGCTGCTTGACGGAGTTCAGGATCCCGGCAATGTCGGGACTATCATCAGGACTGCCGAGGCGCTTGGCTTTGACGGGGCTGTGATGTCGCAGGACTGCGCGGATATCTGGTCGCCGAAAGCGCTGCGGGCTTCAATGGGGAGCGCGCTGCGGCTGCCCTGCATAACCGGGTCGCTTGGGGATATCATAAATAACCTCAGAGCCGAGGGATTTTCGGTTTATGGGGCAATGCTGGACGACACTGCAGCAAAGCTTGGGGAATTATCATTCCCGGACAAAGCGGCGGTGGTCATCGGCAGCGAGGGCGCGGGTATTTCCCCGGAGATCGCCCGGCTGTGCAGCAAAGCGGTGTATATCCCGATCTCAGGGGCGGAGTCGCTCAACGCCGCCGCCGCTGCTGCGATAATACTCTGGGAGCTGTCAAAGCGGCTTCCGGATTGATTTGCTGTACCTTTCGTACAGCAGACAGCGCAAAACCATAAGAACATAGGAACATCTGAATGTCATAGAGTTCCCGGCTTTCGGTTTTGCGCTGTCTGGGAAATTATATACAATATAGGGGGAACATTTGTGCCGCACCTTGTAATATTAGAGTCGCCGTCAAAGGCGAAAACAGTGAAAAAATATCTCGGCGAGGGCTATGACGTCATAGCCTCCACCGGACATATAATCGACCTGCCTAAGTCAAAGCTTGGAGTTGATGTGGAGCATGATTTTGCGCCGCAGTACGTCAACATGAAGGACAAGGCGGACGTTATCCGCGAGCTGAAAAAGCACGCGAAGAACAGCGATATAATCTACCTCGCGACCGACCCTGACCGCGAGGGTGAAGCGATCGCATGGCATCTATCACATCTGCTGGGGATAGAAGAAAAAGCCCCGGTTCGTGTGACATTCAATGAGATCACAAAGACCGGCGTACAGAACGGAATGAGTTCGCCCCGGTGCATTGACAATGACGTTGTTGACGCGCAGCAGGCTCGCCGTATTCTGGACAGGATCGTAGGCTATAAGCTGTCTCCGTTCCTCTGGAAGAAGGTACGAAGAGGACTATCCGCAGGACGTGTGCAGTCTGTTGCGGTGAGGATCATTGTTGACCGCGAGAACGAAATCCGCAGCTTTGTTTCGCAGGAATACTGGAGCGTGGACGCAAAGCTTCAGGCGGCTTCATCGAAAAGAGCATTTCCGGCAAAGCTGACCGAGGTGGACGGCGAGAAGATCTCCATAAGCAGCGAGGAGGAAGCAAACAAGTTGTTAAAGCGGCTTGAGGGCGCGGAGTTCGTTGTTACAGGGCTGAAAAAGTCCCAGAGAAAGAAGCAGCCTGCACCGCCTTTCACTACTTCTACCCTTCAACAGGAGGCGAGCCGCCGTTATTCATTCCAGTCACGGCGCACCATGAAGGCTGCTCAGGAGCTGTACGAGGGCATTGACGTTGCTGGAATGGGCGCTGTGGGTCTTATCACCTATATGCGTACCGACTCTCTGAGAATTTCCGACGAAGCAAAGGCTGCCGCCGCAGATCTCATCAAGGATATTTACGGCGCGGAATACCTGCCGGAGAAGCCGAGGGTGTATAAGTCCAAGAATAACGCGCAGGACGCCCACGAAGCAATACGTCCGACGACGGTGAGCCTTACCCCGGAAAAGGTCAAGGCTTCTCTCACCTCCGACCAGTATAAGCTGTATAAGCTGATCTGGGAGCGGTTTATGGCGAGCCAGATGCAGAATGCAGTGCTTGACACCGTTGCGGCGGACATTACTGCGGCGGGCTGCCTGTTCAAGAGCAGCGGCTATTCTGTGAAGTTTGACGGATTTACAAGGCTTTATGAGGAAACAAAGGACGCGGACAGCGAGCAGACCGGAGCGCTGCCGAAGCTGGAAAAGGGCGAAAAGCTCACCGCAAAGGAAGTCCTCGGAAATCAGCATTTCACTCAGCCCCCGGCGCGCTACAACGAAGCGTCGCTCATCAAGGAGCTTGAGGAAAACGGCATCGGCAGACCGTCAACATACGCGCCGACTATTTCAACGATACTTGACCGGCATTATGTGGAGCGGGAGCAGGGAAACCAGCTAAAGCCAACTTCTCTCGGCGAGGTCATCACCGAGCTTCTGGAGGAGCATTTCAACAACATCGTTGACGTGAAATTCACCGCGAAAATGGAGAATGACCTCGATGATATCGAGCACGGCGGAAAGAACTGGGTGGAAGTCCTGCGGAAGTTCTACGACAATTTCTCAAAGACCCTCGACAAGGCGGAAGCCGACATGGAGGGCAAGCGGGTGAAAGTCCCCGACGAGCCGACAGATATACTCTGCGAGGAATGCGGCAAGCCAATGGTTATTAAAATCGGACCCTATGGAAAGTTCTTAGGGTGCAGCGGCTTCCCAGAGTGCAAATTCACGAAGAAGATAGTTACCGAAACAAAGGGAACCTGCCCCAAATGCGGCAAGAAAATGCTGGCGAAGAAATCCAAAAAGGGCAAGCCGTTCTATGGCTGCGAGGATTATCAGAACTGCAACTTCATGTGCTGGGACATGCCGATAGAGGAAAAATGCCCCCAGTGCGGCGCGAGCCTATTCAAAAAGACCGGGCGCATGGGCAAAATTTACTGCGCAAAAGAGGGCTGCGGATACGAAAGACCACTTGACAGCGCGGATAATTCAAAGGACAAGGGCAATGACAGTTAAGGTTATCGGCGCGGGGCTTGCCGGGTGCGAAGCGGCGGTGCAGCTTGCACGGCGGGGCTTTGATGTGGAGCTTCACGAGATGAAGCCGCAGAAGTACTCCCCGGCACACAAATACCCCGGTTTCGGGGAGCTTGTCTGCTCCAATTCGCTGAAAGCCGCACGTCCTGAGAGCGCCTGCGGACTGCTCAAGGAGGAAATGCGGCGGTTCGGCTCGGTCATTCTCGAAGCGGCGGACAAGACCTCTGTCCCTGCCGGCGGAGCGCTGGCAGTAAACAGGACGGAGTTTTCCGACGAGATAACGAGGATAGTAAAGAGCTTTCCGAATATAAGAATAATCAGCGGCGAGGTGACGGAGCTGCCCGCAGGAAACGCGGTGGTCTGCACCGGACCGCTTACATCCGACGCACTCGCAGAGAAGATCCGGGACGTGTGCGGCGAGGGACTCAGCTTCTATGACGCAGCTGCTCCGATAGTTGCTGCGGACAGCATAGATTTCAGCAAGGCATTCTTCCAGACAAGGTACGACAAGGGCGAGGCGGATTACGTCAACTGCCCCATGAGCCGGGAGGAATACGAGGCGTTCTATGAGGAGCTTATCACGGCGGAAAGCGCTCCGCTGAAGGAATTTGACCGCCCGGAGGAGTCAGCCGGACTTAAAGTGTTCGAGGGCTGTATGCCGGTTGAGGTACTTGCGAAGCGCGGGTTTGAAAGCGTGCGCTACGGCTGCATGAAACCGGTGGGACTTATCGACCCCCGGACGGGGTTCAGACCCTACGCAGTGGTGCAGCTCCGCAAGGAGAACCGGGAGGGTACGATGTATAACCTCGTGGGATTTCAGACTAACCTGAAATTCGGTGAGCAGAAGCGGGTATTTTCGATGATACCGGGGCTTGAGAACGCGGAGTTCGTGCGGTACGGGGTTATGCACCGAAATACCTTCATTGACAGCCCCCGGCATCTCGACAGGTGGTTCATGCTGCGCGGCTCGGATAATCTGTTCTTCGGAGGGCAGATAACCGGGGTGGAGGGTTACGTTGAGAGCGCGGCTTCCGGGATAATCGCCGGGAGAGCGCTTGCGGACAGGCTTTCCGGCAAAGAGCCGCTGGAGCTGCCGCGAACCACGATGCTTGGCGCGCTTTGCAGCTACATCAGCGACAGCAGCGTTGAAAATTTTCAGCCAATGGCGAGCAGCATGGGAATTCTTCAGCCGCTTGACGTGGTAATAAAGGGCAAGCAGGAGCGTTACGGCGCACTGGCGCAGCGTTCGCTTGAGGATCTGGACAAGGCGCTTTCAGAGAGCAGATAATTCAGGAACAGGCATTTCCGCAGTACTGCGGAGCTGCCCCGATACATACAGGGTGATATTTATGAAGATTGTAATTGACGGCTTCGGCGGCGACAACGCCCCGGACGAGGTAC
Source organism: uncultured Clostridia bacterium (assembly GCA_945833805.1). Classification (GTDB taxonomy): domain Bacteria; phylum Bacillota; class Clostridia; order Oscillospirales; family Ruminococcaceae; genus CAG-115. The sequence continues at coordinate 8,996 of CAMAGG010000061.1, read as the reverse complement.
TTAAGGGCGCGGCTCTGGCAGTTAAGGAGCTTGGCATTCAGGTGGCTGTTACCGGGGAGGTTGCTACGCTTGAGGAGCGCATGAAGGCGCTGAACATTTCCGAAGACGGGATAGAGCTTGTCCCGGCGCAGGGAGTTATTACCACGGAGGATCCCCCAAAGTCGGTGATAAAGGAAAATTCCGGCACATCAATGGGAGTTGCGCTGTACTATCTTGCCGAGGGCAAGGCTGACGCATTTATCAGCGCAGGAAGCACCGCAGCGATAGTTGTCGGCGGCACTATGATCGAAAAGCGCATCAAGGGTGTAAAGAGAACTGCCCTCGTGCCGCTTATGCCCTGCTATGGTGGCGGCAGATACAGCGTCATTGACGGCGGCGCAAATCTTGAGTGCCGTCCCGAAATGCTCCAGCAGTTCGCGGTTCTGGGCAGCATTTTCATGGAAAAAACCATGGGTATTGAAAAGCCGAGGGTAGGATTGCTCAACATCGGCACCGAGGAGGAAAAGGGCAGGGAGCTTGAGCATGAAGCCTGCAAGCTTCTCCGGAACACTCCCTCCATAAACTTCATCGGCTATGTCGAGGGTCGTGACGCTCCGGTGGGCGGAGTTGACGTGCTTGTGACCGACGGCTTCACCGGAAACGTGTTCCTGAAAGCCTGCGAGGGAATGGGAATACTGATGAAGAAGTCCCTCAAGGATATGTTCTTTGCAAATCTGAAAACCAAAATGGGCGCACTTATGGTTAAGAAGCAGCTCAGCACTATCTCAAAGCACCTTGATTACAAGACTATCGGCGGCTCGCCGCTGCTTGGCACCGCAAAGCCGGTGTTCAAGGCACACGGCAGCTCTGACGCTGTTGCGTTCTTAGGCGCTTTCAGACAGGCGAAGATGTTTGTAGAGAAAAATGCAATAGATGAAATGACAAGGGCAATCGCGGCTCTTGGCGTAAAGGACGAGGATTGATATGTCGGAATTCAGTCAGCTTGAAAAGGAAATAGGCTACACCTTTAAGGACAGATCCTATCTCCGGGGTGCAATGACGCATTCCAGCTACTCCGGGGGAAAAAACAACGGCAGCAACGAGCGGCTGGAGTTCCTCGGCGACAGCGTTTTGCAGATAACGGTTTCGCTGTATCTGTTCACTAATATGAACACCGTACCGGAGGGGGGGCTTACGAAGCTCCGTGCCTCTATCGTGTGTGAAAATTCGTTGTACAGCTTCGCAAAGCGCATTTCTCTGGGAGATTATATCCTGCTTGGAAAGGGCGAGGAGATGACCGGCGGACGGGATCGCCGCTCCATTCTTGCGGACGCGTTCGAGGCGCTTATTGCGGCGATATTCCTTGACGGAGGAATGGACGAGGCGCAGAAGTTCATACTGAAGTTCGTTCCGTCCATTGAAGCTCTGAAAAGCGGCAAGGTGAAGCTTGGCGATTACAAGACCATTTTGCAGGAGATAATCCAGCAGAACCCGGAGGAGCGTATCTCCTATCAGGTGATAGAGGAAGAGGGCGAGTCTCATCAGAAGCTTTTCACCGCAGAGGTCATGCTGAACGGTCAGAGTATCGGAACAGGAAGCGGTCAGAGCAAGAAGGAAGCCGAGCAGGCGGCTGCAAAGGAAGCTATCGGGCTTATGGGCTATGAAACGGACTAATATATCGGTATTCATTCCGCACAAAGGCTGCCCGCACAGGTGCAGCTTCTGCGACCAGCGGAGTATTTCCGGTGCGGCGCACGCTCCAACTCCGCAGGAGGTTTCCGAGCTTCTGGAGGGGCAGGCGCAGCATCTTTCCGATATCGGAATGACGGCGGAGATCGCGTTTTTCGGCGGCAGCTTTACGGCAATTCCGCGCGATTACATGGTGAGCCTGCTGGAGTGCGCCGGCAGCGCAGTTGAGAAGTATCCGCAGGTGTATTCCGGAATTCGCTGCTCCACAAGACCGGACTGCATAGACGAGGAAACAGTTTCCCTGCTGAAAAAATACGGAATGACGGCGGTGGAGCTTGGAGCGCAGTCCATGAGCGGCGAGGTGCTTGTAGCCAACGAACGGGGGCATTCCCCGGAGGACGTCCGCCGTGCGGCGAAGCTTATCCGGGAGAGCGGTATCTCGCTGGGGCTTCAGATGATGACCGGGCTTTACAAGGACAGCGAGGACGCGGTGCGGTTCACCTGCCGGGAGTTTATCGCGATGAATCCGGACACGGTGCGTATCTACCCCACTGTTATTCTGAAAGGAACGCGGCTCGGTGAGCTTTACGAGAGCGGCGAGTATTGCAGCTTCGGATTTGAGCAGACTGTTGACTTGTGCGCGGAGCTGCTTCGGGAGTTCACCAATGCGGGAATAAAGGTTATCCGAATGGGGCTTCACGCTTCAAAGGACGTGGAGCGGGATATGCTTGGGGGAGTTTATCACCCGGCATTCCGGGAGATCGTGGAGAGCCGGCTGTTCCTGAGGGACGCGGAGAATATGCTGTCCCGGCTGCCGCAGGGAGAATATACCCTGTACACCGACCCGAAGAACATCAGCAGGCTGACCGGGCAGAAGCGGGGGAATATCGCCGCGCTGTCAGAGCGTGGTTATTCGGTAAAGGTGAAGCCCTGTGCCGGAGAATATATCCGGGCTGAACTGGCATGAAAATAAAAGACTGTTATAAATTGAGGGCATTGAATGTTTTTTAAGTCACTAGAGATCCACGGCTTCAAGTCCTTTGCGGACAAGACCGTGCTGAATTTTGACGCCCAGACCACCGCAGTGGTCGGCAGCAACGGCAACGGAAAGAGCAATATAAGTGATGCCCTGCGCTGGGTTATGGGAGAGCAGGGCGCAAAGACCCTGCGCGGCGAGAAAATGGAGGACGTTATCTTCCACGGCACCACCGACAGAAAACCTATGGGTTTTGCGAAAGTTGCGCTGTGCATCGACAATACTGACCGTGCGCTTCCGGTGGACGCGGACGAGGTGACTATCTCCAGAAAGCTGTACCGCAGCGGCGAGAGCGAATACCTGATAAACGGCGCGAAGTCCCGTTTGAAGGACATTCAGGAAATGCTTCTCGGAACGGGACTGGGACGCGACGGTTATTCCATAATCGGACAGGGCAGAGTTGCGGAGATAGTAAACGCGAGGGGAACTCAGCGGCGGGAGATCTTCGAGGAAGCCGCCGGAATTTCCCTGTTCCTGCACAAGAAAGCCGAAGCCGAAAAGGAGCTTGAAAGCGCGGAGGAGAATATCCTCCGGCAAAGGGACATTATCCGGCTTGACGAGGAGCGGCTGCCGGTGCTGAAAAGGCAGTCGGAAAAGGCGGTGCTTGCCGCAGAGCTTATCGACCAGAAAAAGGATCTGGAGATCTCAGTCGGCGCGGCGCATTATGAGGAGCGGCGTTCCGCAATAAAGAAGCTGGACGACGATCTGCTACTCAACCGCGCAGAATGCGAGCATTACGAAAAGGACGTGGAGAAGCTTCAGAGCGGCATTGAGGAAAGCACCGAAAAAAAGCAGCGAATTCAGGCGGAGCTTGAGCGTTTCCGCAGAAGCCGCGAAGCGGTGAATACCGAGATCGCGGAAAAGCGTTCCAGCATTCAGGTGTTTGAGAACGATCTGAAGCACAACGAAGCTCGCCGCAGAGAGCTTGCTGAGCAGATCGCGAATGCGGAGGAGAGCAGCCGCAGCTTTGACGAGGGCATAAAGGAATTTAATCAGAAAATAGAGGAAAAGCAGGCTCAGCTTGCTGAAATGGAGCAGAAGCGCGCCGAAACTCAGCAGAAGCTGTCTGAGATAGCAGAGCAGAGCGAGCAGAGCAGCCGTGCCTATTCAGAACTGGAGCAGAAGCTGGCGCAGGCTTACCGTGAACGCAGCGAAGCAGACGCGCGGTCGGCTCAGGCAGAGCATTCCGCAGAGGAAGCCGCAGAGCAGAAGCAGGCATTTTTAAGCGACGCGGAGAATGCCGAGGTAAAGCTGAAAGAATATTCCGACAGCAAGGCGGCGGCGGAAAAGCAGCTTTCCGAGATCGCCGAGCAGCGCGCCGCGAAGCAGAACAAGCTTTCCGGATACCAGCGGCTCAACGAGGGCAAAGTCCGCCGCATGAACGAGGCAAAGTCCGAAGCGGACAAGGTGAATGACGAGCTGGACACCAAGCAGAAGCGCTATAAGCTGCTTGAGGACGTTGAGAAGAGCATGGAGGGCTACACCCACAGCGTAAAGGAGCTGATGAGAGCCTCCCAGCAGGGCAGGATAGGCGGAATTCACGGAACTGTCGCAGATGTAGTCAGCATGGACGAGCGTTTCGTGGTTGCGGTGGAAACCGCGCTGGGCGCAGCTATGCAGAATATAATCGTTGACAACGAGGAAACCGCGAAGCGCTGCATTCGGTTCCTGAAAGAAACCAATGCAGGACGTGCAACGATGCTGCCGATTTCGGCGATGAAAGGGCGCAGCCTTAACGAGCCGCGTCTGTCTTCCGAGCCAGGATTTGAGGGAATTGCCAGCGACCTTGTGGAATGCGATGACGAGTATCAGAACATAATCCGTTATCTGCTTGGACTTACCGCGATCGTGGACGATATCGACACGGCGGCATTCCTGAGCAAGAAATACGGAGCGCGGTTCAGGATCGTAACTCTGGACGGTCAGGTGGTAAATGCCGGCGGTTCCTTTACAGGAGGAAGCCGGGGCAACGGCGCGGGAATAATCTCCCGTAAACAGGAGCGCAGCGCCCTTTACACCGAGGTAATAGAGCTGCGCAAAAAGCTGAGCGAAAAGACCGAGGCATTCCGGCAGTATCAGGCGGAGGCAGCAAAGTTCGCGGTGGAGATAGAGGGCATGGAGGACGAGTTGAAAGCCCTTGACGCGCAGGAGATAAGCAGCCGCGCGGAGCTTTCAAAGTACACAATGCTCATCGAGCAGCTTTCGCAGCAGACCGAAACCTCCAGGCAGGCGCTGGAGCGGTTTGACGCGCAGATAAAGCAGTATAACGAGCAGATCGCCCGCAGCCGCAGTGAAATAGCCGAATTCGACAGACAAATCGCTGAGATAGAGGAACGACAGAAGCAGTCCGGCAGCGAGCGCGACAGCGCGGCGGGTCATATCAGGGAGCTTTCAGATATACTGTCCCAGCTCAACCTTGACAGAGTAGCCGCTGAAAAGGATATAGACGCGTTCCGGGTTGAGATACGCACAAGGGAGGAAAACCGCCGGGCGCTGTTCCAGAGCAGCGACAGCTACAAGGAAACAGTGGCGGCTCTGGAAGCGGACGACGACAGGATCCGTCTTGATATCGAGCGGGTGAAGAAGGAAATAGAGCAGTACAGCGGAGAGCTTACCGACAAGGAGGCTGACATCAGCCGCGCAATGTCGGAGATAGAGCAGCTGGAGCTTAGCATAGGTCAGATGCACCGGGATATAAACGAGGCAAACTCCAACAAGGAGCATTTCGCGCGGGAAACCGCAAGGCTTGAGGAACGCCGAACCGGAGAGGTTCGGGAGCAGGAGCGGATAGTCGCCATGCTGAACGACAGCTACGATCTGACCATATCTATGGCTATTGAGCAGGCAAAGCCGCTGGAAAATCTCCTTGCGGCGGAAAACGAACTGGAGGAGCTGCGCAAGCGGATATCCTCCCTCGGAAACGTCAACATGGAGTCCATTGAGGAATACCGGACGGTGGCGGAGCGGTATGAGTTCCAGACTGCGCAGCTTGAGGATATCGAAAAGAGCAAGCGGGAGCTGGAAAAGCTCATTTCCGATCTCACCGAGGACATAAAGACCCGTTTCCTCAACAGCTTTGAGGAGATAAACAAGAGCTTCAAGGAAATATTTGTCAGCATTTTCGGCGACGGAGCGCATGGAGAATTAAAGCTCACCGACCCGGAGGACGTGCTGAATTCCGGCATAGAGATCCTTGCCGCGCCTCCGGGAAAGGTCATCAAGAACCTTATTTCCCTGTCCGGCGGCGAGCAGACAATGGTGGCTATCACAATATATTTCGCCATATTGAAGCACCGCCCCACGCCGTTCTGTATGCTGGACGAGGTGGACGCCGCTCTGGACGATGTGAATGTGGACAAGTACATTACATATCTTAACCAGTTCAGCAGCCAGACACAGCTTATGGTTATAACCCACCGCCGCGGTACGATAGAGGGCTGCAAGGTGCTTTACGGAGTATTCATGCAGGAAAAGGGCGTGTCAAGGCTGCTGCGCCGCGACCTTGCAGACGAGCTGGACGTGGAGCTGAAATAAATACGGAATTAATTGTGCCGACTTATGGAGGACATTGAAATTTCTATAGGGCACCTCTAAAAACCATAGTGCCTCAGATGCGCAGTCAGATTTTTCGTCAGATTGTACAAATTGAGCGCAGGCGGGCTGGCGCCCGTCAAGCGAAATTTGTGCAATATGCAGGTTTGGCGCAACATGAAACATCGCCAGAAAGCACTATGTGATATTTTGCGCCAAACTAGAAATATGCAAGCAGATGAGGTGCTAAGGCATTAGCCGGTGGTTTTTAGAGTTGACCTATAATAGTTAATGCCTGAATGGTATATAATAACATAGCCGGAACGGAGGTTTTATGGGATTTTTTGATAAATTCAAAAAGAAGAGCAAGCAGGAGGAAAGCGAAGATGAGCTTCTCACCCAGCAGACAGAAGAAGCCGAACAGGCTGAACAGGCTGACCCGGCTGACGGTGAGCTTTCCGGGGATAATGACGAGATCGCCGGGGAACAGCCGCAGGACGCTGAGAAACTCCCTGCCGAAGCTGACGAAGAAGCGCTGACATCGCCTATCGAGCCGGAGGAGGCTCCCGAAGCCTCCGGGGACGCGGAAGAACCGGAAGTTCATCCGGAGAATACCGGAAAGAAGCCGGGACTGTTCGAGAAGCTGAAAAACGGTCTGAGAAAGACTAAAGAGGGCTTCATGAGCAAGGTGGAGCTGCTGATGAACAGCTTCACGAAAATAGACGAGGATTTCTTTGACGAGCTGGAGGAAACGCTGATCTTATCGGATATCGGCGCGGAAACCTCAATGGATATCTGCGACCAGCTTCGGGCGGCGGTAAAGCGCACAGGAGCGACAGACCCATCGGACGTGAAGCAGCTGCTGCGGGATATCATCGCGGAAATTCTCACCGGCGATAACGAGCTGAGACTCGACACCAAGCCGTCTGTGGTAATGGTTATCGGCGTAAACGGCGCGGGAAAGACCACAACTATCGGCAAGCTTGCCGCAAATCTCAAGGCGCAGGGCAAAAAGGTGCTTGTCGCGGCGGCGGACACGTTCCGGGCGGCGGCTATCGACCAGCTCAACGTATGGACTGACCGTGCGGGAGTTGACATCATAAAGCACAGCGAGGGCAGCGACCCGGCGGCGGTGGTGTTCGACGCGCTGACTGCGGCAAAGGCGAGAGGTGTGGACGTAGTTCTGTGCGACACCGCCGGACGTCTTCACAACAAAAAGAACCTCATGGAGGAGCTGAAGAAGATCGCAAGGGTGATCGACCGGGAAGTTCCGGACGCCTGCGTTGAAACTTTATTGGTTCTTGACGCGACTACTGGACAGAATGCAGTCAATCAGGCGAAACTTTTCAGTGAAAGTGCCGAAATTACAGGAATTGTTCTTACAAAGCTTGACGGAACGGCAAAAGGTGGTATAATAATACCTATAAAGAACGAACTGGGCATTCCGGTGAAGCTGGTGGGAGTCGGCGAGAAGATCGACGATTTGCAGTCGTTTGTTCCTGCGGATTATGTTCAGGCTTTATTTGAGTAAATAACACACATCTGTGTGATAAATTGGAAAGGATTTTTTATGAAACATCTTCACAAATCGGGCGAAGAAAAACCTGCCGCCTCGTCGCCTGTCCGACAGCGGTTAATCATTGCGTCTAACAATCAGGGTAAGATCCGGGAGTTCAGAAAGCTTCTGGAGCCGTTTGGATTTGACGTTGTGTCAATGCGTGAGGCAGGCTTTACAGAGGAAATTGTCGAGGACGGAGAAACCTTTGAGGAAAACGCCCACATCAAGGCGCGGGCTGTTTTTGAGGCGACCGGACTTCCGACTATCGCAGACGACAGCGGACTGGAAATAGACTTCCTCAACGGCGCGCCGGGTATATATTCCGCGAGATACGCCGGGGAGGGGGCTTCCGACAAGGAGCTTTGCGAAAAGGTCCTTGAGGAAATGCACGGGGTATCCAGACCGCTCAGAGAAGCGCGGTTCGTCTGCTCGATCTACTTTATATACGCCGAGGACGACGAGTATTCCGTCAACGGCACGATAGAGGGCTACATAGGTGATGAAATGACCGGGGACAGGGGCTTCGGCTATGACCCGATATTCATGGTGGACGAGGACACGAGCATGGCGGAGCTTGACGAGGAAGAAAAGAACAGGATAAGCCATCGGGCAAGAGCATTTGAACAGCTTGCCCGGATATTAAAGGAGAAATTCGGTTAATGCTGACTAGTAAACAGAGGGCGCACCTGCGTTCCATTGCGCAGAGCTACAACACCATATTCTTTGTCGGAAAGCAGGGCATAGGCGAGGAGCTTGTGAAGCAGCTTGACGACGTGCTGAACTGCCGGGAGCTTATCAAGGTGGGAGTTCAGGAGAATTGCGAATTCACCGCGAGAGAAGCCGCAGACCAGCTCGCGGAGCTTACAAAGTCCGAGGTAGTGCAGGTCATCGGGCGGAAATTTGTGCTGTGGCGGCGCAGCAAAGACCCGAAGAAGCGGGTGATAGAGCTTGAGTGAGGTTAAAAAGACCGGTATTTTCGGCGGCGCGTTCAATCCCGTGCATAACGGGCATGTAAGGCTTGCGGAGGAGGCTGTGAAGCAGCTGAAGCTCCGCAGGCTTCTGATAATTCCGACATACGTTTCGCCACACAAGCGCACCGAGCTGCTTCACTATGAGGACAGGGCTGAGATGTGCCGTAGGGCATTCGGTCATATCAAGGGCGCGGAGGTAAGCGACATTGAGGTGCGTCTGGGAGGCACCAGC
>CAMAGG010000060.1 GCA_945833805.1 uncultured Clostridia bacterium | reverse complement strand
TCAAGACTTTTTGGGGCTTCGCCCCTCGCCCCCATTGCCCGACAAATTACAATTTTCTTAAAAATAAAAAGGTGCTATCAGCAGCACCTTTTACTATTTTAACTCGATTACCGCTTTCGTGAGTTTGCCGAAATCTTTTAAAGTCAGCTCCTCTGCTCGTGCGGTAGGCTTTATCCCGCAACCCTCCATGAGCGCGGAAAGCTCCGCTTTAGACAAGTGCAGCTCCCCGGAAATTGGGTTCGCCACCTGCTTTCTCCGCTGGGAAAATGCGGCGCGTATTATACGGAACAGCAGCTTTTCCTCCTCAGCGGGAATGTCTGCGGCTGGCTTTACGTTCAGCCGGATAACTGCGCTGTCCACGTTAGGCGAGGGCATAAAGCTGCCCCTGCCGACCTTGAACAGCAGCTTAGGTTCGCTGTAATAGGACACCGCGCAGGAGATAGCGCCGCAGTCACGGGTTCCGGGCTTCGCACAGATCCTGTCGGCGGCTTCCTTCTGCACCATGACCGTCATAGCCGAAATGGGCAGGCGGCTTTCCAGCACCCGCATTATCACCGGAGAGGTGATATAGTAGGGGAGATTTGCGCAGACAACGGTGTCAAGTCCTCCGGATTTCTCGGCGAGAAGCGCCGCAAGGTCGGTTTCCATGACGTCCGCGAAAACTATCTCAACATTGTCATAGTCCGCAAGAGTTTCCTCCAGAATGGGCTTGAGGGAGGTGTCTATTTCCACCGCGATAACCTTGTCGCAACGCTTAGCAAGCTCTTTGGTGAGAACCCCCACTCCTGTGCCTATTTCCAGAGCGCACACTCCGGGCTTAGCCCCGCCAAGCTCCGCTATCTTCGGGCAGACCGCCGGATTTATCAGGAAGTTCTGCCCGAGGGACTTTGTGAATGAGAATCCGTGCCGTTCAAAAAGCTCCTTTATAACTCCGATGTTTGTAAGCTCCATTAATAGCCCTCGCTGCCGGTCAGGCTGTCGTCATTGTTCACCCAGTCAACGACCTCAAACACCCTGTATTCCGCCGGAGAGGTGCGTACGACCACTTTCCCAATACCTGCGTTGATGATAAGGCGCTTGCACATGGAGCACGGTTCCACATCTCCGTAAAGCTCTCCGGTTTTTGCGTCTAGGCAGGCAAGATATAGCACAGAGCCGATCATGTCGTGCCGGGGAGCGCTGATGATGCAGTTTGCCTCAGCATGGACGGAACGGCAAAGCTCGTATCTTTGACCCTTAGGCACATTCAGCTTGTCGCGCATACAGATTCCGTAGTCGGAGCAGTTCTGACGTCCACGGGGCGCGCCGTTGTAGCCGGTGGCGATGATCTCGTCGTTTTTCACTATGATCGCGCCGAAATTGCGCCGCAGACAGGTTCCCCTTTCTGCAACCGTCTGGGATATATCAAGATAGTAATTCGTCTTGTCGCGTCTTTCCATGATGACCGCCTTTCAGTGTCAACGTTATTTGTGGTTCTTTCTGGACTGCTTTGCAATAAATCCTCTGTCCTGTCTCGGCTTCGGAACGATCGGGGAATCTCCGGGGCGCTGAGCGTTCGGGGGAAGCTTTCCGTCTAAGGCGTCAATATACGCCTTTGCAATGCCCCTCTGCTTTGGGAGGGTGTTTGTTCTGACGCAGTATGTCAGTACCTGCTCAAATTCCGCTCTGGACTCCTCTTTTCTTCCGAGATTTGCGTAAAGCTCTGCGAGAACGCAGCGGTACTGAGTTGCTGTGCTGGGATCTTCGCTTTCCTTTTCTATCGCGGACTTCAGCATTATGATCGCTTTGTCATAGCTGCCGAGGTCGATGTATTTGAGAGCGGCTTCAAAATCAATATTCATTTGTTTCACCTTTCGTGGTAGTATTTCTGCGGAGCGCAGATATCTGATTACATTGTACCATAAAACAAGCGATTTGTCAAAACCTTTTTCTATTTTTCCTTATCCGAGCGCAAAATACTAATAAAATTAAAAGAAAACATAATTTACTACCCTCATCTGACAGAAGTTTCTTCCATTTTGTGGTAATATAATATTACAGCAGCGGGAGAAAGCAGAACGTATCATCTAGCCTGTGCCGCGGGCATGAGCGGGTGTGCGTTATTTTCTCGCCAAAGCGGAAAGATCATAAGGAACAGCAGGACGCTGTGAAGTCAGGGCGGTTGCCCTGACCCGGAGAGGAAGTTCAAAATGGCGGAAAAGACAGTCGTCCTGCAGCAGGGTACGACAAGGGAAACACTTAACAAGATCAATAAGACAAAGGCAGGCAGCATAATATCGGGAACGCTCTGGGCGGCGGCAGGTTTTCTGCTTGAGCTTGGAGCGGGTTCAGGCGCGGTGGGTTCATCTGCGCTTGCCGCCGGGATTACCGGAGGAAACGGGATATGGATATATGCCGGAGGGATAGCGGGAGCGCTTCTCCACGGCTTTCCGTACGGATTCTCCGGGATAGGCGGGCTTGCCGTCGTACTTGCGGGAAGGCTAATTCCGAAATCAAAGCATCTGTGGCTCAGGTGCGCGGTTCAGGGACTGCTTGCGGCGGCTGCCACGTTTTTCCCCTCCTGCGCGGAGTACAGTCAGCCGTCTGAGCTTCTCTACGGGATAATTACGGCGATAACCGCCGGGATCTTTGCGGTATGTGTGCTGCTGTTATACGACAGGACTTCTGTCCGGGGCTTTGACGCCGCGGACAGCGGGGACTGCGCTCTTGCGGCGGCGGTATTGGGGATCGCGTTCATGACGCTGGGCAGGCTGGATTATCCTCCCTGTAACATCGGACGGCTTCTGGCGGGATTTCTTATGCTTGCGGCGGCGGAAAGAAAGGGAGCCGCAGTATGCGCTCTGCCGGGAGTTGCGATGCTGTTCGGACTGTGCTCCTCCGGGGGAGCGGATATGGCGGGCGCGGGGGTCGTGTGCCTTGCTGCGCTGCTTAGCTGCTGCCTTTCTAAATTCGGTAAGATCACCCGTTCGGTGGGATTTGTGTTCTTTGGATGTGTTGGAATTCTCGCCGGCGGAATAACAGAGGGTTCTTGGAAAATATTTGCGGAGCTTGCGGCGGCTGGCGCTGTGTATGCGGTGATACCCTCGCGGTTTCTTGGCGCAAAGGAGTCCGGCAGGGCTGATAATCCGGCGGCGCAGGTCTTAAAGGAACGCCTGTGCTTTGCCGCGGGAGCGGTTTCCGGAGTTAATACCGGGTTGGAGGCGGCTGCGGACACCCTGGAGCGGAGATATTCCGTGAGCCTGCCGCAGGTGGCGGACAATGCGGCGGACAGGTGCTGCCGGGGCTGCCCGAACAATATGGTATGCTGGGGACAGAAATACGAGCTGTTTCACGGCGAGTTCAACCGGCTGGTGAAGCAGCTGCGCAGCGGGGGAGAGATCTCGGAGCAGTCAATGTCGCCTCTTGCGGCGGCAGAGTGCGTCAACCGCGCGGGAGTTATCAGCGGGATTCGCCGCGCCTATGAGCAGTATCTGCTGACTTCCGGCGAGCAGCAGCATATCAGGGAACTTCGCCGGATTTACATCGGGCAGCTTACATCAATGAGCGAGATACTCACCGACCTTGGAATCTCCGTCGGAAAAATACGCTCAGGAAGCCGCACAGCCGAGCGCCGGGCGGAAAAGGTTCTGCGGGAATGCGGACTGAACGAGCCGGCTGCATTCGTGACCTTTGCAAAGGGCGGCAGAATGCGGCTGGAGGCATACGGCACCGGGGAGCTGAAGTCCGACAGGGAATATCTCGGCGAATTGCTTATCCGGGCGCTGGGCAGGGAGCTTGACCTGCCGGAGGTGAGCGCGAGCGGCGGCAGAGTTCGGGTCACCGCCTCGGAGCGGGCTGTGCTGTCGGCGGAGATAGGGGCTTGTCAGCTGTGCCGTGGTAAGAACCGGGTCAGCGGGGACTGCTACGACAGCTTCACCGACCCGTCGGGAGCGCTGTACATAATCCTGTCGGACGGAATGGGCAGCGGCAGCCGGGCGAGAATTGACTCGGCGCTTGCGTGCAGCATGGCTTCCCGGCTTATAAAGAGCGGGATATCCCTCAGCGCGGCGCTTGAAACGGTCAACACCTCACTCATGGTGAAATCCGCAGACGAAAGCTATGCCACACTGGACATCTGCCGGCTTGACCTCAACACCGGGGAATGCGTGATTTACAAGGCGGGCGCCGCCGCGACCTATATCAAGTGCGGGGACAGGCTGCTGCGGGCGGTGATATCCTCCCCACCGGTGGGTTCGGGAGGAAGGATCACCGTTCCGGCGCAGAAATTCCATGTTTCCGCCGGGGACGTGATCATTATGACCACGGACGGCGCAGCGTTGGACGAGGAATGGCTGTCTAGGGAGCTTTCAAAGGAGAACGGCTCTTCAAAGGAACTTTCCGAGCGGATAGCCCATGCCGCCCGCAGCTCCGAAAACGGACGGGAGGACGATATCAGCATTATTGCGGTGACTGTCGGGAGATAGACATACATTACTGCGGCGGGGCTTTCCGGAGCTTCGCCGCAGCTTTTTCGTGGATTTTTCTGGTTTTTTACCTCATATTAATTCAATGCTTACAGATAGTTGAAAAACATTAGACAAAATGACCAAAGTGCATTAAATAAAAATAGCTAAAAACATGAAATATCCACAAAACTATTGAAAAAAAATTGCTTGTGTGGTACAATAATTACAAGGATCATTAGACCGGAATCGGCTTTTTTGTATATTTTGCAAATAACCAACATGAGAATTGTGACAGGAGGTCTTACTATATGGCAATCAATGTTCCGGAAAAATACACTGTTCCGCTGTATCTTTTCCATCAGGGCGAGAACTCCCATGCCTATGAGTTCTTCGGCTCTCACCGCGAAACACAGGGCGGAAAGACTGGCGCTGTGTTCAGAGTATGGGCGCCGAACGCCCGCAATGTCAGCGTTGTCGGTGATTTCAACCACTGGGACAGGACCCGCCACCCGATGAACAAGATAAGCGACGGTGGTATCTGGGAGCTGTTCATTGAGAACATTAAGCAGTACGACAACTACAAATACAGCGTTGAAAGTCAGGACGGACTTATCAAGCTCAAGGCTGACCCCTACGGGTATCACATGGAGCTGCGTCCGAATACCGCCACAAAATTCTACGATATCGAGGGTTTCCGGTGGACCGATCAGAAGTATCTTGACGAGCTTCACAAAAAAGATATTTATTCCAGCGCTGCGAATATCTATGAGGTGAATATAGGTTCATGGCGCAAGGACGGCGAGAACTATCTCAGCTATCATCAGGTTGCGGAAAAGCTTATTCCATACGTCAAGGAGATGGGCTACACTCACGTTGAGCTTATGCCTATCGGAGAATATCCCTACGACGGAAGCTGGGGTTATCAGCAGATAGGCTATTTTGCCCCCACTTCGCGATTTGGCACGCCCCACGATTTCATGTGGTTTGTTGACAAATGCCATTCGGAGGGCATCGGTGTAATTATCGACTGGGTGCCGGCGCACTTCCCGAAGGACGCGGCTGGTCTGTATGAGTTTGACGGAACGAGCTGCTATGAGTATTCCGACCCGCTCAAAAGGGAGCACAAGAACTGGGGTACTCACGTTTTCGACTGGGGAAAGCCGGAGGTGCAGAGCTTCCTTATTTCCAATGCGAATTACTGGATAGAGAAGTATCACGTTGACGGACTTCGGGTTGACGCTGTTGCTTCAATGCTTTACCTTGACTATGACAGGCAGGGCGGCGAGTGGCGACCGAACCACAAGGGCGGTCATGAGAACCTTGAGGCTGTCGCGTTCCTCCAGAAGCTCAATTCGGCGCTGTTCAAAGAGCATACCAACATAATGATGATCGCGGAGGAATCCACCGCATGGCCTATGGTAACAAAGCCTACGGACATCGGCGGTTTGGGCTTCAACTTCAAGTGGAACATGGGCTGGATGAATGATATGCTCCGCTATATGTCCATGGATCCGCTGGGTCGTCCCTATAATCAGAATTTAGTTACATTCTCGTTCTATTACGCATTTTCGGAGAACTTTATCCTGCCTATCTCGCACGACGAGGTGGTTTACGGAAAGTGTTCCATGCTGGATAAAATGGGAGGTCCGCGTGAGTTCCGCTTCAACTCCATGCGTACATTCTTAGGCTACATGATGGCTCACCCCGGAAAGAAGCTCATGTTCATGGGACAGGAGTTCGCTCAGTACAAGGAGTGGAATTTCCAGACCCAGCTCGACTGGGAGGTCATGGAATTCGAGCCGCACAGGAAGCTGTATGAATATGTCAAGGATCTGAATAAATTCTACAAGGAAAATCCTCCCATGTGGGAGTGCGACACCAGTTGGGAGGGCTTCCACTGGATCTCCAGCGAGGACAACGCAAATTCCGTCATAGCTTTCCGCAGGATCGCAAGGAACAAGGACGAGATAATCTGCGTCTGCAATTTCCAGCCAGTAAGGCATGAAGTTTACGATATCGGTGTACCTTATTATGCGGACTATGTGGAGGTGTTCAATTCCGACGACCGGAAATACGGCGGTACGGGAGTATCCAACGGGGTGCTCACCGCTCAGGAGGAACCGATGCACGGCGAACAGTACCGCATTACACTTGATCTGCCTCCTATGGCAGTGCTGTTCTTCAAGATAAAGAACAAGCGCACTCCGCCGTCGAAGCTTATCGAAGCAGAAGAAGCGGCTGAGAAGTCCGGAAAGGCTGATAAGACCGGAGAGCCGGCGCCGGAGAAGAAGCCGGAAGTTACCGCAAAAGCTAATTCCGCCGAAAAAGGCGATACAACTAAGAAAATCACGGCCCAAAAGGTCGGGACAGGAGGAAATATATGAATCACATTAAAAAAGAGTGCGTAGCCATGCTGCTTGCCGGCGGTCAGGGAAGCCGTCTTTACGCGCTGACGCAGGATATGGCGAAGCCGGCTGTTCCTTACGGCGGCAAGTACAGGATCATCGACTTCCCGCTGTCGAACTGCGTAAATTCAGGTATTGACACCGTAGGCGTTCTTACACAGTATCAGCCGCTGGTGCTGAACGAGTACATAGGCAATGGTCAGCCGTGGGGTCTTGACAGAGCGCATGGAGGAGTTCACGTTCTCCCTCCGTATGAAACCGCTGCGGGCAAGGCGTGGTATTCCGGTACGGCTAATGCGATCTATCAGAATATCGGCTTTGTTGACAGATACAATCCGGAGTATGTGGTGATCCTTTCCGGCGACCATATCTATAAAATGGACTACTCAAAAATGGTGGACTTCCACAAGCAGAACGAGGCTGACGCGACTATCGCGGTTCTCGAAGTTCCGTGGGAGGAAGCTCCCCGCTTCGGCATCATGAGCGCAAATCCCGACGGCACTATCTACGAGTTTGCCGAGAAGCCGAAGGAGCCTAAGTCCAATCTTGCTTCCATGGGTATCTATGTATTCACATGGTCTAAGCTGCGCAAGTACCTCATCGACAACGAGAACGACGAGGGCGCAACAAAGGACTTCGGTAAGAACATCATTCCGACAATGCTTGAGAACAAGGAAAAAATGGTGGCTTACCACTTCGACGGCTACTGGAAGGACGTTGGAACTATCGACTCCCTGTGGGAAGCGAACATGGACGTGCTCGACCCGAACGTACCCCTCGACCTGCTGGACGACAGCTGGAAGATCTATTCCAGAAACCCGGTAATGCCGCCACATTACGCAGGTCCCACCAGCCAGATCCAGAACTCCATGGTAGCGGAGGGCTGCGAGATCAACGGTATGGTAGACTTTGCGGTGCTGTTCGCGGGAGTTGTTATCGAGGAGGGCGCGATCGTCCGCGACAGTATCATCATGCCGAACACCGTTATCAAGAAGGGCGCGGTCATCGAGTACTCTATCGTTGGCGAAAACTGCGTCATCGGCGAGGGCGCGCATATCGGAGAACGTCCTGAGCTTATCGAGGACAAGTCGCAGTGGGGTGTTGCGGTAATCGGTCACAACGTCAACGTTTCCGACAAGGCAGTTGCACCGCCAAAGGCTATGATTTCTAAGGATATATGAGGTAGGAGGAAGTTTTTGATATGGCAAGTATGGGTAATGTTTTAGGACTTATTTTTGCTAATATGCACGAAGAAAATCTTCCCGAACTGACTAAGGCGAGAGCAATGGCGAGCGTTCCGTTCGGGGCGAGATACCGTCTTATTGACTTCCCGCTGTCAAGTATGGTCAATTCGGGAATGACTCAGGTGGGAATTATCACACAGGCTAAGTACTATTCACTAATGGATCACCTCGGCATGGGCAGTGAGTGGGATCTGGCGAGAAAGACCGGCGGCCTGCACATTCTGCCGCCCTATGGAAGAAGCGATAACGGCGTTTACAGAGGTCGTCTGGAGGCGCTTGCGGGTGCTCTTGAATTCATTCATGAGTCCGGCGCGGAGTATGTCATCATGGCGGACAGCAACGTGGTCGCAAATATCGACTTCAGACCGATCATCGAATTCCATGAGAAGAAGGGCGCAGACATCACCTGCGTTTACGGCAGGGGAGTTTTCGACAGCGAGAGAGCTTCAAAGTTCACGGTTCTCTGCGTTGACGACAGTGACGTTGTTTATGATGTCCTTTCAAAACCTGCGATCAGCGGCGAGATGAACCCTGCACTGAATATCTATGTTACCAAGCGTGATTTCCTTGAGAACATAATCCGCGAGTCCGAGTGCCGCAGTCTTTACAGCTTTGAAACGGATATTCTCCAGCACAAGCTGCACGATTTCAAGGTTTACGGCTACAAGTATGACGGCTACTATGAGATCATCGATGGCATGAAGACCTACTACAAGGCAAATCAGGACATTATGAACCGTGATATCTGCCACAAGGTATTCCCGCTGGATAAGCCGATCTACACAAAGGTAAGAGATGTCGCTCCCGCGAAGTACGGCATTGACGCAAACGTGAAAGGCTCTCTTATCGCCGACGGCTGCATCATCGATGGCACTGTGGAGAACTCCGTGCTGTTCCGCGGCGTAGTTGTCGGAAGGGGCGCTGTTGTAAAGAACAGCATCATTATGCAGGGTACAGTTATCGAGGAAAAGGCTGCGTTCATCAACGGTATTTCCGATAAGGACGCTACCCTCACCAAGAACCGCACTATTACCGGATCGACAGATTACCCGGTATTCATCTCAAAGGGCGCAAGCGTCTGATCTGGCGGAAGTCCTTATGCGAACATATTAGTCGATCACGGCGCACGGCTTAGTGTGCATCCGATAAAGCAGTTTTTGACTCGCCGAGCAAATCATCTGTTGCAAAGATTAAGTGTCGGCGAGGCGGAACTGACCAAAGGGGCACCCTTTAGATGGCTACCGATAAAGAAGTATTCAGCCAAGACAAACAAGCGTCTAAATGCAAACGAGCGACACCCCAAAAATGGAGTGTCGCTTCATTTTTTCAGGAATATGCATACATACTAAATCAGAAAGGATTCATAACAACAAAAGCGTAGAGATTATTCACATTTAGCTCTCTTCTGTTCAAAAGAATGATTCGGGGTAGGGCATTGTTGGAGAAAGATTGTGCTTGGTGGCTAGGATAATATGACGAAGAAATACGTTTTTTAATATCCGGAGTGCCTTGTAGTGATATATTCCTCAAATGAAATCCCAAACTTATTGAAGATATACTGTGCGTTTCGCGCATGGTTGGACTTACCGACAACAATGCGATATGTCGGAGCGCCGCTTTCGTCACAAAGCGCCACAAGTGAAACCAATTTGCTGCGTACATCGCCCTCGTTCAGTTTTTCGGGCAGGTCGGCAAGTTCAACGATATGAGTTGCGAAAGCCAGCCTGCACCCAACGTCCGCAAAAATCCGCAGTACCTCCTCGCCTAATATCTGGCTGTCATACGGGTTGGTGCTGGACAGGCTTTCATTCATCAGAATAAGGCTGTATTCGGTCGCCGAATCTATCGTGCGGCGCAAGTCCTTGCATTCTTCAGTGAAACGGCTAGTATTCACCCCCGCCTTTTCCTCCTGAGGAGAGAGAAAGAAAATGCGGTCACACAGTGATATTTCAGCGTTCTCCGCATACACGAAAAGTCCTGCCTGCGTAAGTATCTGATTTATTCCCACAGAACGGAGATAAGTGGTCTTTCCGCCGTTGTTCGTTCCCGAAATAATCAGCAGCCGCGCCGCATCGTCCATTGCGCAGTCATTTGTGCAGATATGGGTAATGATATTATCGCGCACACGCTCGGACAACAGCCGGTTTGTAAGCACAGGGTCGTGCATTGCCGCACAGCAGAATTTGCGCTGTTCCTTTGGAACTATCACTGGCCGGCAGCAGGGAAGTCCCATCTGCCACGCACGCTCCGCAAGCTCCTTAGCGCCGATATAGAACTCTATCTGCTTTGACAGCTTTATAAGCATATCGGTGTTTTCCTCATAGCAGCGCTTTATTGCGGTGTTGACGCGCTTCATGTAGCCGCCGCAGAGCGCGTCAAGCTCGGCGAACAGAGCACCGTTTATTTCGGAGATCTGCCCCTCCTTCGATTTGCGGGTGTATATCTTGGATATCGGCTCGGCGGCTTTGTCATGGGAGAGAAGGCGTTCAAAGCGGGATTTTTTCCGCACAGGCTCTTTGTCTGCTGAAAGAAGCATTATCTCCGTCGGGCGCATAACCTCGTCGAAATTCACCGAAAATGTAACGCTCTTTATCCCCTCGGAAAGCTTGGTTTTCAGCTCGGCTGTCTCTTTTAAAAGTCCTTTGTAGCTGTCGGAATTATAACGCTCCTCCAGCTCTGCAAGCACACACTTTATCCCATCGGAACGGATCCTACCGCCGTATTTTTGTATAAATTCATGACATTCGCTCAAGCAATCTGAAAAGGCTTCTATTGCTGCGATATTCTCCTGCACCTCATAGAATGACTGTGTTGAGCCGATTTTTGCGTACACGGAATGCGCGTTGTCGTAGATAGTTTTTATGCTGCGTTGCAGCTTTTGTTCCAGTTGGGGGACATTGATAAAGTCCTCCAGAATATCCTGCCGCCAGCGCACGACCGATTCGTCTGTGATAATTTCAGTAAGAATGCCAAGCGCGTATTCCGTGCTGTACGGACATATCAGCATGGCTATGTACGGCAGCTCAAGGCTTTCGACAACTGTTCTGTCAAGCGTTATTCCGCTCGGGGTGTAATTATCGGGGTACAACAGACTTAGCATATAAATTCCTCTCTTTCGCAGTGATGATACCACAAACCAAGTGTGGGTTCAAGTACTTTTTACCGAATGGTTCAGCTGCGCTTCCCAACGGTAGAGGGAGCCGATTGAACTTTTTATCACTTTGTGTTATACTTTTAATGGGGTGGTATAAAATGCGAATTGCTATATGCGATGACAACGAAAAGTACATATATGAGAAACTGAAACCGCTCACCGAGCGTGCCGCAGCAGAGGCAAACTGCTCAGCAGAAATATCGGTGTTCACGCACGGAAACAGGCTGGTCGAAGCCTTTGAGCAGGAAAATGGCTTTGATATAGTCATGCTGGATATAGATATGCCGGAGATTAACGGAAAGGCGGTCGCAGAGAAGCTGCGCCTGCTGGATTCGGTGTTTTTTCTGCTGTTTATAACGTCTTTTCGCGCAGAGGTATTCAACACGATACCCTACCGGATAAATGCGTTTATTCCCAAGGATATTGGTGACAGCGCCGTTGCTGCGGAAATCAAGCGTGTTCTGACCGACTATTCCGCGCACAAGCCGGAATATCTTCTGTTCGATGTGATAAACGACGGAGAGCGTTCCATGCTGAAGCTCACTGCCGAGGACATATTCTGTTTCTGCTGCGTCCGCAGAATCGTATATCTGAAAACCGGAAACCGGGAGTATCAGCTTTCCTCCGCTCGGATCTCAGAGCTTGCCAAGCGCTTTGCTGACAAGGGCTTTTTCGAGGTCTGTCGCGGCTATGTGGTGAATATCTCAAAAATACGTTCGGTGAACAGCATTGACATAGAGCTTGATAACGGCGAGCTTATTCCGCTCTCGCGCCGCCGTACAAAGGCGCTTCTGGCGCGTATCTCAGACTATGTAACTGCGAGGGTAAGCGAATGCTGATAGTTGACTCCATTCTTCTGTTGATAAAAAATGCACTGTCCGTCATTTTTGCGGAAAAGCTGAGCGGCACAAATCGCTCTGCCGCTGTTATCGTATTACTGACGGTGCTTTGCGCAGGCATTGACCTTGCGGCGATAGCGCTTTCGCTGTGGGCGAGGTGCATGATTTCGTTAGCGGTACTGCTGTTTGTGTGCATAGTATTTCTTGGTATGAAGCCATATCATGCGGTTTCAGTTTCGCTTACCTGTATTTATATCCGAACTGCCGCCGAGCTTACGGTGAATTGTCTGCTGTTTGCGGTAATGCGTGGCGACTATCCCGAAACAGTGAACGGAACGCTGTTCAACCATGCGTTGTATGGACTTATTTCTGCGGCGGCAGGCGGCGGTTTGCTGTACCTTATATGGTACATTGTTTCGCAGCAGCCTCAGGAAACATTTGACGAAGCGTGGCGGCATTATTCCTTTGTGTCAGCGGTTTTTATGGTGATTACAGCGGTGTTTGGCTCGTTGTTTGAATTTGGCGAATGTAATGCGGCTATTGCGCCGGTGATTGCATCTGCGGCGGTTCTGACGCTTGCGATGAGCGTTGTCGTGATAAATTTCTTTGCCGAGATATGTGCTGCTTACGAACGTGAGAAGCAGCTCCACCATCTGCGGTCGGATTACTGCTCCGTAAAGGAACAGCTTGAAGTGCAGTTTCAGACCTCACAGCGCCTGCGGAAAGTCCGTCATGACATCAAGAATCACCTCATAAGCGTAACGGCGCTTATCGACAGCGGCGAATACGAGCAGGCGCGGGAGCTTCTTCACGAAATTAGCGAAACCGCCGACAGCCTCCAGCCCTCGCTTTCGCAGTCAACAGGAAACAGCCTTATTGACGCGGTAATTACATACAAGGCGGCGGTAAGCGAAATGCGGAAAATACCGTTTGAGTACTCGCTTGAGGCGCTTCCCGAAATTCGCATTGAGCTTTCCGATATTTCTTCTGTCATATCCAATCTGCTTGATAATGCGCTTGAAGCCGCCGAAAAGGCAGATGATCCGTATGTTGAGATAAGAGTATTCATGTATAAGGATTACCTAACGATAATTGTAAAAAATCGATTTTGCTATGTCCCAAATGTTCCGGGCAGGAAGATTCCGACCGCTAAAAAGGATACCGAAAATCACGGGCTGGGAATGACTATCGTCAGCGAGATTTGCGAGAGAAACGGCGGTGTGTTCAGGTACAGCGCAAACGGAGCATGGTTTTCTGCAAGCGCTATGTTGAAGAATCATTGAATAATGCAATCAACAAATCAGCCGGTCAATGTTCCGTCTGCAATCTCAATCGTCCGTCCGCAGCGAGCCGAAATCTCCGGGTTATGAGTTACAATCACAATCGTGCGCTTTTCGATTTTGTTAAGCTGTAAAAGTAGCTCCATTACATCATCACCCGTCTTTTGGTCGAGATTTCCCGTAGGCTCATCGCACAACAGCACATCAGGGTTATTGACCAGCGCACGGGCAATCGTAACCCTTTGCTGCTGACCGCCGGAAAGCTGCGAGGGATAGTGCTTCAGCCTGTCGGAAATCACCAGCCGTTCTGCTAAAGCCGATACGTCAGCGGCTTTGTTTTTGGCAAGCTGTGCAGGCTTGACTACCAGCCGAAAAAGAAGAAAGGCAGTGTGAATGGTCACACAGCCTTTAAAATTAGTATTTCAAAACTTATTTATTACCCCCCCGCCCTTTCGGCTTTGCGCATTTTGATAATTAATACAAGTGTTGTGAAAATAAACAAAAATTATTCTGAAAATTCCTACAAACTATTCAAATTTGATAAAAACCACTTTACAAGAGTATCTGCAAGTGATATAATATAGATAACAAAACGGATTGAACTTCCAGAGAAACAGGGGTTCAAATCG
>CAMAGG010000059.1 GCA_945833805.1 uncultured Clostridia bacterium | reverse complement strand
TTATTGCGTTTGTCTATATAACTGGCAAAAAAAATAAAGCAAGCCGCCCCGGGTTTTTATCCGGAACGGCATTGCTGTTCGATTTACTTTGCCCGCTAATTACCTAATTTGCTTTACACTTTCTCCACCGGCACCCAGATCTCACTGTATTGCTTAGCCGGGTCATCGCACATTTCGGTATACATCTCAATGTTGTAGTTTCCTGCCAGCTTGTAGTCCTTACAGTTTGGCAGCCACTCGTTCCAGATCTTCGTGTTGACGCTCTGGAGCGTTTTGACACTGCACGGGAATATTGCCCATGTTCCCGCAGGAATGACCCGGGTAACGCAGCCCTCGGGTATCTCCTGACAGGGCATATAGTTGTCCGCTATAAGATAGTCGAACTCCATTCCATTAGAGCCGCTGTCCTTTGAGTCTATGCAGACGCCATACATTCCCATGACCTTTTCACTGCCACCGTTTCTGAAATGTTCTTCCCAGAACTTCGGGATCTCCTGGTACGAGGTTTCGGTGTTGAATTTCCTTGATATACCCATTACTGTGAACTGTGCCTTTTCTACGATTTTGTACTCCATCATACTTCCGCCCTCCAACGTTAGTTTTATTCTCAGCGGTGCAAAGCTCTTGAGAGCCGCACCACGCTCCTTCGCAGCAGAGGGAGTAACTCCGTGGAACTTAGTGAACGCGCGGGTGAAGCTGTCCGGGCTGTCGTAGCCGTACTTCAGCGCGGCGTCTATCACCCTGATATCGGAGCTGGAAAGCTCCTGTGCCGCAAGTGACAGCCTCCGGCTGCGTATGTATTCCCCGACAGTCATTCCGCACAGAACGCTGAAAATCCTCTGGAAATGGAATGCCGAAACATAAGCTCTGGCGGCGATATCGCTCACCTCCAGCGGCTCTGTGATGTTGTCCTCGATATATCTTATTGCGTTCTGTATGCCCT
Organism: uncultured Clostridia bacterium; assembly: GCA_945833805.1. Lineage (GTDB taxonomy): Bacteria > Bacillota > Clostridia > Oscillospirales > Ruminococcaceae > CAG-115. Next base: position 13,076 of record CAMAGG010000059.1, on the reverse strand, counting down.
CTGTCCAGTCGTTCATGTGAAGTCCCGCCTTTCTGCTGTGATCATATTGTATCATGTAATATCGGAGATGTCCCGACTTTTTGTGCGGAGTATTGCAGGATATTCCAGAATCAGCAAAAGGCAGGTTCGTCGCCTGCCCTTAGCTTATGGTTTATTTTTGTATCAGCTTCCGCTGTATTCCGACAGCACGATGTCAATATCTATCTGCTTGTCGCGTCCGCGGGAGTCGGTTCTGACAACTGTTGCAGTAACGGTATCGCCGGGCTTCATGTCCTTGATGACCTCTGAAACCTCTTCAACTGTAAGCACCGGTGTGCCGTTTATAGCAACAATGGTATCTCCCACGATAAGCTCGCTGTCCGCTATCGCCATATCCTTTTCAATGTCGGTAACAAGCAGCCCCGGCGTCATGTTCTGTATTGCTCCGATATATTCGCTTACCTGTAAGCAGGTAATGCCGAGAATAGGACGACCGGAAACATAGCCCTTTGTGATAAGGTCGTTGATGACGGATTTCGCGTCGTTGATAGTAATTGCGAAGCTCAGGTTTTCTGCGTTGTCATTGATGAGCTTCATATTAACAACGCCGACTACTTCACCGTGCATATTGAACAGTCCGCCGCCGGAGTTGCCTCTGTTGATCGCGGTATCGGTCTGGATAGCGGAAACGGTGTTGTCATCGTAAACCTGACGGTTCAGACCGGAAACAACGCCCTTTGAAACGGAGGTTTCAAGTCCCATGGGGTTGCCTATCGCAACAACGTCATCGCCGAGGCAAAGCGTATCGGAATCGCCCAGCTTCGCCGCATGGAGATCTTCTGCGTCTATCTTCAGCACCGCAAGGTCAGTGTCGGTATCGGAGCCGATAAGTTCAGCGTCATACTTTGTGGCAATGCTGCTGCCGTCTGTCGGGTCGGTGGTGTTTATGCTTACCGTCAGCTTTGTGACAGCGTAATAATCATTCTCCGCAACGTGAGCGTTTGTGATGATGTAACCGTCCGTTGAGATTATGATACCGCTTCCTGCGCCGTAAAGGGTCTCCTGACCGCGGATGCTTACATACACCTCAATGTATACGATAGAATCCTTGACCTCTGCGACAAGATCCCTTGTATAGGCATACGAGCCGTCGCTGTTATACTCGATCTCGCCTGTGCTGGAATGCGTAGTCACGTCCGACTGGAGCGCGTCGAGTACCTCGTGCAGATCGCTGGATTCGTCGCTGTTTACAGAGGGGCTGGACGTGGAGCTTTCAGCCTCGGAATCGCCGCTTTCGGACGCTGAGGGCGCTCCGCCGATAAGCAGATTGCTTGTCTGGTTCGCAAGGAACGCGCCGCCGAAGCCTGCGCCGCCGCAGAGCACCGCAACTGCCGCCACAAGCGCGATCACCTTTGCGGTCTTGTGGGTCTTGGGCTTTTTAGGGGGCTGCGGATCTGTGGAGAAGCTGCCCTGATACTGTGCGTTCTGGCTTTCGTTCATTCCGTTATTATTATATTCATACATGATCTTTTACCTCACTCTCATAATCACTATCCGGGAAGTTTTTCCTCCCTTGATCTGGTTTAAGTATAACAGCCGATTGTGTTAATCCGGTGAAACAAATTTGAATAAACAATTAAATTGGGCTGAACAAAATATAAGTAATATAATTCAGTACGCGAAGCGGACGCTTTCAATTCCGAATTTATCTATTACCCCATGCTTGCCGGGGCTTCGCCGAATACCGGCGCGTCCTGACCCTTTACAGCCCTGTCCGCTGCCAGCGCGATCGCGCATTCAAGGCGCTTTTTCTGCATTTCACAGGCGAGCTTGTAGGGCTTCTTCACATCGCCCTCGTATATGAAACTGTTGGCGTTGCAGCCGCCGGAGCAGAAGAACTTCGCCCAGCAGTTACGGCAGCCCTCCTTGCTGTAAACGTGGACCTTAGAGAAATAGGTCTTGATATCGTCGTTAAAGGTGCCGTCATATAGATTACCCATTTTCCACTGCTCTATGCCCACGAACTGATGACAGGGGTAAATATCGCCGTGAGGCTCGACAGCAACGTAATCATTGCCGCAGCCGCAGCCGCGCAGCCGCTTGATAGCGCAGGGACCTGCGTTCAGATCCACCATGAAGTGAAAGAAGTTGAACTTGTCCTCCGTTCTGTTCGCCATGACCTCGCACAGCCTGTCGTATTCCGAGAATACCCGGGGGAGATCCTCCTGACGGATAGAATACGGCTCGCCGGGGTCGGTGACAACCGGCTCGGCAGAGAGCTGAACAAAGCCCATATCCCGCATGGCAAGTATATCCTCGGTGAAATCAAGATTGTACCTCGTGAATGTCGCCCGGACATAGTAATCCTTGTCGCCGCGGCTCTGGACCAGCTTCTGGAACTTCGGGGTGATTATATCAAAGCAGCTCTTGCCGTTTATGGTCTTGCGTATCCTGTCAGTTACCTCCCGCCTGCCGTCAAGGGACAGCACGCAGTTGCTCATTTCGCGGTTTATGTATTCTATCTTCTCATCGTCAAGCAGCAGTCCGTTTGTGGTTATGGTAAAGCGGAAGTGCTTTCCGTGCTGCTTTTCAATTGAGCGGGCGTATTCCACCGTCTGTACGACGGTATCCCACGCCATAAGAGGCTCGCCGCCGAAAAAGTCCAGTTCAAGCTGCTCACGGTTGGCGGAGCGCTCGATCAGGAAATCAATAGCCTTTCTGCCGGTTTCCGGGGTCATTATGCAGCGCTCGCCGCCGAAATCTCCCGTCTGGGCGAAGCAGTATTCACAGCGCAGGTTGCAGTCGTGAGCAACATTAAGGCACATGGACTTCACCGGGGATTTCACCATTGTGTCGCTGTATTTCTCATAGTCGTCCTCCGCAAACAGAGCGCCGTCCTTGTAGAGCTGATAAAGCTCCGCATAAGCCTCGCGGACTTCGCTTTCAGAGTAGCCGGACAGCTTTGCGGGGAGGTCTGCGGGCATTTCTTCGGTCATGGGCGCGTCAAGGAGATCAAGCATATCATACGCGCAGTCATCCGGAAGATGTACAGCGCCGCTGTTCACGTCCAGGACTATATTGTAGCCGAGCTGTTTGAACTTGTGTATCATCGGAATTCGCCTTTCTATATTAAATTATTCTTCTCAAAAAAACAGGGCGGAACGATTCCGCCCGAGTGTCTGATGTAAGTATGGATTACTTAACAGACTCACATTTCTGGTTAGCAACTGTGCAGGAGGTCTTGCAAGCAGACTGGCAGGAGCTCTGGCACTTGCCGCAGCCGCCCTTGAGAGCAGAAGCCTTCAGGTTAGCCTTGTTGATAGTTGTGATGTGCTTCAAAATGAACACCTCTTTCATGTAGAATTGCAGGAATGCCTGCTATCAGTATTAGTATATCATATTACGCGGAATATTTCAAGTAGCCTTGCGGAATTTTTTTGTTTTTCTTTCTCTACAAGACATATTCTGGAATAAAAGGCGCTCCGTGAAACGCGGCAGACCGCCTACCTGCGGGTTATTTTTGCTCATTTAAGCCGGCTATGATAAAAATTTTTTTATTTTTTTATGAAAACCCCCTTGACAAAATCGGTCCAACAGATTATACTGTATATACAACACATAAACAGTAAAGGGAGCGTGAAATATATGTCGCTTAAGGTGGATAATATCGTAAAGACCTACGGAAACTACACCGCCGTACAGGGCTTGAGCTTCGAGATGAACGAGCCGGGAGTATTCGCACTGCTTGGTACCAACGGCGCCGGAAAAACTACATCTATCCGCATTATTCTGGGAATGCTGAGCGCAGACAGCGGCTCTGTCACATGGCACGGAAAGCCGTTCTGCACCGCAAACGAGTCGATAGGCTACCTCGCGGAGGAGCGCGGACTCTACCCGAAATACAAGATAATGGATCAGCTGCTGTACTTCGCTTCACTGAAAGGAATGAAGCGTCCGGACGCGCAGCGGGCGCTGGACTACTGGTTTGAGCGTCTGGGGGTTCAGGAATACCGCGACAAACGCGCTGAGCAGCTTTCAAAGGGAAATCAGCAGAAAATACAGCTCATCGCAGCGCTTGCGCCAAATCCGGAGCTGCTCATTCTGGACGAACCGCTCAGCGGTCTTGACCCGGTGAACGCGGAGCTATTCAAGAGCGTGATCCGGGACGAGATAAAGCAGAATAAATTTGTCATCATGTCCAGCCACCAGATGTCCACCATTGAGGAATTCTGCCGGGATATCGTGATACTCAACAAGGGAAAGACGGTGCTTCAGGGCAACCTTAACGAGATAAAGAAGGGCTACGGACGTGTGAAGCTGACGGTGAAATGCGAGGGCGACATCAGCGCAATGGCGCAGGAATGCGGGCTTGCCGTCACCGAAGAAACTCCCAACGGCTCCAGCTTCAATGTGAGCAGCGAGGAGCAGGCTCACGCGCTGCTTCACAGGATAATGGACAGCGGAATGCCGTTGATAAAGTACGAGCTTCGTGAGCCTACGCTCAACGAAATATTTATTGAAAAGGTAGGTGAGTCTGATGAAAAATAATAACGCAGGTATCGCGCGGGGCTGGAAAAAGGTTTTCAGCTTCACCTTTACACAGTATATAAAAACAAAGTCATTCATTATCGGAACGATCATCATAAGCCTTATCGTAATTCTTATCGTTGGCGGCATAAACATTATCCCCAAAGTGCTTGGAGCGAGCGATGAGATCACCGGTTCAGGAAATCAGAATACCGAGATACTGCTGAACACGGTCTACCTCACGGACAACAGCGGAGTTATCACCGGCGAGGACAGAGAAGCGCTCAAAACCTCCGGACTAAAGCTTGCCGAAAGCGACAAAAGCACAGACGACCTTATCTCCGAGCTTTCACAGGCAGAGGAGGGGCAGGCGCTGATAACCGTCACCCCGGAGGAGCTTGACGGCGCAGTGCTTGGCTATGCGGTCAAGACCTTCTATTCGCCGGGAACGGACGGAGATTCTGTTGATACAGCCTCAGGGCTTGTGACTGAGATCGTGAAATACCGCAATATAGTCGATCTCGGCGTATCCCCGGAGGATTACGCGGCTTCACAGCGTTACGTTACCGCCTCCAAGATCGAAGCAGGCTCCGACGAGTGGAGCATTTTCGAAACGATGATAAACTACATCGTGCCAATGGTATTCTCGCTGGTACTGTTTATACTTATCTTTGCGTATGGTCAGACTGTGGCGCAGTCTATCGCAACAGAAAAGACCTCCCGCGTAATGGAGCTTCTGCTGACCTCGGTAAGACCGCTTGCAATAGTAATCGGCAAGGTGCTTGCAATGGGGCTTATCTCCCTGCTTCAGTTCATTCTGATAGGCGTTGTGGGCGGAGCAACATTTCTGGTCACAGCTCCCTTCGGTATCGGCGGAGATCTGATGAATATGCTTCAGAACGCGGATATTCAGGTAGGAGAGAATGCCGAGATAGTCGATGCTGTAAACAGCAGCTTTGGAAGTCTTTCTCCGCTGACGTTCATTCTGATACTTGTTATATTTATACTCGGATTCTTGTTCTTTGCGCTTATCGCGGCTCTTGTCGGAGCTTCCATCAGCAGAATGGAGGATCTTGCGCAGGCAATGCAGCCCTATTCTCTGCTGGGAGTGCTGGGCTTCTACCTCGCGTATTTCCCGGTCATATTCACTATGGAGAGCATTGACACCGGCGCAGCCTCCACAAATCCCATGCAGATATTCTCCTACTACTTCCCGGTAAGCTCCCCCTTCGCCCTGCCCTCGGCGCTGCTTCTCGGAACGCTCTCGCTGCCGCAGGTGATAATCGCAACGCTTATTCTGGCAGTGTTCGTGGCGCTGGTCGCAGTCATTGTCGCAAGGGTGTACGAAATGATAATCCTGCACAACGGCAGCCGCCTGAAATTCGGCGATATAATCAAAATGGCTGGCAGAAAGTGATCCCCGGAGGTCCGCTTGTATGAAGAAACGCAAGGGCAACTGGCTTATAAAAGCGTCGGAATTTATCGCCGACATTGCGCTTGACTTCGTTGGCGAAATAATTCTGTCGCTGTTTACCGGCTGACAACTGCTCCGCTCCTGCCTTTTCCGGCGGGGGCGGAGATTTTGCTTTTATTTACTTGACAAACCTCCGAACTGGTGGTATAATAAAAAAGCTAGGGGTACTCTTGCAATAGCGCCGGAGTTGAGAGGGCAAAAAGCCCGACCCTTTGAACCTGTTGGTTAATACCATCGTAGGGAAGCCGCGCGAAAAACTATTTCAGGACTTCTGCTATGCCGGAGTTCTTTTTTATTTAATAGGAGGTTTCCCGGTGAAGAACTGCTTGACTATTGCCGGCTCAGATTGCAGCGGCGGCGCAGGAATACAGGCGGATCTCAAAACCTTTTCCGCCCTCGGCTGCTACGGAATGAGCGTAATTACCTCGGTGGTCGCCGAAAATACCGAAAAGGTGCTGTCCAGCATGACCGTTTCCCCGGAGGTCATCTCCGGCCAGCTTGAGGCTGTGTTCTCGGATATCCGGGTGGACGCAGTTAAAATAGGAATGCTGCCCGACGTGGGAAGTATGCGGGCGGTGCAGTCCGCGATGCTGAAATACAAGCCGGAGATAGTGGTTTGCGATCCCATTATCGCCGCCACCGCCGGGACAGAGCTTATGCAGAGTTCCGCCCTCGGCGCGTTCGTGAACGGAGTTATTCCGCTGTGCAGTCTGCTCACCCCGAATATCCCGGAAGCGGAGAAGCTTCTCGGCTGTAAAATAAACGACTTCACCGATATCAAGGCGGCAGCGCTCAGCTTTTTCGCCCACGGCGCGGAGGCGGTGCTGATAAAGGGCGGTCATCTTTCCGGGGACGCCACCGATGTCCTGTTTGACGGAAAGGAGTTCCACACCTACACCCACCCCCGGATCGACACCAGAGCCACCCACGGGACAGGCTGTACGCTTTCCTCAGCGATAGCCGCATTCCTCGCTCAGGGAAAGCCGCTGCACGAGGCTGTGGGGCTTGCCAAGGAGTACCTCACCGGGGCGATAGAGCACGGTCTGGACATAGGCCACGGGCATTCCCCGACAGACCACTTCTACCGCCAGTTTCCGGACAGAATAAACTGAAAATCAAGGAAATACATACCGAAAGGAAAATACATCAATGAGAGAATACAAAACCCAGATGGAAGCCGCGAAAAAGGGCATAATCACCCCGGAAATGAAGACCGTTGCCGAAAAGGAGTACATGGAGCCTGAAAAGCTGCGTGAACTGGTGGCAAAGGGCTGGGTGGCAATTCCCGCCAACGTGAACCACACCTCTCTCTCCCCGGAGGGAATAGGCTCGGGGCTTAAGACCAAGATCAACGTAAACCTCGGCATATCCGGCGACTGCAAGAACTATGACGTTGAAATGCAGAAGGTGGACATGGCGATAAAATTCGGCGCGGAAGCTATCATGGACTTATCAAACTACGGCAAGACCAATACCTTCCGCCGGGAGCTTATCGCAAGATCCCCGGCGATGATAGGCACAGTTCCGATGTACGACGCGATAGGCTATCTCGAAAAGGATCTGCTGGAGATCACCGCGGAGGACTTCTTGAAGGTGGTCCGCGCTCACGCGGAGGAGGGCGTGGACTTCATGACTATCCACGCCGGAATAAACCGCCGCGCAGTTGAAGCGTTCCGCCGCGATCCCCGGAAGATGAACATAGTTTCCCGGGGCGGCTCTCTGCTGTTCGCGTGGATGATGATGACCGGCAACGAGAACCCGTTCTATGAGCATTATGACGAGGTTCTGGACATTCTGCGGGAATATGACGTGACAATAAGCCTCGGCGACGCGCTGCGTCCCGGCTGTATCGACGACAGCACCGACGCGGGACAGATCTCCGAGCTTATCGAGCTTGGCGCGCTCACCGAACGCGCATGGGCAAGGGACGTTCAGGTAATGGTGGAAGGTCCCGGTCACATGGCTATGAACGAGATAGAAGCCAACATGAAGCTCCAGAAGCGGCTCTGCCACAATGCTCCGTTCTATGTGTTAGGTCCTCTTGTAACAGATATCGCTCCCGGCTACGACCATATCACCTCCGCTATCGGCGGAGCGATCGCTGCGGCAAGCGGAGCGGACTTCCTGTGCTATGTAACTCCGGCGGAGCATTTAAGACTTCCCGACCTCAGCGACGTCAAGGAGGGCATTATCGCAAGCAAGATCGCAGCCCATGCCGCTGATATCGCAAAGGGAGTTCCCCACGCACGGGATAAGGACAACGAAATGGCGGAAGCCCGCCACAAGGTGGACTGGGACGAGATGTTCAAGGTCTGCATCGACCCGGAGAAAGCCCGCGCTTACTTCGAGAGCACACCTCCGGCAGACCGTCACACCTGCTCTATGTGCGGCAAGATGTGCGCTGTAAGGACTACCAACATGATACTGGAGGGCAAGGAAGTCAAATTCTGCTCTGAAAAATAATGATGTTTCAACCGCTTCTGCGGAAATGATACATACTCCGGGCGGGGAGCGCCGTTCCGGGGGAATATGGGAAATGCCGCAAACCGGCAGATCCCGCGGCGAGGGAACGCGTGTTTCGCGGTGAGAGGATACTTCTGAGTATCGACCGACAGTTCAGGAATACCTGTACTGTAACGCATAATTAAGTGCGTTCGCCGGATTCTGTCTTTCCCGCGTTCGCACGGAAAGAGGTATCATTATGAAAAAGACAAACATTCGCAAGCTTGCAGTGGCGGCAGTACTTGTCGCTGTGGCGGTAGTGGGTTCGCTGTTCTCGTTCCCGTTTCTGGGAGCTAAATGCAGCCCTGTGCAGCACCTCGTGAACATTATCGGCGGAGTATATCTCGGCCCGTGGTATTCACTCGGAATGGCGTTCTGCGCAAGCCTTATCCGCAATATCTTCGGGCTTGGCTCGCTTATGGCGTTCCCCGGCAGCATGATCGGAGCGTTCCTCTCCGGAGTAATGTTCCACTGGGTATTCAAGGGAAAGAGCCTTTCCCTGCGGCTGCCTATGGCTTATGTCGGAGAGCTGTTCGGTACTTCCGTTATCGGCGGTATGCTGTCCTTCCCTATCGCTTACCTTATAATGAACAACACCGCAGCGACCCTGTTCGGCTTCGTGTTCCCGTTCTTTGTTTCCAGCGTTGTGGGAACGGTCATTGCGGCGATCCTTGTGACCTCTCTCAAGAGGGTAAAGGCTATCGACATCTTCCTCGGAGATATCAACCAGACGCCCGCCAAATCCTCATCGTAAAGGAACACTATGACTTTTGATCAGCAGATAGCGCAGGCGCTGACACGGCTTCGCAGCTCCGCGCCGCTCATTCACTGCATAACCAACTATGTCACCGCCGGAGATACGGCGAATATGCTGCTTGCCGCCGGAGCTTCGCCGATTATGGCGGACGATCCGGCAGAGAGCGCGGAAATAACCGCCCTCGCCGCCGGGCTCGTACTTAACCTCGGCACGCCCTCCAAAAACCGCATTCAAGCCATGCTCCGCTCCGGGGCAATGGCGAGTGAGAGAAATATCCCGGTGGTATTCGACCCGGTAGGCGCGGGCTGTTCGCAGCTTCGCAGAACTGCCGCCGCCGAAATAACCGGCAGAGTAAAGCTGTCGGCAGTACGGGGAAATCTTTCGGAGCTGTCATATCTCGCGGGATTTTCTGCGGAGGAACGTGGCGTTGACACCTCCGACACGGGTATTCCCCCGGTGCAAGCCGCGAAAGCCGCAGCGAAAAGGCTTTCCTGCGTATGCGCCGTTACCGGAGAGCAGGACGCTATCTCCGACGGAAACCGCACGGTCATCATAAAAAACGGCACTCCCCTGCTCCGGCAGATAACCGGCGCGGGCTGCATGACCTCTGCACTGTGCGCGGCGATGATATCCGTCAGCGACAGCTTCATCGGAACGGCGGCGGGTATCGCGTTCATGGATATCTGCGGCGAGCTTTCGTCGGAACGCGCCGAGGGGCTGGGCGGCTTCAGAATGGGGCTGTTCGATCTTGCCGGGAGCATTACCCCGGAAATTCTCGCGGAAAGGCTGATCATTGATGAATATTGACTACACCCTTTATCTTTGCACCGACAGCGGGCTTATGTCCTGCAAAACCATTGAGGAAAGCGTTGAGAAAGGTATTCTCGGCGGCTGCTCGGTGGTTCAGCTTCGGGAGAAGAATGCCTCCTCTCTGGAGCTGTTTCAGCTCGCGGTGCGGGTGAAACGTATCACGGATAAATACGATGTCCCGCTGATAATCAACGACCGTCTGGACATCTGCCTTGCGGCAGGTGCGGCTGGAGTTCATCTCGGACAGTCCGACCTGCCCTGCGCCGAAGCCCGTAAAATACTCGGCGCGGACAAGATAATCGGCGTTTCTGCGGCGACCCCGGAGGAAGCGGCAAAAGCACAGGCTGACGGCGCAGATTACCTCGGAGTGGGCGCGGTATTCACTACCTCCACCAAAACCAACACCCGTCCGGTGACTGCGGAAACGATACGCGGAATACGGTCGGCGGTGACAATACCGTTTGTTGTCATAGGCGGCGTTAATTCTCAGAACATCACGCAGCTTTACGGTCTTGGGATAGACGGTGCGGCGGTGATATCCGCAGTAATTTCACAGCCGGACATCACCGAAGCCGCAAGAATAATGAGAGCAGCGGCGGAGAAACTGAAATAACACAAATCCCGGAGCAGTTATTGTTCCGGGAATAATTTTTTTCGAAAAGCGGTTTTACGTTTTTCTGCTAGGGACACGCTGATTAAAGCGAAGCGTAACAAAATCAGCCGCGTGAGTATGCGCGTTTGAACGGGGCGATTTTGTTTTAATCAGCGTCTCCCTGGATATACTTTTTTTATTTACCCCCTTTTCAAATCGGAGAAAATATGATAAAATATAATTGGTAATTATAATGAGATAAAGGAGGACAAAACATGATATGCAAAAAATGCGGCGCGGAGATCGGCGATTACGCGTCATTCTGTACCTACTGCGGAACTCCCGTAGGCAATCACGGAGTAGACCTGAACAAGCCGGCAGAGGCAGGAACTGAAAGCACGCCCCCGCCGGGATATTCCGATCCTATTCCCCGTGACGACAGAGAGCCTACGCAGCAGCCCGGAATGGGATATATCCCGGAATACAACCGCACCCAGACCGGCTGGCAGAACCCAAGCTCCGGCTATATCCCGCCAGGATCGCAGAACTTCCAGTTTTCAGAAAACGGCAGCACATGGGCGGATATCAAGCGCGCCGGGTACATTATAGGAAATGACGGGCGCAGATATAACATAGGCTGGCTGAAATTCATACTGTATGTTCAGCTTTTCCTTTCCGCGGCTTCAAGCCTGTTCAATGCGATAAGCTACTTCACCGGAGTCGGATATGGCGGCGATGCGGAACTTGTATATGAATTTTACAGCGGACTGTTCGGTCTGGACATGGTAATGGGTATTTTCTCGCTACTGCTGTGCGCCGGGGCGATTGTGGTAAGATTCATGCTGAGCGGACTTAGGAGTATAGGTCCGTGGGCTTATCTGGGACTGTATATCGCAAATCTGGTGATGTCTGTCATATACCTGTCCGTTTTTTCGGGAATTACCGGAATATCTATCGGCGAGCTGATTGACGCGCGGACTGTATCCAGCATTCTGGTCAGCATTGTAATGCTCGTTGTGAATTTTGTTTACTTCAGGCACCGCTCCTCTGTCTTTAAACAGTGACTTCTGATTCCCCGCTTCTGCGGGGGATTTTTTTCAAAAATAAATAGAAATTTTCTCAAATCCTACTTGCTTTTTTTCGGCAGGAGTGATATAATGTTTGTATATGGGGGTGTAGCTCAGCTGGGAGAGCGCTTGCTTCGCATGTAAGAGGTCAGGGGTTCGAATCCCCCCATCTCCACCACACGCCAAAACAGAGCAAAACCGCATTGTTGCCACAAACGGCTTAGCAGTGCGGTTTTCTCTTATTCTTCAAATTCCAAAATCCTGTTCATATTACCGAAAAATCGTGAATAAAAACAGTGTTTTGGACAATCATGCAACACAAAATGCAACACGAAAATCCCGGTTTTCTTCAATAAAAAAATCCCCCGAAGCCGCAGCCCCGGGGGAAATATTTATGCGTCTGCTTCAACGATGAACCCGTTAAACCCCGCAGCTTTCGCCTGTGCAAGATACTTCTCTGCGTTCTCCCTGACGGAAAATGATCCTATCTGCACACGGTACAGCTTGCTCGATACCTTGATCACGAATCCGTTAAGCCCTTTTGCCTTTGCCTGCGCGAGGTAGTTCTTGGCGCCGGCATTGTTCGTGAAAGCGCCTATCTGTACGCGATAGCGCTTTGCAGTTCCGGGCTTTTCAGCAGCCGACTGCACCTTAGCTTTCACCAGATCGCGGAACCAGTCCATATCCTTCCCGAATTTCGCCAGCCAGTGGTCGGGATCGCCGTGATTAGAAGCGTACCCGCGAGCGTGTGCCTCCTTGTGACTTATCACGTTCTCAATTTTGATCGTCGGATAACTCTTCATCAGCTCAGCGCAGAGCTGCGCCGCCTGTTCGAAAGCTTTCTCGAAATACTGATTGTCCGTCAGACCGTCCTCGCAGATCTCAAACTGGATATATGCCGGGCTGTAATTATAGCTGCCCTTTGAGCCGCCGCCACAGCCCCAGCAGCATATATTCCACGGCAGAAGCTGAGCTGTCCTTACGCTTCCGCTCTTATCCAAACCTATCACCGCATGAGGACACGCCTCAATGTCGGCGCGGTCAAAGTAATTCTTATACAGATTTTCACCGCAGATCTCCGGCGCATTTACATAGCGCTTGAGGTTCGGGTTGTTCGCTCCTGTGCTGTGGACGATTATCCCGGCAGGGCTTTCGGCAGGCATTTTCCGCGCCGCCTTGTAGCACGGATTGTTCTTTGCGAAGGCTTCAAATGTTATTGCCATTATTCCTCACCGTCCTTGTTCCCGCTGTTCGCCGCGTCAGTCAAACCCTCTCCGACTATGTACCCGACTACCGCCGCGCCGGACAGAATAGAGCCGGACACCTTGTCCGCTGTTTCCTGTGCGCCGCCGAAAGCTACGATAAGCC
>CAMAGG010000058.1 GCA_945833805.1 uncultured Clostridia bacterium | reverse complement strand
CAAGCCGCTGCGTATAAACTTTTTTTACATTCTGAACTTCAAGTATAGCCATATTTTTTACCTTCCTTTCAACTATAATTATACTTGAAGCAGACTTACAAAGCCATATACAAGCGCTTGCATTTGCCTTACATTTTCGTAAGGCTACTCAAAGGCAATATTCTGTCTTGAAAGGTCTATCCTGATAACAGTGCCGTTATCCGAGCTTTCTGCAGAAATTCTATGCCCCAATTTCCTGCATATTTTTTCGCATAAATATAAGCCTATCCCGCTTGCTTTATTATCAATTCTTCCGTTAAGCCCGGTATATCCCTTTTCAAAAATCCGCGGCAAATCCTCAGGAGAAATCCCTATTCCGGTGTCCTTAATGCACAGAGAATTGCCCTCGGCGTATATTTCCACACCGCCGGAATTGGTGTATTTCAGCGCGTTGGAAATGACCTGACCAATAATGAAGCCAAACCATTTCTCATCGGAAACAACAGTCAGACCCAATGGTTTAATGCTGAGCGAAAGCCCTTTTCTTAAGAACATTGACGAGAATTTGAGTATGGTTTTCTTTACAAGCTCGTCAACGGAATACTCCCGTATAACGAAATCGGTGCTTTCGGAGCTTAGTCTTGCGTAGCACATCGCCATTTCGGTGTATTCCTCGATTTTCTGTATCTGCTCGGAAATTTCCTCGCTGTCGTATTCTCCGCTCTGCAAAAGCAGCCGCGCCGCCGCGATAGGAGTTTTTATCTGGTGCGCCCATATAGTGTAGTAATCGGACAAATCCGCTGCTTTAAGAGCGCTTTCCGCTTCAATTCTTGATTTCTCCGCGAACAAAAGTTGTATCATATCGCTGTACAGCTTTTCCTGCATATTATATGGAGCGGGTAACTTTTCAACAGAAACGGTTATTTCGTCAGCGCATTTTTTCAGCTCGCGGACTTGGTTTGTGTACCTCACCGCGTCAACAATAACAAATCCCACCGAAAACAAAAGAGATATTCCCGCCGTATAGAGAACCGCCTCAATCGGCAGGGAATACCCCGTACAAACCACCGCGAAAACTCCGCAGCACATAAACCACAGAACAAAAATCCTTATCCGCGACTTAATATATCCCAGCATTATCTCACTCCATAATATATCCCATTCCCGCTTTTGTGGTGATAAAATCAACTATTCCATACCTTTCGAGCTTTTTACGCAGCCTTGAAAGGTTTACGGTGAGCGTATTTTCGTCGATGTAGCTTTCCGTTTCCCATAGCTTATTTACAAGTTGTTTGCGGCTGACAATTTTGCCCTTGTTTTCCATGAGCGTCATTATAATGATGAACTCGTTTTTGGTAAGCTCGATTTTTTCACCCTCATACACAAGCGCCGCCTCGGATACATTCAGCCTTACACCCTTATGCTCAAGAATATCGCTTGCTGCATTACTGCCATAGCACCTGCGCATAACAGCGTCTATTTTCGCCGTGAGAACAGAAAGGTCGAAGGGCTTCGCTATGAAATCGTCGCCGCCCATATTCATAGCAAGCACAATGTTCATATTATCGGAAGCGGAGGACAAAAACACTATCGGCGCGTTTGAGGTTTTGCGTATCTCCTTGCACCAATAAAGCCCGTTGTGAAACGGAAGCCCGATATCAAGCAGCGTTAAGTGAGGAGAAAAAGCGGCATATTCGCCCGTTATATCTTTGAGGTTCTCTGCGATTTTTACCTCGTAGTCCCAGCTTTCAAGGTGCTTTTTCACTACATGAGCAATGGTTTTATCGTCCTCGACAATAAATATCCTGTACACTTAACCCCAACCCCTTTTTACCGTCATGAGAAATCAAAGGCTTAATGAAAACTATCGTTCTGTGCGCTGAGAAAAACTAATTTGTAGTTCGCCGGAACATCAGAATTGATCTGATTTAATGGCAGAACCGACCCATGAAGTCAGTGGCGTGCGATCCCTACATATTTATTCTCTGTCTTTGAAAACCCACATTTTCTATAAAACGCAGCTAGGCTGTTCTCGCAGACTATCTGTACTTTACCAGGAACTGCGGAACATACCGTTTTGAGAAGCCGGGAAGCGTAACCCTGTCCCTCGAATTCTTTCAGCACGCAAACCTGCGACAGAAGCGCCTCGTCGTTGATATTGTGCTGCATTACCAACGCTGCTTTGCCGTCTGAAAAGCAGGTTGATATTCCGTGCCTTACACGGTGCGACATATCCAGATACCACGGCTCAAACTGAATTTCGAACCGAGTTCCGATTATCTTCCATATATCAGAGGGAGAAATCTCAAGTCCGCGAAGAATTTCCTGACAGGAAACATCTGCTTTTTCACAGGAATATTCCATGAGATCCACCCGCGTAAAACGCGCTGCAAGAAGATTATCAAGCTGAATTCCGGCTTCTTCGGAACAGAAAACATCTGAAAATCCGTGAATGTTAAGGAGTTGAGCGATTTCAGCATAGTCGGCTCCTGCACCCCCGGAAATAACAAACGAACCGTCAAGAGCCGAAAAATATGTGCTTCCGTCAGGAGAGCGCTGCCGGAAAAACCTGCAAAAATCGTATCCCCCTCCGTAAGCCCTGAACAGGGCGCGTATCTTCTGGGCTTCTACTCCGTTTGCCGGAAGCTCAGAAAGCTGACCCTCTGAATAAATTCGTTCTATCATAGCTCCGCAAATACGCCCAGAACTGCATTAGCGAGCTTTGCGGTCGCTTCAAAGTCGCTTTCCCTGATCACGCATGAAGGTGAGTGAAGATATCTGCAAGGTACAGATAGCGCACAGGTTCTCACTCCACCGCGGCTTACATGGATAGCGCCGCTGTCGTTGCCGCCTGCGATCAGGGTTTTGGTCTGATTAGGAATTCCGAGCCTGTCCCCTGTTTCCCTCGCGAGTTTATATAGCTCCCGGTCATATATCGTCAGCCTGTCCATGAACGAAACAACGCAGCCCTTGCCAAGCTCGCATACCCGTTTTTCACCGGAGGTGTCCGCGATGTCGCAAGCCGTTGTTGATTCAAGCACAACAGCGATATCCGGCGCAACGGTAAATGCTGCCGCCTGAGCGCCCCTTGTGCCTACTTCCTCCTGAACTGTAAACGCGTACCACGCGTCATATTCCGGAGTTCCGTTTATCATATCCATCATTATAAGACAGCCAGCCCGGTCGTCTATTGCCTTGCTTTTTACAAATCCGTCGCCGAATTTGAAGCTGTCCGAGTCAAAAACTGCGCAGTCACCGCGGCTGACAAGTTTCTCCGCCTCTTCCCTGTCCGCTGCGCCGATATCTATTAACATATCGCTGAAATCCGGAGCTTTCTTGCGCTCATCGGCAGTCTGCTGGTGTACTGCCTTAGTGCCGACCACGCCGCAAATTCCGTTCTTAAACCGCAGCGAACGTCCCAGAACCACACGAGGATCTACACCTCCGACCGCGCCGAACCGCAGAAAGCCCTCCCCGGTTATGTCAGTCACCATAAATCCGACTTCGTCCATGTGTGCGGCAAACATTATCTTGTTTTTCGGTGTTTTTCTGCCCTTTCTGAATACTATAAGGTTGCCGAGGTTGTCGGTGAACATCTCGTCCGCGTGAATTCTGGAACGGATATATTCACGCACCATTCCCTCATCGCCGGAGGTTCCGTCAACCGCGCATATTTCCAATAGTCTGTCAGTCATTGTTGACACCTCCCGCATATTCGCAGATCAGTCTTGCGGTATTTTCTATATCAGAAAGCTTCACCGCTTCGATCGGCGTGTGCATATACCTTATCGGAATTGAAAGCGTACAGCACCTGACGCCGCCGCGGCTCACCGAGATAGAATCCGCATTTGTACCGGTAGAAGACGGCATTACCTCGATCGTGTGTGGAATTCCGCAGTTCTCTGCGGTTTTCTTCAATGAAGATGTCATTCCCCGATCCAGAACCGCCGACGCGCCTATCATCACACCGCTGCCCAGTGCGGCGGTTTCGTGTGCAGCGCTGTCCGGTGTTCTCCCGAATGAAACGTCAACTGCGATAGCCTCGTCCGGCATTAATTTAAAAGAAGCGCATTTTACTCCGCGCTCCCCGGTTTCCTCCTGGGCGGAAAAGCATACCGCAAGATTATACTTCAAGCGGCGCTCCTTAAGCATATCCAGAGCCGCAAGAATTGCGCAGACTCCGCTTCTGTCGTCAACGGACGGGGCTGAAACAATGCCTCCGCGCATTTCTCTGAACTGTGAATTGACCGTAATGCGGTCGCCGGGAGATATGACCTGCTCAGCCTGTTCCTTTGTCATACCGACGTCAATTGAGATCTCCCCTATCTCAGGAACCTTGCTGTGATCTGAGGACACATGGGGCGGGAGCGTAGAGATAACGCCCTTGACATCACTCTCGCCGTGGATAGTCACGCTCTGAGCCAGCATAATACGCATATCCACACCGCCGCAGCAGCCTGCCTTTATAAATCCGTCACCGTCGATATAAGTTACCGTCATGCCTATCTGGTCGATGTGCGCGTCCAGCATGAGGGTTTTCGCGCAGGGATAATCCGATTTTATAATCGCAGTGACATTACCGGAAGCGTCGATCGCTGCTTCCGGAGCGTATTCTTTCAGAAGCTCCAGCGCCGCCGTAGCCGCTGCCTGTTCATACCCGGCTACTCCGACTGCGCCTGAAAGCCGTTTCAGTGTATTCATAATATCCAAATCAAGTTCATTCCTTTCAGAATTATTTCAAGAAATCGCTGGAAACACCTGAAATATTGAAGCTGTGTCCTTTGAAATTAAGCAGTTCCAGCTTGTAGCATACTATTTCAGGCAGCGTATCCAGCTCGTAAGCCGCGTCCTGAACAGTACGTGAATATTCAAGGACAGACAGCGCTTCGTTGTCTGTAATCAGTACTTCCGCAGCGAAAAGATTTGCTTCGCGCTCGGTCTTGTTATTGGCGAGGAAAAGGGTATGCTCCCGTATGCCGCCCGCGGAAAGCTCCCGGTGGAGCATATCATGCCCCAGCTCATGGGCGCAGACGATCCTCTGGAGATGCTTACTGAGAGAGCGGTTCACAACGATGTACCGCTTGGAATTCTCATAGAGATATAATCCCTTCAGCGAGCCAAGCTCCCTGAACCACAGGTTTACGCCGGAATTCTCAGCGGTTTCAAAAATATTCCTTCCGGAGTATTCCCGCATCACATTTTCTGCAAGCTCAATGATCTGCTCCATAGTCAGTTTCCGCTGTTCTTCCGTGAATCCTCGTAGATCTCAAGCAGGCATTTCAGGAGAGCCTCCTTATCCTCGTCGTTAAGGGAATTACCTGCAAACAAGCCCCTTGACTGGGCAAGGAACTGCGCCGCCTGAGCTTTGTCCGCGTCGCTCGCGCATACTCTCTTGATAAAGCGCTCCTCAATCGTAAGCTCCAGCTCCTGTTCGTCGTCCTTGAGGAATTCGGGAGTGACCTGAAGCTGCTCCGCGATCTTGTTAAGCGTGTCAGCGCGCGGTCTGCGGCTTCCATTCATATAATTTGCAAAAGCGCGGTAGGTAACTCCTACGCTTTCGGCGAAATCAGTCTTGCGGATCCTTTTTCTGCCAAGCATGATCTCTATTTTTTCATTCATTTTCATTGCGTTTTCCTCCCGTAAGTATGTCCTGAGCTGGTCGCCGCTCGCAATATGTTCATGACTATATTATAAACATGAACAACAGATTTGTCAAGGGGTTTATTTCATAATTACGAACCGGTAATATATACGCCTGATTGTATATTATTCATTGTAATTAATATTTTTTCAGATACACCTCATGCAGCAAAGCCTATTCTGGTAACAATGCTCCACAAAAATATTCAGATTTTACAAATATTCTGTATATTATTCACCACATAGTATTTTTCCACTTGACAAAATGCAGAAAAGGTGTATAATTAAGAATGTAAAAATTACAAGGAAACGCTGACCTAAAAATGCTCATACACAATTAAATAAAACATGGCACGATTTAATTCAGCAATTCCTTAATAATTCCATAAAGGAGAACTTAAAATCATGGCAAAAGAAATCAAAAAGATCGTTCTTGCATATTCCGGCGGACTTGACACATCTATTATCATTCCGTGGCTGCACGAAAATTATCCCGGCTGCGAGGTTATATGCGTTGCAGGAAACGTAGGTCAGGACTCCGAGATCGTTGGTCTTGAGGAGAGAGCAAAGAAGACCGGCGCTTCCAAGCTGTATATTGAGGATATTCAGGACGAGTTCGTAAACGACTTCATCTTCCCGACCCTCAAGGCAGGCGCAAAGTACGAGGGCTATCTGCTCGGTACTTCCTTCGCACGTCCTCCTATCGCAAAGCGTCTTGTTGAAATCGCCAAGAAAGAGGGCGCTGACGCTATCTGCCACGGCTGCACAGGCAAGGGCAACGATCAGGTGCGTTTTGAGCTGACTATCAAGGCGCTTGCTCCTGAGCTGGAGATCATCGCTCCGTGGCGTATCTGGGACATCAAGTCCAGAGATCAGGAGATCGACTACGCTGAGGCTCATAATGTTCCGATAAAGATCACCCGTGAAACCAACTATTCAAAGGACATGAACCTGTGGCATCTGTCCCATGAGGGTCTTGACCTTGAGGATCCGGCAAATGAGCCGCAGTACAACAAGCCCGGCTTCCTTGAGCTGGGTGTATCCCCTGAGCAGGCTCCTGACAAGCCAACATACGTTACCATTCACTTTGAAAAGGGAATCCCCACTGCCCTCAACGGTGAAGCTATGGACGGCGTAAAGCTCATCAAGACCCTGAACAAGCTCGGCGGAGAGAACGGAATCGGTCTGTTTGACGTTGTAGAGAACAGACTTGTCGGCATGAAGTCCCGCGGCGTTTATGAAACCCCCGGCGGAACTATCCTCTATCATGCTCACGAGGTTCTGGAAACGATCTGCCTTGACAAGGAAACACAGCACTACAAGGCTGGTCTTGCGCAGAAGTACGCAGACATCGTATACAACGGTCAGTGGTACACTCCCCTGCGTGAGGCTATGGACGCATTCGTTGACAAGACTCAGGAAACCTGCACCGGCGACGTTAAGCTGAAGCTCTACAAGGGCAATATCATCAACGCCGGCGTAACCTCTCCGTATACTCTGTACAGCGAGGACTTTGCTTCCTTTGGCGAGGACGATGTTTACAACCAGAAGGATTCCGCAGGCTTTATCAACCTGTTCGGTCTGCCGATAAAGGTCAAGGCTCTGCTTGACGCTGAAAGAGCAAAGAACAAGTAATATAGTTTATGGAGACGCTGATTAAAACAAAATCGCCCCGTTCAAACGCGCATACTCACGCGGCTGATTTTGTTACGCTTCGCTTTAATCAGCTTATCCTTAGCATTTTCAGAGGGCGGGAAGAAACTCCTTTCCGCTCTCCTATCATTTATACTAAAGAGGTAGTTTTATGGCAGAAATGATGTGGGCTGGACGTTCCTCTCAGGGAGTAGACAGCAGAGTGAACGCGTTCAATTCTTCGATCGCGTTTGACGGAAGAATGTACAGGCAGGATATCGAGGGCAGTATCGCGCATGCCACCATGCTCGGAGAACAGGGCATAATAAGCATGAGCGACAGCCTTGAGATAATCGGCGGACTTAAAGAGATACTTTCGGATATCGAGAGCGGCAAGCTGCAGTTTGACATGACAGCCGAGGATATTCACATGTTTATCGAGGCGGAACTTACAAAACGCCTTGGCGACGTGGGAAAACGGCTTCATACTTCTCGTTCGCGAAACGATCAGGTCGCGCTGGATATTCGCCTGTATCTCCGGGACGAGATCAAGAGCCTTCGAGAGCTTGTAGTATCCCTTGTCATCGTCCTTTGCAGGATCGCAGAGGAAAATACTGACACGATCATGCCCGGCTATACTCATTTACAGCGTGCCCAGCCTATAACTTTCGGTCATCACATGATGGCATACGCGCAGATGCTGCTGCGGGATATCGAGCGCTTTGACGATACCCTCCGCAGAATGAACGTTTCCCCGCTGGGAAGCTGCGCTCTTGCCGGAACTACCTATGATATCGACCGCTTCCGCACCGCAGGACTTCTCGGAATGGACGCGCCTATGGTAAACTCACTGGACGGCGTTTCCGACCGGGATTTCTGCATTGAGCTTGCAAGCGCGATATCTATCTGCATGATGCACCTGTCGCGCTTCTCCGAGGAAATAATCATGTGGTGCAGTTGGGAATTCAAGTTCATTGAGCTTTCCGACCGCTTCTCCACCGGTTCGAGCATCATGCCGCAGAAGAAAAATCCGGACGTTACCGAGCTTATCCGCGGCAAGACCGCAAGAGTTATCGGCGACAACGTAACTCTGCTCACAATGATGAAAGGACTTCCCCTCGCCTACAACAAGGATATGCAGGAGGACAAGGAAGCGATTTTCGACGCAGTGGACAACCTCAAGCTGTGTCTGACTACGTTCATTCCCATGCTTGAAACTATGACACTCTACAAGGACAACATGAGAAAGGCTGCGGCAAAGGGATTCATAAACGCGACAGACTGCGCGGATTATCTGGTAAAAAAGGGTATGCCGTTCCGGACTGCCTACAAGATCACCGGCGGTCTGGTGGCGCACTGCATTGAACTGAATACTACCCTTGAGGAACTTCCGCTTGAGGATTATCAGAAGCAGAGCGAGCTGTTTGACATCGACGTTTACGATGCGATCAGCCTTGACACCTGCGTAAGAGAGCGCCGTTCCTTTGGAGGGCCTGCGCCGGAAAGCGTAAAAGCGCAGATAGAGCTTACACGGAAGAAACTGGAGGAGCTTGGCAATGGTTAAGGTATACATAGACGGTCAGGAAGGCACCACAGGACTTAAAATTCTGGAGCGCTTCAAGAACCGAAACGATATAGAGCTGCTTCGCATTGACGAGGACAAGCGCAAGGACGCAGACGAACGGAAAAAGCTAATTCACAGCGCGGATTTCACTTTCCTCTGCCTGCCGGACGCAGCCGCAAGAGAGGCTGTCGCTCTCGCCGAGGGCAGCAAAACCCGCATTATTGACGCTTCCACCGCTCACCGCACTGATCCCGCATGGGCATACGGATTTCCGGAGCTTGGCAGGGATTTCCGTGAGAAGATCGCTGGATCTGACCGAACCGCTGTCCCCGGCTGCTATGCGAGCGGTTTTGCTTCAATGGTTTACCCGCTGGTGAAGCTTGGGATAATGCCGAGCGACTACCCGGTGAGCGTACACGCGGTTTCCGGTTACAGCGGTGCTGGAAAAAAGGCTATTGCTGTATATGAGAGCGCCGACCGCCCGGCGGATTTCGACAGTCCCAGACAGTACGCGCTTACCCAGCAGCACAAGCACCTGCCGGAAATGCAGAAGATATGCGGTCTTGACTATGCACCGGCATTCAATCCGCTGGTGTGCGATTATTTCAGCGGCATGGTGGTTTCCCTGCCCCTGCACACAAGGCTGCTGACTAAGAAGTATTCCGCCGATGACGTAAGGAAAGCGCTTGCAGAATACTATGACGGTGCCAATTTCGTTAAGGTAATGCCGGATGGCGAACCGCAGGACGGATTTATCGGCGCAAATAATTTAAGCGGTACGAATATGATGCAGCTTTTCGTGAACGGAAACGACGAACGTCTCATTCTCTGCTCAAGACTTGACAACTTAGGAAAAGGAGCAAGCGGCGCGGCGGTTCAGTGCCTTAACATAATGATGGGCATTGACGAAACCACCGGTCTGCTGTAAGGTAACTGAAATGGTTAAATTTGAAGGATATGAATTTGTAGAGGGCGGCGTGTGCGCTGCCGAGGGCTTTGCCGCAGCGGGAGTCATCGCCGGAATAAAGGCGGGAAACACCACAAAGCGCGACCTCGCCATGATTTACTGCGCTGAACGTTGCAGAACTGCCGCTCTCTACACCACAAACAAGGTGAAGGGCGCGCCGATCTACGTTACGCAGAAGCACCTCAAGGACGGCTACGCTCAGGCGATAATCGTGAACTCCGGCAATGCGAACACCTGCAACGAAAACGGCATTGAGATCGCCGAGCAGATGTGCGAGCTTACCGCAGAGGCTCTGGATATAGACGCGGAAGATGTGCTTGTCGGCTCAACCGGAGTTATCGGTCAGCCGCTCTCCATAAAGCCGATCAAAGCCCGCATTCCCACCCTCGCTAAGGAGCTTTCACCGAAAAAGAGCAGCGAAGCCTGCGAAGCTATCATGACCACAGACACCCGCAAGAAGGAGCTTGCCGTTGAGTTCGAGATAGACGGCAGGAAGTGCCATGTGGGCGGAATTTCAAAGGGCAGCGGCATGATCGCTCCGAATATGGCGACAATGCTGGGATTTATCACAACTGACGTTGCGGTCTGCAGAGAACTGCTTGAAAAGGCGCTGCGCAAGGTAAATGCGCTGACTTACAGCATGGTAAGCGTTGACGGGGACACTTCCACAAACGATACCCTTATCCTGATGAGCAGCGGTCTTGCCAAAAACCCGGAGATCACCTGCGAGGACACAAATTACGAGAAATTTGAGAACGCGCTTTACGCAGTAATGATGAACCTCGCAAGAGAAACCGCAAGGGACGGCGAGGGCGCGACAAAACTCCTTGAATGTATTGTTAAGGGCGCGCCGGACGAGAATACCGCGAAGATCGTGGCGAAGTCGGTAATTTCCTCAAGTCTGGTAAAGGCGGCAATGTTCGCTTCTGACGCTAACTGGGGACGTATTCTCTGTGCGATCGGCTACTCAAAGGCTGATTTCGACATCACACAGGTTTCGGTAGAGCTTGCCAGCGAAAAGGGCAAGATAACCGTCTGCACAGACGGCGCGGGAATAAGCTTCTCCGAGGAATCCGCAAAGGAGGTTCTCTCCGAGGAGGAGATAAAGATTTTGGTAGATCTGCACTGCGGCGAGGGCGAGGCTATCGCGTGGGGCTGCGATCTTACATTCGAATATGTTAAGATCAACGCGGAATACCGGACATAATAAGAGGTGCTGAGATGCAGATAGATTACGACATCAGAGCCAACGTCATGGTCGAGGCTCTCCCCTATCTTCAGGAATACAACGATAAGGTAGTCGTTGTGAAGTACGGCGGAAACGCCATGACAAACGAAACACTCAAGCAGGCGGTCATGCAGGATATCGTACTGCTGTCCCTTGTGGGAATCAAGGTAGTTCTGGTACACGGCGGCGGTCCTGAGATCAACGCAATGCTCAAGAAGATAAACAAGCCAAGCGAGTTTGTGAACGGTCTGCGCTATACCGATGAGGAAACGATCGACATCGTTCAGATGGTGCTTGCCGGAAAGGTAAACAAGGATCTTGTACAGCTTCTCCAACAGGCGGGCGGCAAGGCAATGGGATTTTGCGGTCTTGACGGTAAGCTTATTCAGGCAGAGCAGCTCAACCCGGATCTTGGCTTTGTCGGCGAGATCACAGACGTTAATCCGGAGGTGATCAACACCGCTCTGAACAACGGCTATATCCCGGTAATTTCCACAGTTGCCACTGGAAAGAACGGCGAAGTATACAACATAAACGCAGACACTGCAGCCGCAAGAATTGCCGCGGAAATGAAGGCCGCAAACCTCATTCTCCTGACGGATATCAAGGGACTTCTTGAGGACAAGGACGACGAAAACACCATTATCCGCACCGTGGGAGTAAGCGAAGTACCCTACCTCAAAAAGCAGGGCATAATCACCGGTGGCATGATACCGAAGATAGACTGCTGCGTTGAGGCTGTCCGCCGTGGAGTGAAGAAAACCAGCATCATTGACGGACGTATTCCCCACTCGATCCTTATTGAGCTGCTGACAGATATCGGCGCGGGTACAATGATTATTCCATAAGAGGTAACAATGAGCACTATTGAACAGTTCAACAAATATGTTATGCCCAGCTACGGCAGATATGCCCTTGTGCTTGATAAGGGCGAGGGCAGACAGGCGGTTGACGAGGACGGAAAGCAGTACATAGATTTCGGCAGCGGAATTGGTACAAACTCCCTCGGCTACTGCAATGAGGACTGGGTGGAGGCAGTCTGCGAGCAGGCGCACAAGATCCAGCATACCTCGAATTACTACTACACAAAGGTTCAGGCTGACTTTGCAAAGTCTCTCTGCGAAACCGCAGGATATACCGATATGTTTTTCGGCAACTCCGGCGCGGAGGCAAACGAATGCGCGATAAAGATCGCAAGAAAATACAGCTTTGACAAATATGGCAAGGGCAGACACAACATAATCACCCTTGTCAACAGCTTTCACGGCAGAACACTCTGCACCCTTTCTGCTACCGGTCAGGACGTGTTCCACAACTATTTCTTCCCGTTTGTGGATGGCTTCATCAACGTTGAAGCGAACAACATCGACGACCTGCGGGCGAAGCTTGACGATACCGTATGCGCGGTAATGTTTGAGTACGTTCAGGGCGAGGGTGGAGTTATGGCTCTCCAGCAGGATTTCGTGGACGAGATTTTCAGACTTTGCGCCGAAAAGGACGTGCTGACTATCGCGGACGAGGTTCAGACCGGCGTCGGCAGAACAGGAAAATTCCTTGCCGGGGATAATTTCGGGCATAAATCAGATCTTACTACGCTTGCCAAGGGTCTTGCGGGAGGAATTCCGATAGGGGTATGCCTTTCCGTTGATAAATGCTCAAGGGTACTCACCCCCGGCACTCACGGTTCAACCTTTGGAGGAAATCCCATTTCCTGCGCAGGCGGTCTTGCGGTTCTCAAAAAGGTCAACAGCGAAGGCTTCCTTGACGAGGTTTCAAAGAAAGGTCAGTATATCCGTGAGAAGCTGCTGACTTCTCCGGAGGTGGCTTCCGTGTCTGGAATAGGTCTGATGATCGGAATTGAGCTTAAGACCAAGAATGCCGGAGATATCGTAAAGGCTGCGCTGGATAAGGGTCTGCTGCTGCTCACCGCAAAATCTAAGGTTCGGCTGCTCCCTCCCCTCACCATTACTTATGAGGAGATCGACAAGGGGCTTGATATTATTCTCGGTCTGCTGAATTCCTAATCAATTCCTGCGAAAGGACTTTCCATGGAATACAGACTGCTGACTATTGACGACTATGACGAGATCTACTCCCTGTGGAACAGCATTGAGGGAATGGGGCTGCGCAGTCTTGACGACAGCCGCAGCGGTATAGATAAATTCCTGCGGCGTAATCCCACCACCTGCTTTGCGGCAGAGGAAAGCGGAGAAATAGTCGGCTGCATTCTCTGCGGTCACGATGGACGGCGCGGTTTTATCTACCACACCTGCGTCCACCCGGACTTCCGCGGCAGGGGTATCGGCTCTGAGATGGTAAGGCTTGCCTGCAATGCCCTGAGAGCCGAGGGAATAAACAAATGCGCCCTTGTCTGCTACTCAAGCAATAAGACAGGAAACGGCTTCTGGAACGCGAAACACTGGGAGAAGCGTGAAGATCTCAATTACTACAACCTATCACTGAACGACAACAACATCTGACGAAAGGAAAAACTATGAAGCATTTACTTAAACTCCTCGACCTTTCCACCGAGGAAATAATCGACATTCTTAACCTTGCCGACCAGCTCAAGTACGAGCAGAAGCACGGTATTCCACACAACCTCTTAAAGGGCATGACGCTGGGCATGATCTTCCAGAAGTCCTCCACAAGAACCCGCGTTTCCTTTGAAACAGGTATGTACCAGCTTGGCGGTCAGGCGCTGTTCCTGTCCTCTAAGGAGCTTCAGATCGGGCGCGGCGAGCCTGTTCAGGACACTGCAAGAGTTCTGTCCCGGTACATCAACGGAATTATGATCAGAACATTTGCTCAGCAGGAGGTCGAGGATCTGGCGGCATTTGGCACTATCCCGATAATCAACGGACTGACTGACTACTGCCACCCCTGTCAGGTACTTGCCGACCTCCAGACCGTGCGTGAGTACAAAAACAAGCTGGACGGATTGAAATTCTGCTATATCGGCGACGGCAACAATATGGCGAACTCGCTTACTGTCGGCGCGCTGAAAGTCGGCATGAGCGTTTCTCTTGCCTGCCCTGTTGGCTACTACCCTGACGAAACAATT
>CAMAGG010000057.1 GCA_945833805.1 uncultured Clostridia bacterium | reverse complement strand
TGTCAAGAGGTTTTCCGAAAAAATACAAAAAAATCCGCCCGGAGCAAAATGCCCCGGACGGAGGAAACTGCACGAGAATTAAACTCTGACATTCAGGAGATTGCCCTTTCCGTCGGGAGAAGGCATATTGTCCATCATATCAGTGATCATTTCCATGCTCTGCTCGGTTGATTCCATAGTTTT
Organism: uncultured Clostridia bacterium; assembly: GCA_945833805.1. Taxonomy (GTDB): domain Bacteria; phylum Bacillota; class Clostridia; order Oscillospirales; family Ruminococcaceae; genus CAG-115. The sequence goes on along the minus strand of CAMAGG010000057.1, from coordinate 13,980 downwards.
CTTCATCATGCCGATGGAAATACCGTTTTGCAGGTTCGCCATAGCCATGCTCATGGATAAAGCAGCGATTTCAGACTCCATAGAACAACCCTCCTTTCGCAGTTTTCATTATCAATATACCACATTCCGGTAAGTTTGTCAAGGGAAAGAATTGATTTGCGGCTGAATACCCGCTGATTTACTGCAAATAATAAAGAAAATATATCAAAGGCGGTGTAGTGATGAGTTCCTTATGGCATGACGGCGTGGAAATGCCCGGTTTTCCTACCCTCAAGAACGATATAAAAACCGATGTTCTGATAATCGGCGGAGGTATTGCGGGGCTGCTTACCGCGCATATTCTGCATGAAAACGGAATTAAGTACGTCCTTGTTGAAAAGGACAGGATTTGCGGCGGCACCACCGGGAATACCACCGCAAAGATAACCTTTCAGCATGGTCTGATATATGACAAGCTGCTGCGGGCATTCGGCGCCGAGAAAGCCGGGATGTATCTCTCTGCGAACCAGTCGGCTTTTGAGAAATACGCGGAGCTTTGCCGGGATATCGACTGCGATTATGAGCGAAAGGATAACTTCGTTTATTCGCAGAAAGATCGCAAAAAGCTTGAGGACGAACTGAACGCGCTTTCGGAAATAGGCTTTGACGCTGAATTTGCGGAAACTCTTCCGATACCTATTGAAACCGCCGGCGCGGTGTGCTTCAGGGATCAGGCGCAGTTCCACCCGCTTAAATTCCTGAAAGCGATATCCGAAAAGCTTATCATCTACGAGCACACCTTTGTCCGTGAGATGACAGGCACGGCAGCGGTCACGGACTGGGGGAGAGTAAAGGCAGAAAAGGTAATTGTCGCAACCCACTTCCCGTTTATCAACAAGCACGGCAGCTATTTTCTGAAGCTGTACCAGCACCGCTCTTATGTCCTCGCACTTGAGAACGCTCAGAATGTTGGTGGAATGTACGTTGACGAGTGCCGAAAGGGGCTTTCGTTCAGGAATTACGGAGATCTGCTGCTGCTTGGAGGCGGGGGACACAGAACCGGAAAATCCGGCGGAAACTGGCGGGAGCTGCGGGAATTTGCCGCGGTGAAATACCCCGGCGCGCAGGAGAGGTATTTCTGGGCGGCGCAGGACTGCATGAGCCTTGACGGAATGCCGTATATCGGCAGCTATTCCCGGAATACGCCGGATATGCTTGCGGCAAGCGGCTTCAACAAATGGGGAATGACCGGCGCAATGCTTTCGGCAATGCTGCTCAGCGATATGGTTTGCGGAAAGCATAACGACTATGCGGAGCTGTTCGACCCGTCAAGAAGTATCATGAAGCCGCAGCTTCTTGTAAACGGCTTTGAAGCGACTAAAAATCTGCTGACTCTCTCAAAAAAGCGCTGCCCGCACCTCGGCTGCGCGCTTAAATGGAACTCAGCCGAGCATTCATGGGACTGCGCCTGCCATGGTTCGCGGTTTTCCGAAAACGGCAGGGTGCTGGATAATCCGGCAAACGGCGATTTGGAAAAATAACGGGGAAACCATGCGCCTTTTCTGGTTGTACCTCATAAATAAGGGAAATTTTGCGCTCAACTCCCCTTGACAGATTTTCCACGAACAGATATAATTAAGGAGACGCTGATTAAAACAAAATCGCCCCGTTCAAACGCGCATACTCACGCGGCTGATTTTGTTACGCTTCGCTTTAATCAGCTTATCCTTAAAATAGACATAAACTAACCTTATGAAAGGACAGACGTATGACTGTAAACACAGAAAACAACCGCCTTACCGCGTCATTCGGCAGCGCAAGACTTATTGTAGAACCGTGGGGGGAAAGCTCCGTCCGGGTGAGAATGTACCCGACTCTTTCAGAAATTCCGGAATGCGAGCGGCTGAGCGCTTCGCCCTATTACAGCGCGCTCACTGAGCCTGTTTCCCACAGCTGCACTATCCACAGCGAAACGGTGGACACCACCGACCCGTGGTATAAGGGCGAGGAATACTCCCAGTACCACCAGACCGGCACGGACTATTACCTGACCTGCGGAAAGCTCACAGTTAAGTTGGACAACGAGGGCAGGCTGAGCTTTCTTGATCAGTGCGGGGAAGTCCTCACCGAGGAATACTGGCGCAACCGCAACCGTATCAATCGCTATTGTGTGCCGCTGCGCATTGACGGCAGAGAGCTGAAACCCCGTCAGGGCGGCACGGATTACGAAATTTTCGCGCGGTTTGAGGCTTACGACAACGAAAAGATATTCGGCATGGGGCAGTATCAGGACAGCCACCTTGACAAGAAAGGCTCTGTGCTGGAGCTCTGTCACCGCAATTCTCAGGCGAGCGTGCCGTTTTATATTTCCAGCCGGGGATATGGATTCCTTTGGAATAACCCGGCGGTAGGCACTGCGGCTTTCGGCATGAACAAGACCGAGTGGTACGCAAAGTCCGCAAAGTACCTTGATTATTTCATAACCGCCGGAGATACCCCGGCAGAGATCACCGAGCATTACACCGCAGCCGCCGGCAGAGCACCCAGAATGCCGGAATACGGTCTGGGCTACTGGCAGTGCAAGCTGCGCTACCGCACTCAGGAAGAGCTGCTTTCCGTTGCGCGGGAGCACAAGCGCCGGGGGCTTCCTATGGACGCTATCGTTGTGGATTTCTTCCACTGGACAAGGCAGGGCGACTTCAAATTCGAGCCGCGGGACTGGCCTGATCCGGAGGGCATGGTCAAAGAGCTGAGATCTTTAGGCATTGAAACGGTAGTTTCCGTATGGCCCACAATTGACGAGCGAAGTGAGAATTTCGGCGAAATGGCGGATAAAGGAATGCTGGTTTCTGCCGACCGTGGCAGCGGAATACATATGACATGGATGGGAAACACGGTTTTCTATGACGCGACCAACCCTGCGGCGCAGCAGTTTGTATGGGATAAGTGCAGAGAGAATTATTACAGCAAGGGAATACGCTGCTTCTGGCTGGACGAAGCCGAGCCTGAGTACGGTCCTTACGATTTCGACAATTACCGCTATTATGCAGGACCGGCGCTTCAATGCACGAACATCTACCCGCTGATGTACGCAAAGGGCTTCTATGACGGACTAAAGTCGGCGGGAGAGAAGGACGTGCTGAGCCTTGTCCGCTGCGCATGGGCAGGAAGTCAGAAATACGGCGTTCTCACATGGTCTGGGGATATTCATTCAAGTTTCCGGGCGATGCGTGAGCAGTTACAGGCGGGGCTTTCCATGAGCGTTGCGGGAATTCCGTGGTGGACGTCGGATATCGGCGGCTTCCTCGGCGGCAATATTGAGGACGAGGGCTTCCGGGAGCTGTTGGTGCGCTGGTTCGAGTGGGGCTGCTTCTGTCCGGTGTTCAGAATGCACGGTGAGCGCTCTCCGTGGTACGAGCGTGAGGAGGAGTTCATAAACGGCGTTCGTCAGCTTACCTCCGGTCAGGATAACGAGGTTTGGAGCTTCGGCGAGGACAATTACGAGATACTGAAAAAGTACCTGTTTGTCCGGGAAAAGCTCCGCCCCTACATGAGAAAGACAATGGATGAATGCTCCGCAGTCGGCGCGCCGATAATGCGCCCGCTCTGGTATGAGTTCCCGGAGGACAAAACGGCATGGGGCATTGAGGACGAGTATCTGCTTGGTGGCTCTCTGCTGGTTGTCCCGATAACGGAAGCCGGAGCGCAGGAGCGTTCGGTGTATCTTCCGGCGGGAACAGTCTGGAAGAACGCAGCGACAAAGACTGTATACAAAGGCGGTCAGACGGTGACTGCCCCCGCACCGTTGGACGTAATTCCGGTATTTGTCCGGGGAAACGAGGACATTGAAGTATTTTGAGCCTGCATTATGAAAACATATACCGGGGGATTTTTCTGCGCCGTCTGAATCGGTTTATTGCAGAGGTAGAGGTTGACGGAGCTGTCTGTAAAGCCCATGTCCGCAACACCGGGCGCTGTACCGCAGTCATCTCACCCGGCGCGGAGATAAGTTTGCAAAGGAACAGTGACCCTGCCCGCAAGACCGCGTGGACGCTTATTGCGGTTAATACTGCGGAATACGGCTGGGTAAATCTCGACAGCCTTGCGCCGAACAAAATATCGGGGGAGTGGCTTGAATTTCAGGGCTTTCAGCATATCCGCCCGGAATACCACTTTGGCGAGAGCCGCATTGATTTCTGCGCGGAGCGCGGAGGAGAGCTTTATCTGATAGAGGTAAAGGGGTGTACGCTGGAGCAGAATGGAGTTGGATTATTCCCGGACGCGCCCACTTCCCGCGGCGCAAAGCACCTGCGGGAGCTTGCCGGAGCGGCGGGTAAGGGATACCGTTCTGCGATCGCATTTGTGATAATGCTGAACGGCATTACCGAGGTTCAGCCTAATTCCGAAATTGACCCGGAGTTCGCTGCCGAATTTGCGAATGCATTGGCGGCAGGGGTCGAAGCTTATTTCATTTCCTGTCGGTGTACGGCAGATGAAGTATTGCTGATGTAAAAAAATATGCCCTCCGGAATTACCCGGAGGGCAATGTTTATTTCTCAAGCTTCAGATGAATTATTTGGTTCTTCAGCTTCTGAAGAGTCATCTAGCAATTCGCCGTCTGAGGAACTATCTGTTTCTTCAGCGTCCGAAGTGCTTTCAGATTTGCTGCCGCTTGATTTGTCGGCTTCACCGGAGGTTTCTTCCTCGGTAGGCGCTGTATATGTTTCGATAGTCACTGAGGATATGATGATATCCTTGACAGGCATTGATTTCTCGCCGTAAGCGTTGGTTTCCACCTCAGCTGTGGAAATGCTGTCGATCACGTCAAATCCCTCAAAAACCTGCCCGAATACCGTGTATCCGCCGTCGATCTGATAAAGACCGCCGACCTTTGCGTATTTGTCAATGACCGCCTGATCGTTGGAACCCATTATCTTCGCGTGATTTGAGTAGTAGGACTGGAGATAGCTGTTTTTCTTTGCTTCGCTGGAGTCTGCTTCCCATTCTGCTGCGGCGGCTTCTGCGGCAAGCTCGTCCACCTTTGCCTGAACTTTTGTCGTGTCAACCTTGGTTACGTCCTGAGATGTCTTGTTGTTCACGATATAGAACTGAGTAGCGCATCTGCCGTATTCATCAGCCGCGTAGCACAGTGCGCCGTAGAAGTTCCTTGCCTTTTCGCTTACCTCGATCGGGAACGTTCCGTCTGATTTGTCATTTTCCTCGCCGGTGTAAGCAGCAGTGCCGCCTGTTCCGTCACCGTTGAGAGAACCGCCCTGTATCAGGCTGTCCTGAATAACACGGTGTATCTTCAGTCCGTCGTAATAGCCCTGCTCTGCAAGCTCAATGAAATTCTCAACGCCGATCGGCGCAATATCCGGGAAAAGTTTCGCCTTGACCGTGCCGTAGTCCTTTATCTCGATCACGGCGATCTTATCGCCGTCTGCGAAAGTGATATCTCCCACGTTTCCGGAGGAACTGTTTTCGCCGGAGCAGCCGGTAGCCGACAGAATAACGCCGACAGACAGCGCCGCGCTCATCAGAATACGCTTTAAATTCATGGTGTCATTCCTTTCCCGTCATTTCTGCTGTTATTCCGCAGTGTATACCTTGACCGACTTTATGATGATGTTCTTGACAGGCTGACTTTTTTCGCCGCCGGAATTTTCTTTGACCTCCACTGCTGAAATGTTGTCGATCACGTCAAATCCCTCAACGACCTGTCCGAAAACGGTGTAGCCGCCGTCCAGATAATAAACTCCGCCCTGCTTGTACTTTTCCTTGATCTCGCTTGTGGCATTTTCCAGCATATCAGCGAGATTTCTGTACTGGTTCTCGATCGCTTCGTAGTAGCTGTATTCCGTTGTTCCGGCGGTACAGCTTTCCTTGTAGGTCTTGGCAAGCTCTGCGGTCTGCTTTGCTTCGTCTGCGCTTACGCTGTCAAGATCCTGAGCCTGCTTGCTGTTTACGATATAGAACTGAGTGGAGTTCCTGCCCATTGCGTTGGCATAGCACAGCGCGCCGTAGAAGTGACGCGCGTTGTTGTCTACCTCAATGCCGAAGCTGTCGGAGCTGCTGCCCTCGCCGGAATAAGCAGCACTGCCGCCGGTCCCGTCGCCGTTTTCAGAGCCGCCCTGAAGCATAAAGTCCGAAAGTACACGGTGAATATTTTTCCCCTCGAAGTATCTGTCCTGAGCCAACTGCACGAAGTTCTGAACTCCGATAGGAGCGATATCCGGGAACAGCTTTGCCTTAATAGTGCCGAAGCCGTCGATCTCAAATTCGGCAACGATGTCGCCGGACTTTATCGTTACATCTCCGACATTTCCGCCGGTAGCAGGAGCATTCACGACCATCTGGGACGCTTCGCTTCCTCCTGTGCTCTCTGCTGCTGAGGAATCTCCGTTTCCGGAGCTGCTGTTCGAGCTGCTTCCTGACGCGCTGTCTTCTGCTGAGGATTCTCTACTTACGTAGGTGACGTTCGAGCTGCTGCATGACGCAAAGGTCATAACGCAGAGCGCGGCAGTAACAAAGCCCAGAATTGACCTTTTGATATTCATTTGTTATCCCTTTCTTATTCTTCCACCGAGCTTGAATTTCCCGCTTCCTCGCTGTTATAGGTGGAGATCGTCACCGACTTCACCATAACCGTTTCCAGAGGACGATAAGTGCTTTCGTCCGACTGGAGGGAGCTTATCTTTTCAATAACGTCAAAGCCCTCGTAGGTCTGACCGAAAACCGTGACCGTACCAGCCATGCCGAAAACTCCGCCTACCTCGATGAACTTGTCAAACAGGTTGGAAAGGTTCGCCTTTTCAACATCTGTTCTGTTTTCGGTTTCCGCAAGGGATTGCTTAAGCTCGTCTATCTGTTCCTGAGTCATTGTCGGGTCGGTGTTGCAGACGATATACCGTGCGTCTGAATAGCCCGGCAGCTCAGAATAAGTGACGAGCGAACCCTTGAACGGCCAGAGATTTACATTGCACTCAAGCTCGATTGCCTCTGAATCGTCTTTCCTTCCGGTGAACTGACCCTTTTCGTTCTCAAATCCTCCGGTGAGGAAATAGGTGTCAGTCACCACAGCGTATACCGACAGGTTATTGTATTCTCCTGCTTCTGCGCGTTCAATGAATTTCGCAACCGTGTTGGGGCAGTAATCATCATATAGTACTGCCCGGATCTCTCCGAAATCCGTATCAATGATCGCGATAGGGTCGCCGTCCTCCGGCGCTTCAAGCTGAATAAGCTCAACGCTTGAGAAGTCGTAATCCATCATAGCGTTGTAGTTAGAGCTTGTAACCGTGCAGCCCGACATGGCAAGAGTGCCAGCGAGCGCCGCTGCCGCCGCAAATGCGGCAATAATTTTACGTTTCATTGCAAATCCTCAATTATTTCTTCTTTACTATTGTACCCTGACGGGTCTCTTCAACAGTCCAGCCGAGAGCTGAAATCTGATCCCGGATAGAATCCGCCAGCACGAAATCCTTTGCCTTGCGGGCAGCCTTTCGCTTTTCGATAAGCTCGGTCACCTCGGCGGGTATTTCATCGTTATCTTTATTATTATACAGCAGTCCAAGCACATTTGTCAATACCGTAAATTCATCAAGATATGCCTGAAGCGTGCCTTTTGTTTCCTTTCCGGAGGCTGCCGCGGTGTTTATCTTGCGGACAAGCTCGAAAATAGTCGAAATTCCGTCTGCGGTGTTGAAGTCATCGTCCATTACTCTGATGAACTGCTCCCGCGATTCTTTTACATCTGCAAGAGCCTGCTCGCTTGCTGCTCCCTCCGGAGCGGCGGAAACTGCGCGGTTAAGGGTGTCGCGGCAGGTATAGAGCCTCTGGAGCGCCGCCTTGCAGCTTTCGATGACCTCAAGGGTGTAGTTGAGCTGGCTTCTGTAATGTACAGACAGCAGCATGAAACGAATAGGCTCATAGCCGTATTCCTTTGACAGATCCCGAACCATGAAGAAGTTGCCCTTTGATTTGGACATCTTTGAGCCGTCAACATTCAGCATACCGTTATGCATCCAGATGTTGGCAAGGGGAGAACCGGTGGCGCATTCGCTCTGGGCGATCTCGTTTTCGTGATGGGGGAAGATGAGGTCTGCTCCGCCGCCGTGAATGTCCAGAGTATCGCCGATGTAGTGGCGGCTCATCGCGGAGCATTCGATATGCCAGCCGGGTCTGCCCTGACCAAAGGGGGAGTCCCAGTAAGGCTCACCGGGCTTTGCAGCCTTCCAGACCGCGAAATCCATAGGATTGCGCTTCATTTCGCCGACCTCGATACGCGCTCCTGCCTGCAAGTCCTCAAGCGGCATATGGGACAGCTTGCCGTATTCCGGATATTTTGAGGTGTCGAAGTAAACATCGCCCCCAGCCTGATATGCGAAGCCCTTGTCGATGAGGGTCTTTACGATATCAATGATGATATCCATGTTTTCAGTTACCTTGGGGTGAACATCGGCGCGGCGCACATTCAGACCGTCAGCGTCGGTGAAGTACTCCTTTATTGCGTTTTCCGATACCTCGGAAGCGGTCTTGCCAAGCTCGTTGGCTTTCTTGATGATCTTGTCGTCCACGTCGGTGAAGTTCTGAACATAAAACACCTTGTACCCACGGAATTCTAGATATCTGCGGAGCGTGTCGAAAACGCACAGGGCGCGGGCATTTCCTATGTGTATGAGGTTGTATACCGTTGGTCCGCAGGCGTAGATCTTCACCGTGCCGGGTGTTATCGGTTTAAGCTCCTCTTTCTGACGTGTCATTGTGTTGTAGATTTGCATTTTATTTTCCTCCTTGAGAAGTATCGGGCTGGCAGTTTCTTTCCGCCCTGATTTATTTTTCTTTTTCAGCAATCTGTTTTTTCAGCTCGGCGATCTCCTTTTCCATACATTCCAGTTTGTATTTGTGCTCGCACAGAAGCTGAGAAACCGGGTCTGGAATGTGTATCTGGTCGAGATCGCTGTTGTTGATCCTTATTCCGTCGCGCTTTACTACTCTTGCGGGAACTCCCACAGCGGTGCAGTTCGGCGGAACTTCCTCCAGAACAACGGCGTTCGCGGCGATCTTGGAGTTATCGCCGATCTTCATAGGTCCGAGAACTCTTGCACCTGCACCCACCATTACGTTATTTCCGAGGGTAGGGTGGCGCTTTCCGGTGTCCTTTCCGGTACCTCCGAGGGTGACGTTCTGGTACAGGGTACAGTTGTCGCCGATCTCTGTTGTTTCGCCGATAACTACACCCGCGCCGTGGTCTATGAACAGTCCCTTTCCGATCTTTGCACCGGGGTGTATCTCTATCCCGGTTTTGTTACGGGATCGCTGTGATATCCACCGGGCGATGAAAAAATGTCCGTGCTCATAGAACCAGTGCGCCCTTCGGTAAGACCTCACCGCCTTGTAGGACGGATAGAGGAATATGACCTCAAGTGCAGACCGAACCGCCGGATCTCTTGCTTTTATGGAATTTATTTCCTCTTTAAGCCGGTCAAACATAAAAACCTCCGGTAATCTGACATAACACTTGTACTGATGCCAGGGCATAAAAAACACCCCCGCACCGGACTGGTGCGAAGGCGCGTAACCGCTGTTCCACTTCGCTTCGGGCTGCTGCCCCTCGAACCCCTTAACGCGGGAAACGGATCCGGCTACCCGCAGAGCGCTCACCGAACCGGCTCGCAGCCGCACTTTCGCCGGGTTCGCCCGCAGCGCTCTCAGCAATGCGCCGCTCTCTGTGGAACTTAAGTCCGGGTACTCTGACTGTTCATAGCCGTTATTTCTGCGGAAATATCCGCAATGCTATACATTTATTCTATTATACCCTATAATCTGAATTTTTTCAAGGGGTAAATCTGATTTTTTTTTGAATTTTCACATAACCTACGTCAATATTATAAATGCGAGCGCCGCGATAAGCTTCATATCCGCCTTTTCGTGCAGGAGAAGAAGGATCAGCGCTGCAATCAGCATGAAATCCCGGTCGCCGGTTATCCTTTGCAGAAGATTTCCGGAGTTTACGCTGTTCACCCGGTCGCAGGGCGGGGGACTGCTTTTGGGACGTTCCCTGAGGAATTCCCGCTCTGCGGCATGGTTGTTGTCTTCTTCAGAATTCCTCGTGGGTTCGCTGTGCGGTATATCGGATTTCTTTTCCGCTGAACCGCTGACGCGTTCCGGTATTTTTACACTGTTGAATTTCTCCACGGACTTATACAGTGGAGATTGCTCGGCTGTCCATACCATAAATACCCCTCCCGGAATCAGCTGCCGAATAGCCCGCTGTCCTTAAGCAGCGGCAGCAGGGAAATCAGCTTCAAGAATTTTACAACCGTATCTACTTTTGTGCGGTTTTCTTCCCGGAGAAGCGGCTTCAGCGCCAGAAGCAGCTTTTCGTTGTCGCTTGTTGAACCCGCCGCTCCCAGAAGGCTTGCCGCCTTTGCGATAGTACCGAGATCCAAACCGGAAAACAGTCCCTCTCCTGAGCTTTCATCTGAACCGGGATTATCCTGAGAATTGTCGTTATCCTCCTGCGGGCTGTCCTCAGCCAGCGCACGGAGAATATCTTCTATATTATCCATGCACCGCACCTCCAGACGTCAAAATGTCCTATTTCATACCGCCGAGCAGCTTCATGACCTCCTCAGGTGACTCAGCCGTTTTGAGCTTATTCATAAGCTCTTTGTCGGCAAGTATCCTACGCAGCCTTTCCTTGTCTGATTTGCTCAGGACAGACGACAGAGCGGCTATGTCTTTTTTCTCAATGGATTTTTTCAGGCTCTCCGGCGATGAACCCAGTTTTTCGCTTGCGGACTTTATCAGCTTGTCAAAATCGTTGTTTGTCATGACTATTACCTCCTGCTTTGTGACAAAATCTGTAAACCTGCAAAAATTTTTCGTTAAAAAACTGCAAAGACCCCTTTTATTCATTTTATTTTTATGATATAATATGTGTGACTAGAACCCTGAATTCAAGGCGAACAGAAAGGAAATCCCTGATTTTGAAGATATTGGTAGTATCAGACACGCACCGCAATTTTTCAGTGCTGAACGACGCAGTGAACAAAAATCTTGACGCCGACCTTATAATCCATCTCGGCGATGGAGAAAACGAAGCTCGGGATATTCATAACCTCCACCCGGAGAAAGCGATGATATATGTCGGCGGCAACTGCGATTATGGAATGCACAGGCAGAAGCAGATAGTCACCGTCTGCGGCTATAAGATCTACTGCTGCCACGGACATCACGAGAACGTCCACGGCGGGCTTGCAGGGCTTGTTGCCGCAGCAAAAGCGGAGGACTGCAAGATCGCGCTTTACGGTCACACACATCTTTACCGCACAGAAGTTATCGACGATGTGTTCATCATGAACCCTGGAAGTCTCGACAGCCCAAGAAATCATAACGACCCGACCTACGGTGTTATAATGGTATCTAGCGCCGGCGAGATACAGATGAATATTATTGCGGTGAAGAAGTAATGATCAACCATATTTCATTGGACGAGGTGGATTCCACCAACAGCTATCTGAAACAGCGCCGTGCCGTGCTTCCGGACGGAACGCTGGTCACTGCCGGACTTCAGACCGCCGGACGCGGCAGGAGAGGCCATGACTGGGCGGCGGACAGGGGAATGCTCCCGTTTTCGCTGCTGCTGAAGAACCCTCCCCACCCGGAAACGGTGACGCTCTGCGCGGCGGTAGCTGTCTGCAATGCGCTGGAAGCCCTGCTTCCTGAGGAGAAATTCGGCATAAAATGGCCTAATGATATCATTCTTCAGGGATATAAGCTCTGTGGTATTCTATGCGAGAGCGTGTGCTTTGGTGAATCGATGGACATTATCTGCGGTATTGGAGTAAACCTCACCCAGAACGCGGATTTTTTCCGGAAAGCAAATATTCCCCATGGCGCATCTCTGGAAATGCTGACCGGGTATTCTGCGGACAGGGTGAAGCTTGCGGAGGACATAGCGCAAAGGCTGTATGAATATTCCCGCGAGGGCTTTGCCTGCGTTTCTGAGGAATATGTCAAGCGCTGCCTTACCATTGGGAAGAAGATACGTATTATTGAAAACGGCGGCGAGCGTGAGGCTTTTGCCGATGGCATAGCTCCGAACGGATTTCTTATCTGCTCCGATGAAAACGGAAGATTTGAGGTAAACTCCGGCGAGGTAAGCGTTCGCGGTTTAATGGATTACATCTGAAAGGGAACTGTATGGTTGAAAACGAGTTCAAGATAATGCTCACTGAGGAGCAGTACAACGCTGTTCATTCGATGTATCAGTGGGACAGTGAGCTGGAACAGGTGAACAGTTATTACGACAGCCCGGAGCTTCTGCTCAGCGAAAGGCACATCACCTGCCGTGTGCGGACAGTGCAGGGCAGATATCTGCTCCAGATGAAGCTTCCTGCCGAGGGGCAGAACAACGGCGCGGTTTCCAGAATTGAACTTGAGCGTGAGCTGGTGGGAATTCCGCAGAAGCTTTCCGGCGCCGAGCTTATGGAAATGAGCGGCGCAGTGGAGCTTCCTGACGCGGAGCTTCTTGGGACGCTCTTGACCTTTCGCAGCGTGAAGCGGTTTCCCGGTGCGGAGATCGACCTCGACCGAAGTGAATATTTCGGCAAGACCGACTATGAGCTGGAAGTGGAGTACACCGATGAAGCTGCCGCGAAGCAGCTGCTCGCAGAAATATCCGCCGAGGTGAACATAGACAGCAACGTGCCTGTCACGGGAAAGATAAGGCGTTTCCTTGCGGAGTATATGCGGCAGAAGTGAAAAAGGAAAGCCTTTGAGCTGAGAAGTTCAAAGGCTGTTTTATTTGCCGGGCAGGATCAGATATAGCGCAGGATATCCTTTTCCTTTCCGTTTTCGATGTAGATACGGGGAACTCTTGTTCCTATGCTGCAAAGCAGCTCATAGCTGATAGTTCCGATAAGATCCGCTGCTTGATCCACCGAGCAGCCGCCAAAGGTTTCGTCAGAGAAAACCGTGACCTCATCGCCAATCTCTGCCTCCGGGATATCGGTGATGTCCACCAGTGACTGATCCATGCATATCCTGCCGCATACCGGGGCTTTTTTTCCTCGTATGATCACGCTCCACTGACCGGAAAGCCGCCGGTTGAAACCGTCCGCATAGCCGCAGGGAATAAGCGCCAGCCGGGTGTCTTTGTCCGCGGTGAAGGTTCGTCCATAGCTTACCGTGTCGCCGGGGTGGATAGTCTTTATCTGGCTTATCACTGCTTTCATGCTGAAAACGGAGCGTATTCCTTCAGGCAGTGGATATTCTGTATTGGGTCGGTGTCCGTACATGACCAGCCCGGCGCGGACGAAATCGCTTTCAAAGTCCTTGTGGAACAGTATACCACCGCTGTTCTGACAGTGCATGGGGAGATTCCGGCTGCGACAGATGTCCGCAAGTTTTCTGTATTGAAGCTTCGTGAATTCCATGTCCTCATCTCTGAGCGAGTCCGCGACTGCAAAGTGAGTATATCCGGCTCTGCAATCCAGCCCCGGCAGCGCGAGTATCTCGTCCGCTTCCTCAGCGGTAGATATACCAACTCTGCACATTCCAGTGTCGAACTTGATGTGGACAGGAATCTTTGCTCCCACTCTTACCGCACTTTCTGACAGCTCCTTTGCGTAGTCAACGCTGCCAACGGTGAATATGTAGTTCTTGTCAAGGTTTTCCAATACCAGCGGAATATCGCAGTATCCAAAGATCAGAATATCCCCCTTCGCTCCCGCCGATGTGAGGTTCTGCGCTTCCCAGAGATTGGAAACAGCAAAATGCCTGACTCCGCATTCATTCAGCGCAATGGCGCATTCCGCGTCGCCGTGTCCGTAGGCATTCGCCTTTACAATGGCGATTATTTCCTTGTCCCCGGCGTAGCTGCGGATCACCTTAATATTATTTTTCAGGACGTCAAGGTTTATCTCAGTCCATGTTCTCTGATAAAAATTATTCATGTTCGCTCCTTAATGTGTTGAAATTTCAGAAAAAGTGTGG
>CAMAGG010000056.1 GCA_945833805.1 uncultured Clostridia bacterium | reverse complement strand
ACCAACTATGTCCGCGCGGTAAGAGGCGGTATGGGCTTCACCAAGACCGGCGGCAACTACGCCGCTTCCCTCGCAGGTCAGGACGAGGCGCACAAGCAGAACTACTCTCAGGTGCTCTGGCTTGACGGCGTTGAGCGCAAGTACATAGAAGAAGTCGGCGCAATGAACATCATGTTCGTTATCGACGGCGAGGTAGTAACTCCCTCCTTACAGGGCAGTATTCTTTCCGGTATCACCAGAAAGTCCGCGCTGGAGCTTTGCAGAAAGTGGGGCATGAAGGTTTCCGAGCGCCGCATCACTATTCAGGAGGTCGCAGACGCCTACGACGCAGGCAAGCTTGACGAGGTATTCGGCACAGGTACCGCCGCGGTAGTTTCCCCGGTTGGCCACCTCAAGTGGGGAGACAAGGTAATGGAGATCGGCGGCGGCAAGATCGGCCCGATCACCCAGAAGCTCTACGACACCATGACCGGTATGCAGTACGGCAGAATCCCGGACGATATGGGCTGGATCGAGAAGCTTTGATTTATTACTAACAGAATATATTTGCGCCGATATAACCCAACGTATATCGGCGCATTTCCTTACTATAAACCATTAATAACAATTAAGCAATTGTTATTAAGAAAATACTATCAGTAATACTTGCGCTATTCACCCTTATGCTGACCTCCTGCTCCGCCTAGCTCACCCCGGAGCAGTGCTCCGAAAAGCTGAGATCCGACGGATACTGGAACTAAATGTCTTTGGCTGTTGGTAAAGAATATATGCCGCCGTCCCCCTCCATGGTCCGCGGCGATTCTTATTCAATTTCTGAAAAAACTATTGATTTTCCCGCGGATTTTTGTTATAATTGTAAATGCAATAATGTAAACGTTTTACCTTACCCAGCGAGGTAATTCCACGGAATATACATGAAAGGAACGAAATCAATGTTAGCAAAAATCGGAATCAGACCTGTAATTGACGGCAGACAGTTCGGAATACGCGAGAGCCTTGAAGTCCAGACCATGAATATGGCGAAGGCGGCGGCGGAGCTTATCACCTCAAAGGTGCGCCATGCCAGCGGTGAGCCGCTTGAATGCGTTATCGCCGATACGACCATAGGCGGTATCGCGGAAAGCGCTGCCTGCGCAGACAAATTTGCCACAGAGAACATCGTAGCAACCCTTACGGTAACCCCCTGCTGGTGCTATGTAACTCAGGTAATCGACGAAAACCCCAACACCATTAAAGCGGTATGGGGCTTTAACGGCACAGAGCGCCCCGGCGCTGTGTTCCTCGCGGCGGCGAACTCCGCCTACGCCCAGATAGGTATGCCCTGCTTCTCTATTTACGGTCACGATGTAAAGGACGCGGACGACAAGACTATCCCCGCAGACGTTGAGGAAAAGATCCTGAGGTTCGCAAGGTGCGCGGCGGCTGTCGGCGACATGAAGAACAAGAGCTATGTAAACATCGGCTCGCAGGCAATGGGTATCGCCGGAGCTTACTGCAACGAGGAATTCTTCCGTGAGTACCTCGGAATACACCCGGAGTGGGTAGATATGACGGAAATTATCCGCCGCGAGAAACTGGGTATCTATGACGAAGCAGAGTACACGAAAGCCCTTGCATGGATAAAGGAAAAATGCCCGGAGGGAGTTGACATCAACCCCACCCCCGGCATGACCTATATGCGCCCTGTCCTTTCCGCAAAGGAAAAGGAGGAAAACTGGGAGTTCATCGCGAAAATGACCTGCATTATCCGGGATATCCTCAAGGGCAACCCCAAGCTTGCCGAAATGGGCTGGCTTGAGGAGGCAAAGGGCAGAAACGCGGTACTCGGCGGCTTCCAGGGTCAGAGAATGTGGACGGATTTCATGCCCAACGCAGACTTCACCGAAGCAATCCTCAACACCACCTTCGACTGGAACGGCGCAAGAGAGCCTATCCCCTTTGCGACGGAAAATGACACCCTCAACGGCACAACGCTGATGTTCCTGCACCTGCTCACCGGCAGAGCCGCAGTTTTCGCAGACGTAAGAACCTACTGGTCGCCGGAGTCCGTAAAACGCGTTACCGGCTGGACTCCTGACGGAAAGGCTGCGAACGGCTTTATTCATCTGATAAATTCCGGCGCGGCGGCGCTTGACGGCACGGGAGCAGTCAAGGACGAAAACGGCGAAAGCGTAATGAAGCCGTGGTGGGATATGACCGAAAAGGACATCGATGCCTGCTTGAAGGCTACCACATGGCCCTGCGCAAATCTCGGCTACTTCCGCGGCGGCGGATTTTCCTCCAGCTACTCCACTCAGGGAGTAATGCCCTGCACCTTCGCAAGGGTGAACTATGTGAAGCACCTCGGCCCGACCATTCAGATAATCGAGGGCTACACCGTGGAGCTTCCGGAGGAAGTAAACAAGACCCTGCTCGGCAGAACAGATCCGACATGGCCCTCCACATGGTTCGCGCCCATCACCGTTCCCGGCAAGGAAGCGGTATCCGACGTCTACAACGTAATGGCGAACTGGGGCGCAAATCACGGCTGCTTCGTTTACGGACATATCGGAGAGGATCTGGTAACTCTCGCAAGTATGCTGAGAATTCCGGTATCGCTGCATAACCTGTCCGACGCCCGCCTGTTCAGACCGCATTCTTGGAGCGCGTTCGGCACCACCGACCTTGAGGGCGCTGATTACAGAGCCTGCGCAGCCTACGGCAGCCTTTACAAATGATTATAATTACAAAAGAAAACCGTCCGGTTTAAAGGGTGCCCCTTTTGGCAGTTCCGCCGAGCCATAACCTCATCTTTCCAAAGGTTGTTTTGCTCGGCGGGTCGAAAACTGCTTTATGGCATTCCGTGTAACTCCGGGCGGTTTTTCTGTCGAAATATATTAAGAACCCGTCGAATCTCAGCAGATCCCAGCGTCATTCCATCACATTTCTGAACTCCCCCGGCGAAACCCCAACGACAGCCTTAAAGCACCGGCAGAAGTGGCTTTGTGACGAAAAGCCCAGCATTCCCGCGATCTCCGACAGCCTGATCCCCCCGGAGATAAGACTTTTCGCCGCTTCAATACGCCTGTTCAGGACAAATTCCGTGATAGTCTGCCCGGTTTCCCGCTTGAAAATCACCGCAAGATAGCTCCGGTTGTAGCCTATCTTCTCAGAAATTCCCGCCGCAGTCAGCTTCTCATGAAGATTATCTGATATGTAGCTTATAGTTTTCCTCACCGCCGGAGAAACAATTCTTGATCGGATACGCTTCATTCGCCCGGCAAATTCCATAGCCATTTCATCGTTTACCCCGCGTACCTCATCAACGCTCTTGCAGCGGTCGGCTCTCTGGATAAACATATCGCTGAGATAATACGCGTCCTCCTGCGGCATTCCCGCGCTTATGCAGGCTCTCGTGATTATTGTGCAGTTCGCCACCAGATGATAAATTTCGTTGCGCAGAGGATTATCCGACAGCCGACCTTTTCCCGTGACCCCACCCCCGTTGTCCTCCGCGCCGTCCGCGCTGTATTTTTCCCTAAGCCGTAGTATACCCTCGGTGTCCCCGGAAACAACCATGTGGTAGAATTCCTGCTCCTCGCTATGAGGCGGGTGAGGGATCTCCCGCTCCTTCATCAGATTTATCCATAATTCCACACTGTCCTTTTTCATAGTCCTCACCCCTCTACAATTATACAACATCAATGTAAAAAAAGCAACATCTGTAATATACAATCCCGCAAAATCATGCTATATTTGTATCATAAGATCTACTTGGAAAAGATATATGAGGTGACTTTATGAAAAAAATACTTACCGCTCTTTTATTATCTGCATCTCTGCTCACCGCCGGCTGCTCCGCCGGAACACCCTCAGACTCCTCCGAAGCTCCCGCCATTCAGGAGGAACAGCAGCAGGAAAACTCCTCCCTTTCCGCCATGACCTCTCAGGAGATAGTCAGTTCCATGACCATCGGCTGAAACCTCGGCGACACCCTTGACGCGTGTCAGGCAGACCGGGACGGCGACGGCAGAATAAACGAACACGTCGAGGACGGGGAAGAGCCTGACGAAACTCTCTGGGGCAACCCCTTTGCTACGCAGGAGCTGTTTCAGGCGCTGTACGACAGCGGAGTTAACGCAGTCAGAATACCCGTAACGTGGCGCGATCACATCGACGAACAGGGCAATATTTCTGAAGCGTGGCTGAACCGGGTACAAGAGGTCGTGGATTATGCCTACGGCATCGGAATGTTCGTAATAATCAACATTCACCATGACGGAGGCGGCGACCCGAAGTTCGGCGCGTGGATATGCAATGCTGCCACCGATTACGACGGCACCCTCGCCCGCTATAAAACCCTGTGGACTCAGATCGCCGAGCGCTTCAAGGACTATGACGAGCGCCTGATATTTGAAAGCATGAACGAGGTAGGCTTCGACAGCCTTTCCGAATCCAAGGCATTTGAAACCCTGAACAACCTCAATCAGGAATTTGTAAACCTTATCCGCTCCACCGGCGGCAAAAATCCCACCCGCCACCTGCTAATAGCAGGCTACTGGACAGATATAGCCAAGACCTGCGACAGCCGCTTTGTAATGCCGCAGGACGAAGCCGGACGCTGCATAGTGTCGGTGCATTACTACACACCTTGGGACTTCTGCACCACCAACATCAAAAACGAATGGGGAACCTCCACCGAGCAGGCGGAAATGGAGCGGCTCATCACCATGATGAAAACAAACTTTGTGGATAAGGGAATTCCGGTTATCATCGGCGAATACGCTGCCAGCGGCAACGATTTCAACAGCTGCGTTTTCTTCTGCGAAAAACTGGTGAAGCTCTGCCATGATTACGGAATAGCGACGTTCCTCTGGGACAATGGAAACGGACAGTTTGACCGCAGCACCAACACATGGCGCAGCGAGCAGATGCACTCCGCGCTGCTGAGAGCCGTAAGCGGCGAGGACTACACCCCGGAAAAGGCAGCATAACGGCTGAATACGAATCAGAAGTTTAATAGTATAGGCGCTGTAATTTTACAGCGCCTCGCTTCGCTCTAAGTCTTTCATCAGTGAATTATATCCCCAGCCCGATCACATTCTAAGCGCCTCGACCGGGTTGAGCCGGGCAGCCTTAAGCGCCGGATAAGCCCCGAAAACCGCGCCGACGATACCGGAAGCAAGTGCTGCCGCCGCAATGAATATCGGATTGACGCTGAACGGAACTCCGACAATAAGACAGCCTGTCCACGACAGCAGCAGCCCGGCGGCTATCCCGGCAATACTCCCCAGCATAGTGAGCATAACGCTCTCGCAAAGGAACTCCCGGCAGATGTCGCCGCTGGTCGCGCCGATAGACTTTTTAATGCCGATTTCCCGCGTTCGTTCGGTGACGCTCATCAGCATGGTGGTCATGACTGAGATACCGGATACCGCAAGGGATATCCCCGCCACAAGCGACAGCGCAGTGGTGACGATGCCGAGAATATCCTCAAGCTGCCCTTTCTGTGAGAGCAGATTGTTGACGATATACGCGTCAGTGGTGCCGTTTGTCTGGTTTAGGGCAGTCTTTACCGCTTCCACCACCGGAATATCTGTATTCATATCGTCCAGCTTCACCGCAAGCTTGTCATAGGTAGTCCTCCCGCAGAGCTGCTGCATGGTTTCTATCGGGATATACATAAAGCCGGGCATAATATTCGACAGCATTCCCTGCAAGCTGGAAAGCCCGGACTTTGCCACGCCGACGATCTCAAACTCGTGATATCTGCCGCCGAGGAACATGGACAGGGTTTTTCCGACAATATTGCTCCTTCCGTAGGATTTCAGAGCAAACTGCTCGTCAATAACGCAAACTTTCAGCCCGGCAGCGGAGTCGCTGTTGTTAATCAGCCTGCCGTGCTTCGCTTCAAGGGAAATAAGACGGTCTGCGGACTTGTCCACTCCCCATACATAGCAGTCAAGCCGCCTGCCTATCATTTTAACTTCTGTAACGGAAGCCATAAGCGGCATAACGTCATTCACTCCGTCCACCCTGCGAACGGTTTCAACGTCCTCGTCGGTGAGGGTCACGGAAACACTGTTGTCCGCCGCCTGCACCAGCAGGGTATCAACGCCCATGGTGACAAGAGTTGCGCTGACCTGCGAAGTTCCGACAGTACCCACAGTGGAAACGAGAACCACTGAGAATACCCCCACGGCAATACCTGCCATAGTCAGCAGGGAGCGTGTCTTGCTGCGGAAAATGTTGATCATAGTTGCGGCGAAATTCATTCTTCTATCCTCACAAAACGGCTGAGGGAGATCTCCTCCGGATTTAAAATAACCCGGTCCCCGGCGTCTGCGCCCTTTACTATCTCCGTGCCGTCAGAAAATTCTGCCCCGGTGAAAACCTTGCGCCGGACGGCGGTTCCGTCATCAAAAACATAGATATATTCGCCCTCGTCGTCCTGACCGATAGCTTCATAGGGAAGAACGCATATCTTCCGCGGGTCGGAGATATCAAAGCGCACGTCCGCAGTAAGTCCGGATTTCAGCCGCGGGTCCGGTTCGTCGGGAGTTATCAGCACGTCAACCACTGTTTCAAGGACAGCGCCGCTGTACTGACTTCTGGCGGCAGCGGAGATACGGGCGACAGTCCCGGTGAACTCATCATCGGGATAAGCCGAACAGATGAACCGCACGGACTGACCCAGCTCTATCCGGGATATGTCAAGCTCGCTCACAGCCGCAGTAACAACAAGGCTGTCCGTCCCGGCAATGGAAGCAATGCTTGATCCGGACTCCACCGCCGCGCCGTTCCCCGCGGTGTAGATAACCCTCCCGGAGCGGTCAGCGGTGATCTCGTCCGGGATAAGTGACATGGCGGTAGACAGGCTGGCGGTGGCGGCGGCAAGCTGAGATACCTTTCCAAGACTTCCGATGAAGGCTTCGCTGGCGGAGCGGTCAACTCTGGCAATTACATCGCCGACAGAAACCTCGTCCCCCTCCTCAACGGTGAAATCCTTGATGACAAGCGGCAGAGCAGAGGTCACGTCCGACTGTCCGATGTAGCAGAGAGAGCCGCTTCCAAGGACGTATTCGTTGTAGAGCACCTCCTTCGGAGTGACTGTTTCTGCGGCGGGGACGCTGGCTTCCACCGCCGACGGGAGCATGGAAATACCTGCGGTAAGCACGGTGCATACTACCGCAAGGGCAATAAACTTTTTCAATGGCTTCATTCCTTTCGGGGTTTTGATAACAGAAATATTGTGCGGTATTATTGCAGAATTATTCCAGAAACAGAAATAAAAATTACCCTCCGTGTTTCCACAGAGGGTAGGTCGTTTTTTATGATGGATCAAAACCCTTAATCGTCGTTCATCTCTTCAAGGCGGTCGTTGATATCGTCAACAGCGTTTTCGATACGCCCGGAGATGTCCTCCAGCTTGTTGGTTATTTCGTCTGTGAGGTCGGAAATTTTGTCGCTGAACTGCTCCATTATCGAGTCGGCGATATCGTCTGCGTCAATGTCAACATCTCCGCTGTCTACTCCGTTTATCGCTTCTTCAACAACCTGCTGAACCTGGTTAATAATTTCCTGATGAATACCGCCGTTTTGCAGCTCGTTGAGCATATCTGTCAATATACTTGTGACTGAGCCTTGCAGTGCTTCAAGGGCAGGCAGAACGCTGTTCCCGGCGCTTGGTACAGGCGGGGGGACTGGTACAGGAGTGGGGGTTGGCTTGGGTAGTATTTTATTCTCCCAATCCTGTCCGGAAAGCTGCCGTCTGATTTGCTTCTCACGGAGCGCTTTGGTGGAATACCATGTATTCGTGGGGAATCCGTCGTCGAACACTATATTGTGCCGCTGGGGGCGTTCGCCCTCGAACTCATCGAGAATTTCCGGCAGGTCAGCATATTCAGAAACGGCCTTTGCGTTCAGCACGGTCATGTAAGCTCTCTGCGCCACGAAACGAAGCTGTGTGTACTCATTGTCCGCAGTAATAAACGGTATCTCGTACAGCTCCCAGCCGCGGCATTTCTTCAGCGGCTTTATGAAGTTGCGGTTGAGATTGTAGGTGTAGCGGTTTTCATAATCATTATTGAAGATTATCTCTAACCGGCAAACCTCGTTGTTGTTGTCATTTTCGCCGCCATTCAGCCAGAATGTAAAGGTGTGGAGCGTATGCTTCGGGAGAATGAGGGATTTTGTGACTATCTCCGACCAGTTATAGCCCCAGTCGCCGATAGTGAAGGCTTCGCTTATTATTCCGTCCGGACCCTGCATAAAGCTGCGGCTGCCGACGTTCTTCTGGCAGTCCTTGTTGAAGCTCCACTCTCTTGCGTTGAAGAACAGCCTGTTTATCGGCTGCTCGGGTATGCTCGGCTGTACAGGTGTTTCCTGCATGGGCGCTTTGGTTTCGTTAAGGGTGTTGTTGATTATATTGTTATCCATCTTGATGTCCTCCGTATTTAATGCGTCGGACACGCTGTTAAGACGAATAGTATTGTCGTTCACGAAACGTGCCCGACCTTTTTTTACAAGTCCCGCCGCCCGTCGGGGATAGGTAAGACCTGCCTGCTCACCGTCCTGCGTTAAAACAATGACGGTGCGTTTGTCTGCATTGGAGTTGTTTTTTGTCATGGGTGTCCTCCCCGTCCAACGTGTAATTGTTCTGCATTTTTGTTATGTGCGCAGCTCACCATATTCAGTTTAGCATACTAAGACATATTCCGTCAAGGGTGAAATGTGGACAAAGTTTTCAGTGTCCAATTGTTGAAACAATACAAAAAAGCCCCGGAAAACCGGGGCTTAAGATGATCCGTATATTTTTATCTGCCCATCATCTTGTTCCTTACGAACAGGAACCCGAACAGCAGTCCCAGTACGATAACAACGATACCAACAATAAGTAAAACCGGGTGAGAAGAGGTATCAGTTACCTTTATGTACAGTTCAAGGCAGTATTCATCAATATCCGCAGAAGTCATACCCATGTCGCTGAGATATTCACGGTAGATCTTGATGTCCTCGCTGTCCATTTTGCAGACCTTGCCCTTGAAATGAACTTTTCTCGGCTCTTCATCTGTGTAGCCGTTCCAGTAATCGTTTCCTTCCTCTTCCTGCTTGTCAAGCTCCTTGATGAGTTCGTCGATCGGGGTATAAAGACCCATTAAGCCCTCGTCGCCTGCGTCAATAAGATAATAATATCCTACGACCTTGCTGGAACCGCTGTCACTTTCACGGGTTATGTTCTCATACCAGCCGTAGTTATCAAGCAAATCACCCTCGACCATCATGCCCTCTTTGAAATCCTCCATCTGGAGGTTCGCATAATCCTTGGGCGTCTTTGCGTTATCAATAAGATCTCCGGCGGTCATGACCGTCAGCACGATACCAACAACCAGAAATAAAATTCCTGTCGTCAGAAGCCTTATGCGTTTCTGAATAATGCCATACCAAAAAACCTTCCTTTTCCGCAGTATTCCGCACAATATTTGTATATCGTATTTAATTTTAGCATAATATTACCGATATGTCAATCAGAAAATTTATTTTTATAAAAACGACACCCTCTGACATTATTCTACCCTCCCGCGACAGGGTTCGATAATACTTTTAGTAATATAATGCTGCACAAAAACATTTAGCGCAATCTTAACACCAAAGCAATTGACACAGACCATTGGTTATGTTATACTATTTGTAAACAAGCAAATACATTTACATAGCGTTATTCCCAAAAAAAGTAAAAAGGAGAAACATTATGTGGACTATCACAGAGAAAAAGTATACTAACGAGGAGGGTATAAGCTATACAGGATACGGAGTTTCGTCAGGAGAATGTACTGTCGATGACATCACTTCCAGCCTGCCGGCGATAAAAAGGTTTGTTGAAGCGCTTAATCGCTATGAAGCTTCGCAGGTACATATTGAGGAACTGGTGGAGGATTTTCTCGCCGAGATCTGAAATATCCCTTATAATCTATAAAATCAGGCGCCGAAAATCGGCGCCTGATTTAATATATACATAATCCAAAAGGTGCTACCATAAAGGGCGTGACGAATAAAGAAGTTTTGAAATAATATTTGAAAGGCTATGTACAATCACACAGCCTTTCTTCTTTTCGGCTGGTAGTCAAGCCTGTTCGCCGTTGCGGTAGACATTGCCACATTGAAACGCCAGTAAATGTCGATTTGTTGTGTGCGGTGTCCGCCGGACTTATCGGGTGCGTGAACTGCGATTTTCTCAACGAATTCGTGCATTATCGTTGGAGTTAATTCCGTAACATCGGAATACTTGCGAACTATTTCCACGAATTTCGCCGTGTCTGCCGTTTTCTGCTCCCTTGCCGCGATAAATTCTGTTAATTCGGGAACTTTGGCTTTAAGTTGTTTCTGCTCGTCCTCGTATGTTTTGGAAATTGCGGTGTAACGCTCGTCCGACACTTTACCGGATACATTGTCCTCATAGAGCTTAATGAACAACCTGTCAATTTCCGCAATTCTTCGTTCAGCCTGCGAAAGCTGCTTTCTTGCGCTTTTCAGTTCCGCAGATTGCTGCTGTGTGGAGTTGTCAAGAGCCATTTTGACAAACTCTTGCTCATGTTCTTTGACCACGCTCATAATCCCGTTCAGTTCAGCTAGAACGATCTTTCTCAGCACCGCCGTCCTCACGAAATGAGCCGAGCAGACCTCTTGGTTGTTGGCGTAAGAACTGCATTTAAGGTGTTCCTGCTCAGCCGTGTGCGACTTTGAGCGACAAAGATACATCAGCCTTCCGCAATCGGCGCAGTAGACCATTCCCGAAAACGGGTTTATCTCCGAGTGCTTCTGTGGTCTGTTCTTATGCTTGCGTATTTCCTGCACTAAATCAAAGTCATGCCGGGAAATGATTGCGGGGTGAGTGCCTTCAAAAACAACCCACTTGTCGCGTGTGTTCTTGACCATTTTCTTGCATTTGTAGGACTTGCGCTGCGTTTTGAAATTTACTGTGCAGCCGACATATTCGGGACGTTCAAGCATATTGTCGATAGTTCTGCTTGACCAATTGTACGGGTATTTCACCGTGATATTTCCGTCTTTTTGGAACTGCGAATACGCCGTCGGAGTAAGGATTTTTCTCTCTTTCAGCAATTTTGCGATTTGCGACGGACCAAATCCGTCAATGCACATCTGAAAAATGCTTTGAACAACAGCCGAAACCTCCTCGTCAACTTCCCACACATACTTATCTTCTTCAGATTTCTTGTAACCATACGGTGGGTGGCTTGCCAAAGGCTTTCCGGACTTGCCTTTAGCATTGAATACCGCCCTAATCTTCTTGCTTGTGTCCCTTGCGTACCAGTCATTGAACACATTCTTGAATACCATCATTTCGTTTTCGGAACGCATTGTGTCAACGCCGTCGTTAATAGCTATGTACCGCACACCATAGTCGGGCAGAATCATCTCAATGTACTGTCCGGTCATGAGGTAGTCACGCCCGAAACGTGAAAGGTCTTTCGTGATAATCGTGCTGATTTTACCCGCTTTTACATCTTCAATCATACGAATGAAATCGGGGCGGTTGAAATTAGTGCCGCTGAAACCGTCATCTACATAGAACGCGGTGTTGGTCAATCCATTGTCATCGGCGTATTTCTGCAAAATCGCCTTTTGGTTTGTAATGCTATTGCTTTCGCCCTGCAAATCATCGTCGTTGCTAAGGCGGCAGTAAAGCGCTGTAATTTTGTCTATCATTTTACCCTCACTTTCCGACAAAATCAGCGGCTAATGCACTATTATTGTAGCACAGCCGCCGAATTCTGTCAATGCCGATTAAGATACAATTTCCAGTTCCCGCGTGACAAGTCTTTGGACTACTTCAAGCACGGTTTCGGCGGCTGTGAGGTTGAATTTTGTGGTCACAACATAAGTCGTGTTGCCAATCTTGTATTCAGTTGTAAAGTTGTCTTTCATGGTGAGCCTCCAAGAAAAAATTATTCTCCTTTTATCTTGTTATCTCCCTTTTACAAAATCAAGTCAGCGTATTGAACGCTTTTTGTATGCTACATTGAAACACCTCTTTCTTTTGAATTGCACTATTACTCTGCTTTATGCTCTTGACTATTCGCAGCAAATGTGCTATAATAAGCCGACGGTTAGAAAGGCGTATTTAACAACAGCTTGAATAATAGCGTATTTTCTATTATACACCATAAACAGGCTTACTGTCAAGTGTGATTTACACGCATTTTGAAATATTGTAAATTATGATTAACAACAAATGCGTGATTTGTGCATTTTGACCGGAAAGGGACTAACATGGACACTCAAACATTACTAACCAATTTTGCGGCACGAATGAAAGAGCTTCGCAAAGCCAAAAAGGTAAGCTCCGAGCAGGCTTCGACGGAGCTTGAAATATCCCGCCCAACATTAAGCGCATACGAACAGGGCAAGTCGTTTCCCGATATGCTGATACTGTCGCGGATCGCTGATTACTACAATGTATCGGTAGATTATCTGATGAGTCGTTCCGATGAAAAAGAGGTCGGCAAGCCTGTCGTGGTCGGTGATTTTTCTGATTTGCGCCTGCCGAAAAAGGACATGAATACAATAGCGTCGCTGAGTGACGGCGAAAAGGCGGGACTGTCAATTCTGATTAACAGCGCGGAGTTCCGCGAAACACTCGGAATAATCACCCGCGCGCACATGGCGTCGGTTGTGAAATACTACTACGAAACCCGGCAGAAATACCGCGATTGCGACAGCGTTCGGAAACTGCTTACTCCCCGAAACAAGGCAACCGAAAGAGTGTTCCGCACCGAAATTCAAGGCTTTTTCGACGAGCTGCAAAAGCTGCGTATCACTTACCCTTGTGACGGAAAGCCGCTGGTCTGCGGCAGCTATGAGAGCAATTTCAGCAAAGAAAACGCAGCGTATCTTGAAACGTCCGAGATCGTCAACAAGTCTAAGCTGCACGACTTAATGGACAAGCTGGTAAAGCAAATCTATGACCGCGAACTTTGCGGTAGCACCGACGCGGTTTTCGACGAGTGGGACAGCATGATGAAACAAGCGATTGAAACGCATATCCATGAACTGTCCGACGAACTTAATTCGCTCACGAACGAAAATCAGACCGAGATTGCTGAAAAAGAATATGAGCTGCGTTTCTTTGAGGCATACCTTGATTTGTTCTTCTCATAACACTTACCCCTCGTCATGTGACGAGGGGTTGCTCTATATAGGAATGACCCTCTGCTACTCATTGTTCGCTGACGAAATGGAGAAATGGGTAGCAGAGGGACATTTCTCGTTCTGAATGAAAAGTTTTGTTTCAAGGAAATCAAAAGCATAATCAATATATTTCATCAAGCTCTTAATTCCCAAAAAAAGAATTGTCCCCACGCTCCCCATTGTTTGCTGACGAAATGGAGAAATGGGTAGCAGAGGGACATTTCTCGTTCTGAACGAAAAAACTTGTGCCGAGGTAGTTCAGCGTGTAATCGGTATATTTCATTAAGCCCTTAATTTCCATAATAGAATTGTCCACTTGCTACCCATTTCTATGCGAATAGACCTAATCATGTGTTATCGGGCTGAAAACTGCTGAAATGCCAAAGAAATTCTCACTTGCTGAAAGAAATTCCTTGCAACGCCTTTGGCGGTGCGGTGTGAGGTAGAGGAACGAAGTTCCTCTATTCCTGCCGCTGTTCAAGAATATAGGATAAAAGAAAAGAGAATAGAATATTATTGTCGAAATCGGGCGCACTAACTTTTGGCATATTATGGTGTTACCCACGATTTCATTTTAATAAGCAATATATCTCTTTTTCATTCTACAAGGGATAATTTCATA
Organism: uncultured Clostridia bacterium; assembly: GCA_945833805.1. Taxonomy (GTDB): domain Bacteria; phylum Bacillota; class Clostridia; order Oscillospirales; family Ruminococcaceae; genus CAG-115. Next base: position 642 of record CAMAGG010000056.1, on the reverse strand, counting down.
TAATGGTTGAAAATCCTCCCCAAACGTGCTATAATAAACTCACCAATAATCAATTGCTGGAAGTGACAAAATGAACGGAACAATACTCGTAGTAGACGATGAAAAAGAGATCGCCGACCTTATTGAGGTTTACCTCACAAACGACGGCTACGCAGTCCAGAAATTCTACAACGGCACGGACGCTCTGAAATACCTTGAAAACAGCGAACCCGACCTTGCGATTCTGGACGTCATGCTGCCGGATATTGACGGTTTTCACATCTGCCGGAAAATACGGGAGAAGCACTTTTATCCGGTGATAATGCTGACAGCAAAGGTAGAATCCGGCGACAAGATAATGGGTCTCACCATTGGCGCAGACGATTATATAACCAAGCCGTTCAATCCGCTGGAGGTAGTCGCGCGGGTAAAGACCCAGCTTCGCCGCTGCCGGAATTACAACAGCCCCTCACCGCAGGAGCAGAAAAACGAGTACGATATCCGTGGTCTGTACATAAACCACGACAGCCACAAATGCACTCTCTACGGCAAAGAAGTCACCCTCACCCCGCTGGAATTTTCAGTTTTGTGGTATCTGTGCAATAATCAGGGCAGAGTTGTTTCGTCGGAGGAACTGTTTGAAGCTGTCTGGGGCGAAAAATA
>CAMAGG010000055.1 GCA_945833805.1 uncultured Clostridia bacterium | reverse complement strand
ATGCTGAGTTCGTTTTTATGGACGTTTTGTGGCCGGATTTTACAAAAAAAGATCTTGAATACGCTGTTCAGGTATACTCAGACCGGGATCGCCGATTTGGCGGGGTATAGCTCATAACCCCTTTTGGAAATGAGTTGTCTGTTGTATTCAGAGGAAAGGTTTTTCGTATGGCTGTAAGGCTGATTTCCGCTGGCGTCGGAATTGTTATCGGAGTATCAATATTGATCTTTGATAATGTGTATGTATATTGTGCGGCAATTTCTTTCCTGTCTGCTGTTGCAGTGTGGGAGCTTACAAGAGCCATAAAATGCGACAGGTTTCCTCTGCTTCGCTGGGCGTCTGTGATTTTCGGAGGCGTTTTTCCGATAGCAATTGTAATTAAACCTCTGAAATTCTTATCTGTTCCCATGGCAATGATGTATGTTCTGCTTATGGCGGTCATCATGCTGCGCAGTCATAAGGAAGTCAAATTTGAGCAGGTTCTTGCCTGCGGTTGTGCCGGAGGTCTTCTTCCGGTATCGCTGAGCTGTATAGTACTTCTCAGGTATTCTACCTACGGCGACCCGCTTGGAATATTCACGGTGCTCTATCTTCTGTTTTGCGCATGGTTTGGAGATTCCGGCGCGTATTTTGTCGGAACTTTCCTCGGAAAGCACAAGCTCTGCCCGCTTATCAGTCCAAAGAAAACGGTTGAGGGACTTATCGGCGGAATTGTCACAGTTGGAATTGTTTCAGCGCTGACGGTTCTGATTTTCAATTCCTTTGTGTTCACAGAACACCAGATGAATTACTTTGTACTTGTTCCGCTTTCAATGGTTTCTTCCCTTGTCGGAGTTGTGGGCGACCTTTCCGCTTCGGTGATAAAGCGGGAGTATGATGTCAAGGATTTCGGCAACATTATGCCGGGGCATGGCGGCGTCATTGACAGATTTGACAGTGTGATCTTCGTTGCGCCTTTCCTGTATATTGCGATGACCTATCTGGGTAATTTTATTTACGCTTGATTTACACTGACTGCCCATTCACATTCCGTGGATGGGTGGTTTTGTTAATAAATATTTTGTCTCGGGAGCATATTTGATAAATTCATGAAAAAAATTGTTTTATTAGGTTCTACCGGTTCTATCGGAACACAGACATTAGAAGTCTGCCGAATGCATAAAATAGCGGTAAGGGCTTTGTCCGCAAATACAAATACTGAGCTTCTTGAAAAGCAGGCAAGAGAGTTCAGAGCGGAATATGTCTGCGTTTACAGCGAAAGCGCGTATTCTGACATCAGTCAGCGCCTTGCCGATACAAAAATCAAGGTGCTTTGCGGCATGGAAGGTCTTTGCGAGCTTGCCCGTCTTGAATGCGATATTGTTGTTAATTCCGTTGTCGGCATGGTGGGACTTCTCCCCACTCTTGCCGCAGCAGAAGCAGGAAATGATATTGCCCTTGCAAACAAGGAAACTCTGGTAGCTGGCGGCACACTGGTAACTGACTGCGTAAGCCGAAACGGAGTTCAGCTCCTGCCGATAGACAGCGAGCATTCCGCGATTTTCCAGTGCCTTATGGGAGCGGGGAACAATCGTCCTGAGAAGATACTGCTGACCGCTTCCGGGGGTCCTTTCTATGGCTGGAGCAAAGATCAGCTTCGTGGAGTTACTGTTGAACAGGCGCTGAAGCACCCGAACTGGAGCATGGGCGCCAAAATCACGATCGACAGCGCAACGCTGATGAACAAGGGGCTTGAGCTGATCGAGGCTGTTCGGCTATTCAATGTGAAGCCAGAGCAAGTCGAGATCGTGGTACACCGTCAGAGCATAATTCATTCTGCGGTGGAGTTCTGCGACGGTGCTGTTATCGCTCAGCTTGGAACTGCTGACATGAGAATTCCAATCCAGTTGGCGCTCACATATCCGGATCGTCTTCTGTCGCCGGCAAAGAAGCTTTCTCTTTCCGATGTAGGAAACCTCACTTTCGGAAAAGCGGACGATCAGACATTTACCTGCCTTGCTGCGGCTAAAAAGGCGATCGCAATGGACGGAAACGCGCCCTGCGCGGTTAATTCAGCCAACGAAGCTGCGGTGGCGCTTTTCCTGAAAAAGAAAATCAGATTTCTTGATATCGGCGAGGCAGTAAACGGCGCGCTTGACGCGGTAAAATTCATTGCCAACCCAACGCTTCAGGAGATACTTGATACAGGATCCGCCGCCGAGGAATTTGTTGCGGCAAGGTACGGCAGGGCTTGATTTTGGAGGTATTATGCAGATTGTTATAGCAATTCTCGCGTTCTGCGTTATAATCATCATTCATGAGTTGGGGCATTTCATCGCCGCAAAACTGTGCGGAATACAGGTAAACGAGTTCGCGCTGGGCATGGGGCCTGTTATCCTGCGCAAAAAGGGAAAGCAAACCAGCTATGTTATCCGGCTGTTTCCTATCGGCGGAGCAGTTTCAATGGAGGGTGAGAGCGAAGACAGCGATAACCCCCGTGCATTCAACCGCAAGCCGGTTTGGCAGAGAATGATCGTAATTATCGCAGGCCCGGTGATGAACCTTGTTCTTGGTTTTTTTGCGGCAATGATCTATATCTGCACCGTTTCTGCCGTTGGAACGACAACTGTAAGCAGCTTCCCGGAAGGTTCTCTGTGCAGTGATCAGCTTATGACCGGAGATGAGATAGTTTCGGTGGAAAATACTCCGGTCTGGACGACCTACGACATTCAGTACAAGCTCACCAACAATGACCATAGAACAAATTCTGACGGAAACCTGCTGCTGGATTTCAAGGTAAAGCGCGACGGAAAGACGATAGAACTGAAAGATCTTGAATTTACCATTCAGCAGAACGAGGACGGTTCAAGCGATATTATCTACGGATTTTATGTCTACCCTCTGGAACGGAATTTCGGCACTGTACTGGAATACAGCGCGAGAGAAACTGCATCGATCAGCCGAATGATAATTTTCACGATCGCAGATCTGTTTAAAGGCAAGTACGGACTGAAGGATCTGTCCGGACCTGTCGGAACAGTCACGGTGGTATCGCAGAGCGTAAGCTACGGACTGCCGTCGTTCATGTATCTGTTTGCATTCATCACGATAAACGTCGGAGTGTTCAATCTGCTGCCGATACCAGCGCTGGACGGCTGCCGTTTTCTGTTTCTGATAATAGAAGCTATTCGGCGAAAGCCTCTTAAGCCTGAAGTTGAGGGTATAATCCACCTTGTTGGCTTCGGATTGTTAATGGTGCTTATGCTTGTTGTAACATTCGGAGATATTTCAAAACTTATCAGCGGAGGTTTTCAGTGAGCAAGAAAAAGGTCAAGATCGGTAATTTAGTCCTCGGCGGCGAAAAAATATACATTCAGTCCATGCTGAATATTCCGGCGGAAAAAGTCAATGAAAGCGTGGAGCAGGCTGTTGCTCTTGAAAAAGCAGGCTGTGAGATTATCCGAGCGGCGATCCCGACAATTGGGGACGTCCGTCTTATCCCCGCAATAAAAGAAGCCGTGAGCATTCCTCTGGTTGCCGACATTCATTTTGATTACAGAATAGCGATCGCGGCTGTTGAAGCCGGAGTGGACAAGGTACGCATAAATCCCGGAAACATCGGCGGAACAGACCGTGTAAAGGCAGTCGCGGATGCGTGCAGGACTCATGGTGTTCCTATAAGAATCGGCGTTAATTCAGGTTCTCTGGAACGTAGCCTCCTTGAAAAGTATGGCAGCCCCACTCCCGAAGCACTTGTGGAAAGCGCCCTTTCTCATGTTAAGCTGCTGAACGACTGCGATTTTGATGATATCGTCATCAGCATAAAATCCTCGGACGTGAAGCTGATGATCGCTGCTTACAGATTATTGGCGCAGCAGGTGGAATATCCGCTTCATCTGGGAGTTACCGAAGCGGGTACGGAGCGTATGGGACTTGTGAAGTCCGCTGTCGGTATAGGCTCGCTGCTGTGCGACGGGATTGGCGACACTATCCGCGTTTCCCTGACCGCCGACCCGGTAAAGGAGATTTACGCGGCAAAGGATATCCTGCGTGCCTGCGGATTTGGCGGCGGAGTTCAGATCGTGTCCTGCCCCACCTGCGGAAGAACCAAGATCGACCTTATTTCACTAGCAGAAAAGGTCGAAAAGCTGTGCGCGGGAATTGACAAGCCGATCAAGGTAGCGGTAATGGGCTGCGCTGTGAACGGGCCGGGCGAAGCCAGAGAAGCCGACATAGGAATTGCCGGCGGCAAAGGAGAGGGTATTATTTTCCGCAAAGGCGAGATACTTCGAAAAGTCCCGGAGGAAAAACTCCTTGAAGAACTTGAAAAAGAGATAGAACTGCTGTAAAATGGAAAGAGGAAGGAAGTAGTAAATGTCTGCAACATCTGTAACGCTCAGCAAGCTTTTTGACGGACTTGATCTGCCGCAGACCGCTGCGAATGGAACGGTGCTTAAGATAGTATATACAGACCAGAAGAATGAGATCCTGATAAATCTTGGTCTGGAGGATCTTTGCCCCGCCGCGGAGATACTTACCGCTGAAAAGCAGATATCCTCCTCTGTCGGGGGAGCGACTGTAAGGATCTACCCCAGCTATCATGAGTCGATGTACACTCCGGACTATATCATCGAGGTTATTGCGATACTCAAGGACAGAAACGGCGCCGTGAACGGCTATCTCGACAACGCCGAGATTAACGACGACGGAGAGACCTGCGAGATCTCACTTAAATCCGGCGGCAGAGATATGCTGCTTCAAATGGAGATAAACAAGAAGATAGAGAGCCTTGTCCGCGGTTTTTTCAAAAAACAGATCCACGTTGAATTCACTGGAGTATCAGAGGTCAACATGGAGGAATACCTGAAAGCGGAGCAGAGCGCGCCGCTCCCGGTTATTAAGCTTGCGCCTCCTGCGCCTGCGCCCTCTGAGAACAGATTTCAGGGCGGCAGCGGCGGAAAAGGCGGCGGCAGACGGGGTTCATCAGTTCTCAAGGAAGCAAAGGAGATAAAGCTTCCCTTTGAGTCTGACAAAATTGAAAGCACTGCGTCCCTTTTCTTTGGCAAGGGAATAACCGAAGCTCCGCTGATGATGAGTGAAGCTTTCGGCGAGGGAGATGAGGTCACCCTCTGGGGTGAGGTTTTCAAGACGGACGAAAAGACCTCACGGGACGGAAACACATTCATTTTTACCGCGTACTTTTCGGACAAGACCTCCTCGGAGATACTTAAAATAATCACCCAGACAGAAAACAGCGACATAATCAAGAGCAACATAAAGCCAGGTAAGGCTATTATCCTCACCGGCAAGTTTGAAACTGACTCTTTCACCCATGTGCTTCAGATTCGCCCGTATTCTATCGCTTCCGTCAAGACCAAGAAGCGTCAGGATAAGTCCGATGAGAAGCGTGTGGAGCTTCATCTTCATACTACTATGTCGGATATGGACGCGGTTACTCCTCCGGCGGAGCTTATAAAGCAGGCTTACGCATGGGGACATAAGGCGATCGCGATCACCGACCACGGCAACGTTCAGGCTTACCCCGAAGCGATGAACACCGTTGAAAAGATACGCAAGGACGGCGGCGAGTTCAAGATAATCTACGGCATGGAAGCGTATTTTGTCAACGATTCCGGAGCTCTCATTTCCGGCTGCAATGACTGCCCGATCAACGGCGATGTCATAGTGTTCGATATAGAAACCACAGGACTTAGCCGCGATTCAGACCGAATTACTGAAATCGGCGCCGTAAAGCTGCGTAATTTAGAGGTGGTAGACCGTTTCCAGACCTTTGTAAATCCCGAGATGCCCATTCCGGCGAATATAACCGACCTCACCGGAATTACAGACGCAATGGTGGAGGACGCTCCGCTGGAAAAGGAAGCTGTGGAGAAATTCATAGAGTTTGCCGGAAAGGGCGTTCTTGTCGCACACAATGCGGATTTTGATACCTCGTTTATAGCAAAGGTATGCGAGCGGAATGACATCAAGTACGATATCCGCTACGCCGATACCTTGAAGCTGACGCGGGCGGCGCTCCCGCACCTCAAGAACCACAAGCTTGACACCGTTGCAAAGGAATACAAGCTCGGCGACTTCAACCACCACCGCGCGATAGACGACGCGGAAATGCTGTCCAAGATATTCATTTCACTGGTTACGGTTTCCTGCAAGGGACATTCTCCGGAGAAATTCGGCGATTTCAACAGCATTCTCGGCGATGTGGACGTAAAGAAGCAGCCCACCTACCACATGATAATCCTTGCTAAAAATCAGGTGGGACTTAAGAACCTGTACAAGCTGGTTTCCTACTCCAACCTTAATTATTTCTACCGCAAGCCGAGAGTTCCGCTTTCGGAATTACAGAAGCACCGGGAGGGGCTTATTGTCGGCAGCGCCTGCGAAGCGGGAGAGTTGTTCCGGGCGATACTTGACGGAAAGCCGCAGGAGCAGATCGAAAACATCGCTTCGATTTACGATTATTTTGAGATCCAGCCGATTGCCAACAACGAGTTCCTTGTCCGTGAGGGCAGAGTACCCGACGACGAGGGGCTGCGGCAGCTAAATATGCGAATCGTGAAGCTCGGTGAAAAGCTGAATAAGCCGGTAGTTGCCACCTGCGACGTTCACTTCATGAACGAGGAGGACGGTATCTTCCGTAAGATATTGCAGGCGGGACAGGGCTTCAAGGACGCTGATAATCAGGCTCCGCTGTATCTGCGAACCACTGATGAAATGCTGAAAGAATTCAGCTATCTCGGCGAGGAAAAGGCGAAAGAGGTCGTTATCACAAATCCGAACGCCATCGCAGATATGGTGGAAGATATACGTCCTATCCCGAAGGGTACTTACACACCGTCTATCGAGGGCGCTGAGGAGGAATTGCAGAACCTCTGCTGGACAAGGGCAATGAACTGGTATGGCTATGAGGACAAGATCCCGGAGATAGTTTCGGCGCGGCTTCAGAAAGAGCTTGATGCTATTATCAAATACGGATTCTCGGTGTTGTACATGATCGCCCAGAAGCTGGTAAAATTCTCCGAGGACAACGGATATCTTGTAGGCTCTCGTGGTTCGGTAGGTTCGTCATTCGTTGCGATAATGTCCGGTATCTCCGAGGTAAATCCTCTTGCGCCGCATTACCGCTGCCCCAAGTGCCGCTGGAATGAATTCGTTACGGACGGTTCGGTAGGTTCAGGATTTGACCTGCCCCAGAAGAACTGTCCGAAATGCGGTACTGACATGATCCGGGACGGTCACGATATTCCGTTTGAAACGTTTCTCGGATTCAAGGGCGATAAAGCGCCTGATATCGACTTAAACTTTTCCGGCGAGGTTCAGGGCAAGGTACACCGCTACACCGAAGAACTGTTCGGTAAGGATCACGTTTTCAAGGCGGGTACTATCTCCGCAGTTCAGGACAAGACCGCATACGGCTTTGTAAAGAAATACTGCGAGGAGCGCGGAATTGAATTCAACAACGCGGAAATGGAACGTCTGTCTATCGGCTGCACCGGAGTAAAGAGGACTACCTCGCAGCACCCCGGAGGCATGGTCGTTGTGCCAAATAATTACGAGGTGTACGACTTCACCCCGGTTCAGCACCCGGCAGACAAGACGGACAGCGATATGATAACTACGCACTTCGACTTCCACGCGCTGCACGATACTATTTTAAAGCTTGACGAGCTGGGACACGATGTGCCGACACTGTACAAGCACCTTGAGGACATGACCGGAATAAAGATCGCCGATGTCCCGACCACCGACCGCAATATTTATGAGCTGTTTGTTTCCACCGAGCCTCTGGGAGTAACCACTGAGGATATCGGAGCAAAATGCGGAACGTTCGGTATTCCGGAGTTCGGAACCGGATTTGCAATGCAGATGCTTCAGGACGCTCAGCCGAGGAACTTCTCCGACCTGCTTCAGATCTCCGGTCTTTCGCACGGTACGGACGTATGGCTCGGCAATGCGCAGGATCTTATCAAGAACGGCACCTGTACCATTTCCGAGGTTATCGGAACGCGTGACAACATCATGGTTTACCTTATGCACAAGGGCGTTGAGCCGGGCCTTGCGTTCAAGATAATGGAAATAACCCGAAAGGGCAACGCTCTTAAGCTGTTTGATGATACTATTTATCAGGCTTTTAAGGACAATAATGTTCCGGACTGGTACGTTGAAAGCTGTAAGAAGATAAAATATATGTTCCCGAAGGCTCACGCAGCGGCTTATGTAACTGCGGCAGTAAAGCTCTGCTGGTTCAAGATAAACAAGCCCTGCGAGTTCTACGCAGCGACACTCACAAAGCACACTGAAAATATCGAGGTCGATGTGGTCCTTCGCGGAAAGGACGCGGTAAAGTCGCGTATCAAGGAGCTTCAGGCTATCTCTAATCCTGGAATTAAAGAAAAGGGTACGCTTGACGCGCTGCTGCTCATCAACGAAATGATGTGCCGCGGGATAGGCGTTCTCCCGGTTGACGCAAAGAAATCCGGAGCGGCGACCTACACTATCGAGGACGGAAAGCTGCGGCTTCCGTATCTTGCAATTGCCGGCTGCGGCTCTAACGCCGCGTTCAAGCTAAAAGAAGTCATAGACGCGGGCAACTATATGTGTATTGACGATATCCAGCAGCAGAGCGGGCTCAACAGCACCGTTATGGATAAAATGCGGGAAATGGGAGTGTTCGGAGATATCCCGGTATCGGCGCAGATGTCGCTGTTCGATATGTAATTTACTGCATGGTTTGGCGCAGTATTAACTATTTGTGCCAATCAAATTCCTCATTGTTGAAAGGAGCTGTGCAATCTGCCAAAATAATTCCCGCTTCTTGACAATGTGGTTCGGTTGTGGTATTATAATTAAGTAATATAGTAGCATGGTAGCACATTAGTACGCTAAAGTGGAGGGAAAAGGATTTTGAAAAGATACGATTTACTTACCCCGGAGGGTACGCGGGATCTGCTGTTTGACGAGTGCCTTGCAAAGCGCAGCGTTCAGGAGCGGTTGAGGAAAATATTTACGGCATACGGCTACTCCGAGGTGTTGACCCCAGGTCTGGAGTTTTATGATGTGTTTAACGGCAAGGTACGTTATTTCCCGCAGGAAACCATGTACAAGCTGGTGGACGGCAAGAACCGTCTTATGGTGCTTCGTCCGGATAATACGATGCCCATAGCAAGGCTTGCGGCGACCCGGCTTCGCGCCGAAAGCCTGCCGCTGAAGCTGTATTATAATCAGAGCATTTTCATGGTCAATCCGAAAAACAGCGGTCGTGACGATGAATTCACCCAGAGCGGAATTGAAATAATCGGCGGCGAAAAGACTGCGGCTGATTACGAAGCGCTTTCTCTTGCGGCGCAGGCTCTTTTCACCTGCGACGAGGATTTCCGTCTGGAGATAGGTGAAAGCGGAATCTTCCGCATGGTAGTTGACGATCTGAAGTTCCCGGAGGAACAGGCTGAACTCATTCATTCGCTGATCGAGAGCAAGAATTATCCGGCTTTAAACGAAGCTTTGTCTGGAATTGACGGCGCGGCTGCGGAAGCCTGCAAAGCGCTCCCGTCCCTGTTCGGAGAGTCAGAGGTATTCACCGAAGCAGAGAAGTATATGTACAACGATCAGCTCAAAGAGAAGCTCAGGTATCTGCACGGAATATACGAAGCGCTCTGCTCAATGGGATATTCCGGCAAGATAAAGGTGGATCTGGGTCTTGCTCACAAGAAGAATTATTACACCGGAATACTGTTCCGGGGCTATGTTGAGGGCTATGGGCAGCCGGTGCTTTCCGGAGGACGTTATGACACCCTGCTCGGCGATTTCGGCAGGAATGCGGCGGCTGTGGGCTTTGCAGTAAACGTTGAAGCGGCGGCAAAGGTGTTCCTTAAGAGTGTTGACGCGCCGCTCACAAAGCCAGCGGACGTGCTTGTTTACAGCGAGAGCGGGTGTGAGATCTCCGGTCTGAACCATTGCAGAGAGCTTATCGACGCGGGCTTTACCGTGTTCAATTCTCTTTGCAGCTCCGCCGATGAAGCAGAAGCCTACGCAAAAGCGCATGGAATACACCGTCTTGACATCGTGGGGATTAATTCCGATGTCACAGTTAAGGAGGTCTGAGCATGATAAATAAGACGATCAGAATTGCTCTCACCAAGGGCAGGCTTGAAAATAAAACCGTTGACCTTCTTGACAAGATAGGATACGACGTTTCGGAGCTTCGGGACAAGGGCAGGCGGCTCATTCTCTCCATTCCAGGAGAAAACATCGAGGTAGTCCTCGCGAAGGCTGCGGACGTTATTACATACGTTGAGCATGGAGTCTGCGATATCGGCGTTGTCGGCAAGGACACTATCATGGAGCACGGCGGAAAGTTCTTTGAGATAAGCGACCTCGGCTTCGGCAGATGCAAATTCGCTCTCGCCGGTAAGAAAGGCGGCAATTTCTATGAGGGTTACGGAGTTAAGACGGTTGCGACAAAGTACCCCGCAGTCACCCGAAATTTCTTTGAGAGCAAGGGTATGGACGTTGATATCGTCAAGATAGAGGGTTCTGTGGAGCTTGCGCCGTTGGTGGGACTGGCAGACGGAATAGTTGATATCGTTGAAACCGGAACAACTCTTAAGGAAAACGGTCTTGAGGTATGGGAGGACGTTGCGCCGATCTCCGCAAGACTTATTGTGAATACAGTCAGCATGAAGCTCAAGCAGGAGCGGATTGCTGAGATAGTAAAGCAGATAGAGGAGAATTTGTGATGATAAGGATAATCAAGGCTGACGGAGCTGAAAAGGAGTTCCTTGCAGAGGTCGAAAAGCGCGCCGGAGAGGTAAATGCGGACGTTGAAAAGACCGTCCGCGCAATTCTTGCGGATGTAAAGGAAAATGGCGACAGCGCAGTAAAAAGCTACACTGCGAAATTCGACTGCCCCAACGCGCAGTATTACAGAGTTCCGGACGAGGCAATTCAGGACGCTCTGACCGAAGCCAACGAGAACAATCCCGACTTTGTGAACGCAATGCTGAACGCAGTTGAGAACATCACCGCGTTCCACGCAAGACAGAAGCGCGAGGGTTTCTGCGTGACCGAGGAAAACGGCGTTATCATGGGTCAGCGGGTAAGAGGTCTTGACCGCGTTGGACTGTATGTTCCCGGCGGCACGGCTGCGTATCCGTCCTCGGTGCTGATGAACGCAATTCCCGCCAAAATCGCCGGAGTTAAGGAAATAATCATGGTAACTCCACCCCTCAAGGACGGCACGGCGAACAAGGATATTCTGGTTGCTGCGGCTCTCTGCGGCGTGGACAGAATTTATCTCGCCGGCGGCGCACAGGCTGTTGCGGCTCTTGCCTATGGCACGGAGGAAATTCCGAGGGTGTCAAAAATAGTAGGCCCCGGCAATATATTCGTAGCCACAGCAAAGAAACTGCTTTACGGAACCGTTGACATCGACATGATAGCAGGACCTAGTGAGATACTTGTACTCGCTGATGAAACTGCTAACCCGAAGTACCTTGCCGCCGACCTGATGTCCCAGGCGGAGCACGACAAGCTTGCAAGCGCAGTCATGATAACCACCAGCATGGACGTTGCAGTAAAAACGCAGGCTGAGATCGAGCGGCAGAGCGCATATCTTTCCCGCAAGGAGATAATCGACTGCTCACTTGACAATTACGGCGCTATAATCGTGTGCGATGATATGGACTACGCTGTGGAGCTTGCAAACAAGATAGCTCCAGAGCACCTTGAAGTGGTTGCGGCAAATCCCATGGAATACATAGGCAGGCTGGACAATGTTGGTTCGCTGTTCCTCGGTCAGTACTCTCCGGAGCCGCTGGGCGATTATTACGCAGGCCCGAACCACGTTCTTCCTACGAGCGGCACTGCAAGGTTCTTCTCACCGCTTGGTGTTGACAGCTTCGTGAAGCGTTCAAGCTACATCTGCTACACCAAGGACGCTCTGCTGGACGCTGCGGACGATATTATCCTTATCGCCGAGCGGGAAAGACTTACTGCTCACGCTAATTCAATCAAAGTCCGCAAGGAGGACGAATGACCGTCCTGATCACGGGGTGGACGCATAGAAATATTGAGGGAGAATAACACTATGAGAACCGCTGAAATCACCAGAAAAACCAAGGAAACCGACATAACCGCAAATCTCGAACTTGATCAGAGCGGAACTGTTGAGATCTCCACCGGGATAGGCTTTCTTGACCATATGCTGACCGCGCTTGCGGTTCACGGCGGGTTCAGTCTTGTCCTGAATGCAAAGGGAGATCTTAATGTTGACGGTCACCACACCGCCGAGGACGTGGGAATTGTTCTGGGAATGGCTTTTAAGGAAGCCCTCGGTGACAAGTCCGGTATCATGCGCTATGGAAGCGCGTTTATTCCCATGGATGAGTCACTCGGGTTCTGCGCACTTGATATCAGCGCAAGACCTTATCTGGTGTTCAACGCTCAGTTCGCCAATGAAAGAGTAGGGGAGTTCGACACCTGTCTTACGGAGGAGTTTATGCGTGCTTTTGCGTTCAATGCGGGGATAACCCTGCACCTGCGCTGCGAGTACGGCAGCAACGACCACCACAAGATAGAAGCACTGTTCAAGGCGCTCGCTTATGCGCTGAAAGCTGCTGTTAAGCGTAATTCAGACGGAAACTGTGTTTCCACCAAGGGCGTGCTTTGATGCAGGGCTACAACCTAATCGCTGTTTTCTCTCCGGACGGAGAAAAAGTCCTCATGTGTCGGCGGATAAAAGATCCCTATAATGGGCTTATGAATTTTGTCGGCGGAAAGATAGAACCGGGAGAGGACGGAGAAACGGCGGCTTACCGGGAATTATTTGAGGAAACGGGAATTTCACGCAGGGATATAAAGCTAATTCACCTTATGGATTAGCTATCCGCTCGACCCTTGCTATGTGGAGGTCTATGCGGGACAGCTCATTGATGAAGCAGACCCTCACGGAGAGGAGAACCCGCTGTTTTGGAGCGGTCTGGACTGCGATTTCTTCGACATGAAGCAGTACGCAGGAGAGGGGAATATTGGGCATATCATGGAGCATATCAAGCTGAATTCCGATAAAATCTTCCTGAACAGGAAAGGAACAACACTATGACTGCAATTATCGACTACGGCGCGGGAAATCTTTTCAGCGTGAAGAATGCGCTGGACTTTCTCGGCATAGAAAACAAAATCACCAACAGCGCCGAAGACCTGCGAAGCGCCGACCGGCTCATACTTCCCGGAGTAGGCGCATTCCCGGACGCCATGCGAATGCTGAACGAATCCGGTCTTGTGGAGGTCATCAAAGAGGAGGTGCAGAAAAAGCCGCTCCTCGGTATCTGCCTTGGAATGCAGATGATGTTTGAAAAAGGCTACGAGTTTGGTGAAACCGACGGACTTGGACTTATTCCCGGCAGTGTCAAGCTCATGCACCCGGAGGGCGATCTCCCTGTGCCGCATATTGGCTGGAATTCCCTTGAATTCAACGAGCCTTGCAGGCTTCTTGACAAGTGTGAAAACGGGGAATATGTTTACTTTGTTCACAGCTTCGCCGCCGAATGCGACAGCAGGAACGTTGCGGCTTACTGCGACTATGGAATGAAAATACCAGCGCTGGTGTTCGAGGGCAATGTTTACGGCGCTCAGTTCCACCCGGAAAAGAGCGGCGACACGGGATTGAATATCCTGCGGTGCTTTGCGGCGTTGTGAGTGTTTGCAATTTTGTTTACATCTTCAAGGTAATACTCAGGTGTGAACAAGCAGAAAATGCGCCGCGTAAAAGTTTTGTTTTACGCAATAGGTTGTTCTTACAAAGCCTGAAAGCATATTATTTAAACGAATACAAAACAAGTAAGGAGAAAAGCGGAATGGTTATTCTACCCGCAATAGACATAAAAGACGGAAACTGCGTGCGCTTGTTCAAGGGCGACTACGGCACAGTGCAGAAAGTCGCCGACAGCTACATGGAAACCGCGAGGGGATTTGAAGCCTCTGGCGCAGAATGGGTACACATGGTAGACTTAGACGGAGCAAAGGACGCGACCCAGCAGAACAAGGACATCTTCATAGACGTGGCAAAGCACACAAACCTCAAAGTTGAAGTCGGCGGGGGAATACGCAGTCTTGATACAGTAGAAATGTACCTTAACGCAGGCATTTCCAGAGTGATCATTGGCTCTGCTGCAGTCAAAGACCCTGCGTTCGTTAAACGCGCCGCAAAAGAATTCAAGGGCAGAATTGCGGTAGGGATCGATGCAAAGAACGGATTTGTTGCCACCGAGGGTTGGCTTGAAACCAGCGGTGTGAACTATATAGACCTCGGAGTTGAGATGTGCAGAGCCGGAGTTCAGTACTTCATATTCACAGATATAGATAAGGACGGAACGCTCAGCCGCCCGAACCATTATAAGACAAAAAAGCTTCAGGAAACGCTTGCGCCCCTCGGCGGAAACGTTATTGCAAGCGGCGGGATAAAGCCTATAAACAACATCAG
>CAMAGG010000054.1 GCA_945833805.1 uncultured Clostridia bacterium | reverse complement strand
TTTTTATTTTTTTGCAATTATTTTTTTGATTTCCTGCGGATCTTCAAAATATTCTGCCGGAACGTATCCGCCCCGGCAGATGAAAAATAATTACCAAAAAAGAGCCGAAACCTGCGCAACCGCGAAGCATATCAGCATTCCTGCACAGGTGGGAATCAAAAATGCCGCAGCAGCCCACTTCCAGCCGCCGGATTCCTTTTTCACGGTGAGCAGCGAAGTGGAGCAGGGCCAGTGCATGAGTGAAAACAGGATTGTGCAGATCGCAGTTCTCCATGTCCAGCCGTTGTCCGCTAAAAGCTGCGCCAGCTCCGGAAGGTCAAGCTCCACAAGGCTTCCCTGAGCCATGTAGGTCATAATGATTATCGGAATAACGATTTCGTTTGCCGGAAGTCCCAGGACGAACGCCATGAGTATTACTCCGTCCATTCCGAGCAGCCTTGCGAACGGGTCGAGAAATCCGGTGCAGATGCTGAGGAGTGATGTTCCGTCTATCGTGACATTTGCCAGTATCCAAATTAAAGCTCCGGCGGGAGCCGCGACCGCCGCCGCCCTGCCAAGCACAAAAAGAGTTCTGTCAAGCATGGAGCGAACTATCACCCTGCCAAACTGCGGCTTTCTATAAGGCGGCAGCTCAAGTGTAAAGCTGGACGGCTCCCCCCTGAGTATCGTTGCGGACAGGAACCGTGACGCCGCAAAGGTCATCAGCACTCCAAGTACTATCAGAGAAGTTACGATCACCGCCGAAAGCGCAGACCCGGCGAAGCCTCCCACCGCGCCCACAAAAAATATTGAAACCAGGGTCAGCATGAACGGAAACTTTCCGTTGCAGGGAACGAATGCGTTTGTGAGCATTGCAATAAGCCGCTCCCGGCGGGAATCTATGATCCGGCAGCCTACAATTCCCGCCGCATTGCACCCAAATCCCATTGCCATAGTCAGCGCCTGTTTTCCGCAGGCATGGCACTTCTGGAACGGCTTGTCGAGATTGTAGGCAATTCTCGGAAGATAGCCGGAATCCTCCAGCAGCGTGAACAGCGGAAAGAAAATTGCCATCGGCGGCAGCATAACCGCAACTACCCACGAAAGCGTGCGGTAGGCTCCGTCAACCAGTATCCCCCGCAGCCAGTCCGGAGCGCCGCTCATCAGTTCAGAGAGCCTGTCGCCGACCCATGTCAGCCCTGCTGAAAGTAGCTGCGACGGATAATTCGCGCCGCTTATCGTCAGCCAGAATATCACCAGCAGAAGCAGTATCATCATCGGAAATCCAAGCGCTTTTCCGGTTAGCAGCTTATCTGCTCTCCTGTCCGCAAGGCGGCAGCTGCTGCATTCGTCCACCGTTCCGTCGGCGGCTTCCTCAGAGTTCAGGGTTATGCAGGATACTATCCTGTCCCGGAGAATATCCAGAGTTATATCCGATGCCGCAAGTCGCTGCCTGCCGCGCTCCACCGCCGCAGCTACCTCCTCATCTGCGGCAAGGTCAGTTCCGAGATACTCCCCGGCGTCCGCCGCAAGGGATCTGTCCCCCTCAATAAGCCGCAGCGCCAGCCAGCGCGGATTTATCCTATCTCCAAAGCGCTCCCGCAGCAGCGGCTCAGCTTCCCCTATCGCCTCCTCCACAGGACGGATATAGCGCAGCCTGCGGGGGTCTACCTCAGTTTCACCGTCACAAAGGCGGTCAAGCGCCTCGGTAAGCGCTTTCAGAGTGCGCTTGTTGTGGGCGGAAGTCCCCACCACCGGAACACCGAGGTTCTTTTCAAGCTGTTCAAGATCGAAAGTGATCCCACGGCGCTTGGCTTCGTCGCACAGGTTTACGCACACCAGCGTCCGCGGGCAAAGCTCCATTACCTGAAGTGCGAGATTCAGGCTTCTTTGCAGACAGGTCGCGTCGCAAACCACAACCGCCGCGTCTATTCCGCCAAAGCAGAGAAATCCCCGCGCCGCTTCTTCCTCCGCTGAATGAGCCAGCAGCGAATATGTACCCGGAATATCCACCAGAACATAGCCGCTTTTGTCAGTCCGGCAATACCCCTGCGCGGTGGCAACCGTTTTTCCGGGCCAGTTGCCGGTGTGCTGGCGCATTCCGGTCAGCGCATTAAAAATAGTGCTTTTGCCGACATTCGGATTTCCGGCTATCGCCACTACCCGGTCAGAGGGAATGCGGCGCTTTATCTCCAGACCGCCGTCTACCGCGGCAAATCCGGTGGAATTACAGGTAAGTCCCATAGCGATCCTCCCCCACAAGCACGTCACGGCTGTCAGCAGCCCTTATTGCGATAACTGCGCCCCGGATAAGATACGCAGCCGGATCGCCCAGCGGACTTACTCCCACGCACTCCACATGAGTTCCCTCCACAAGCCCTATATCCAGAAGCCGCCGGCGCATACTGCCGTGGGCGCACAGCGATTTTACAACTGCCGTTTCCCCCGGCTTTATTTCACTCAGATTGCGCATCATGTTATTTCCCCTTTCCTGATAGAATTGCTGCTTTTATATTATATGCCCCTGCAGGAAAAGGGTTCATTACAAAAAAACGGCGGGGCTATTTGCTCCGCCGTTTATTCTTTTTAAGCTCCGAAAAGCTCCTTGCTCAGCCACACATACGCTGTGTCAAGCGCTTCGTAAAGGCTGTTCATCTCGCCCTTTCTGATCTTTGTGAGGTCAACCGGCTCTGTCCCGGTAGGAACCATCTGGACCATGACCTTTGTGGGGATCTCACTGTCCTTGAATGCTTCGCTGTCGCGGATCGTAAGCTTGGTAACAAACTTGTCGCCCATGCTTCCATAGTAAATCTCATTGCCGCTTCTCACCATAGGAAATCCGCGGTAGTAGAAAAAGTTACTTTCAGCCATTGTCATTTACCTCCATATATAAATATAAATTTTACCAGTTCAGCTCAATTTCACCGCCGTTAAGCAGTGCATCAAGATTGCTCAGCAGACGCTCGGTGTAGACCTGGCGCACCTTGAAAAGCACATCGCCATTTACTCTCACGATATTCTTCCTGTCGTCAGACTTGTAATATTCGAGAATATCCTCGCTCCTGCCGTAGACGCTGTAATACTCCTCGCGGTAATTGAACTGAACCTTGATGTAAGGCTCGTAATCCGCCTCATCAAAGAAAAGCTCCTCGCCCATTGAAGTTATCAGATGCTGATAGAAGCTCTTGAACTTGAGATCTTCAAGCTCCTGATCTCCGCAATAGAATGTGTGTTCGTCCGCGTCGCCTTCCACCCTGAACGTATAATCTCCGTCCGGTGTGGTGACGATCAGTGTATCGACCGTATAGATATACGGCGAAATAGGTCTGCGGGACATGATATCCTGAACCTTAAAGGTGTACCACGGCGCATTGGACGTGCTGATCGAATATATCAGATTACCGCCTTCAAACATAGCGTAATATCCGGTAACTGCGGAAAGCCCGCCCTCCTCATCATCGGAAGAACGTATCTCGTTTCCGAGCAGAAGCACCCGATCTTTACTTCCGTATTTGAAGCTGATCCGGCAGTAAGGGTCGTCCAGTCCGGTTGCCGCAATGTCCTCCTCCGTGGGATTGATATACTCGCAGGAAGCTGCGTTCAGCGCATACAGTCCGTAGCAGATAGTCTGACCCTGCGTTGTATCAACTTCGGCGGTTATCGGAGAGGTGATGCGGTGAGAATTGAACGTGGTGATAACCGAATCCTCGTCCGCGGTCTCCTCGGCGATATCGTACATATACTCCATTTTCACCGGCTCGTCCAGATCCTTGCGCTCGATTATCAGATAATCAAGCTCCTGCGGATTTTCCGTGTTATAGCTCTCGGTCATGACAAGGCTCACAAAATCCTTGATATCATAGAACACGCTTCCGGTGCTGTAATAGCTCACCTGCATCACGTCATTACTGCCCTTTTCGCAGAAATAAACATAGGTGGTTGACGCAGGGTTGCGTATTCCGAAGCACATATCGTTTGAGGTGCCGTCGTCAAATGTGACCTTTACCGAAGAAACCGGATCCTTCAGTCCGTATTTCTCCAGATCCTCCGCATTCTCCTCCACCATGCCTGAAGCGGAAAGACTAGCCATACTGCGCACGAAAGCGCCGATAGTGGAGTCGTTGTGGGTAATTCCGGAAAGCTCCGGGCTTACCCAGTAGTACTCGGTGGAAGTGGTAACATTACCGTCATCATCGGTGGAGGACACCTGACGGGAATTTCTGTCAAAGGAATAGCTACCCGTTTCGTTTGTAACCTCCAGCCGAAGCACGTTTTCCTGCTCCTTGCTGTTTATAGTAAGCTTTTCGCTCTCCGTATCGGAAGAACTGCCGTCCCCGGAATCTCCGGCGGAGTCCGCAGAATCAACGGTCGTTTCTGAACCCTCTGATACGGAAACATCAGAGGAGTTATTTTCGCCGTTGTCCGGACTGGTCATCATCAGCACCAGAAGTACAGCGCCCAGTACCAGCAGAACAGCCGCCGCGATAATGACCGTACGGGTAGTTTTTGATAGCTTTGCCATTTATCTGTGCCTCCTGCGCACCCAGATAACAACGCCCAGCACGATAACTGCGATCGGAATAACGATACAGAGGATCACCGCCAGAACATTGGAGTTCTCCTGATTTACCTCAAATCCAACATTGGAGAAGGACTTCGCTGTTATGGTCGTACCTTCGGTCTTTCCGGAAATATAGTTGAACATATTGATCATGAAGTCCTGATTGTTTGAGTTCGCGTAATTCATGAACATACTGTTGCATATCATTTCTGAACCAAACGCAACGACGCGGGTGATATCCTGAGTTTTACTGTGAACCTTGTATGCGCACACCGCGTCAATGAATGAGCCGGACTCAGCAGTGGACTTGTCGAAGTCGGATTCGGAAAGAGTGCTTATCGGGCGAAGATACGCTCCGTCATAGCTCTTTATCAGGATCTCCTGCTCAACGCTGCCCTTGTTGCCGCCCTCCCAGATCTGGATTATAGGACGGATATATGCGTCATAGGTGATAAGGCTGTTGTTATAGGTGTTTCCTGCATATTCTGTATCCTGTATCTGCTGGAGATGAACATACTCCATGCCGCCGTAGGAATAGGACGCGTTGCTCTGAAGCACAAGGCTGTCACCTACGGAAATTCCCCATTCAGCAAGGAACGAGGCAAGATTTGCCATAGAGTTGCCGTCGTCGGAGCTGTTGTAGCTCGGCTGAACAGAAGATGCGAAATAAATCAGGTTCTTGCCGAACGCGCCCCCGTTGTCAAGAAATCTTGAAAGCTTGGTCAGGCTGTCGTTGTCATAGTCCATGGACGGCGCATACATAACGATGTAATCAATGTCGCTGTCTATCTCAGAAACATTCATCAGGTTGATAGTTTCAACGTCATAGCCGTTCTTGTCCAGAAGCGAGGAAAGAGAGCTGCTGTCGCCCTCGCCGAAGCCCTCGGTGAACGCAACGCGTACCGGGTCGGTATTGGTAACGTACATCAGCGCGGAAATTACCGCCTGCTCAACATTGCTGCCCTCAATGATCTGGGAAGCATAGGAGCTGTTGACATACTGCTCAACATACTGGTCGATATAGGTTTCCGGATAGCCGTACTGTGACAGATTATCGCGGAAAGTCGGTGCGGAGAAGTAGTTTCCGGGAGTGATTATGCGATGTCTGCCGGTGTCCGCAGATTCGACCACGATATAGTTCTCGGAAAGTGTTTCGCCGTTGAATTTTGAGGTGAAATCCGGATTCTGGTCGATCAGAAGATACTGGAGCTTGAAATTATCATTCTCCATAGCCATTTTCTTCAGCAGCTCGTTCACGCTCTTATAGTAGGTTCCGCCGCCCTCGAAGTTTGTTTCTGAGTTCATGACGGATATAGTGACTTCTGCTTCAAGTCCGCCGAGATAATTTGTCGTAGCCTCGTCGAGGGTGTATATTCCCGTATCGGTGAGGTCGGCGGTGGTGTCCACACGGTCGGATATGATGCTGACGATAACGTTCAGCACTACTACCGCCGCAACAAACAGCACTGTCAGCACGACAGCCATTGTGCCGTGCTTTAAGCTGCGTATGTTTACGCTGCGCTTTCTTTCGGCAGGGTTGCCGTTCTGTATTTCAGCCTGCTTCTTAGCTGGCTTCTTTTCCTTCTTCGGCTTGTCGGACTGCTCGATATTCTCCTCAGCCTCAGGGGAAACATTTTCTTCGCCGGAAGTAAGCTCCTCCGGCTTCTTTTCTTCGTTCAGATCGCTCATTACTGCTCCCCCTTTCTCAGCTCCAGCGGCGGCGCTCAATGTTCCGCATCGTCAGGAAGTTGAAAATCACTATCAGACTAAGGAAAAACAGAATATTCTTCAGACTGAAAATGCCATAGGTGAATTCCTGATACTTGTACAGCACAGAAAGCGCGTTGATGATGTCCTTGAGGAAATCCACCGTCACAAAGTTTGAGATCACGTCAAACAGACACAGCAGGATATTTACTCCGATGCTGCCGATAGCCGCGATCATCTGGTTTTCCGTCAGGCTGGAAATGAAAATTCCCGCGGAAATGAACACAGCGCCCATGAGCACTATGCCCACGAAATTGCCGAAAAAGCCTGCCCAGCCAAAGGTAAGACCTGTTCCGGAGCCGGAAACCGCGCCGGCAAGCCCTATCGCATAAATCAGCATGATAGCCGTACCGATAAGGAAAATGAAGAACGCCGCAAGGAACTTTCCTGCGACCAGTCCGAACAGGCTGACCGGAGAGGTCAGGGTGAGCTGATCGGTCTTTTGCCGCTTATCGTCCGCCATTGTCCTCATGGTAAGTATCGGGATAAGGATCATCATTATAAAGAACATCCACAGGAAAACATAGGACATATCCGCAGAACCGCTCGAAAGGCAGGTTATCCACAGAAACAGCCCGGAAAACCCGTAGAATACCGCCAGATACACATATCCCAGCGGCGAGGTAAAGTAGGAAGCAAATTCACGCTTCATTATCGCTGTCATCTACCCGCACCTCCGTTATCAATATTGCCGTAGAAATCGCCGGTGGTGAGCTTCAGGAAGATCTCCTCCAGAGTAAGCTCGCTGCTTCTCATCAGCAGTATCGGGTAATTTCTCGCCGCCATGCGCTTGAATACCTCGCGGCGGATATCGCAGCCCTCTTGTGCATTAAGCTCATACTCGCCGATAGTCTTTTCGATAGTGCGGTTGAGATGAACCTCCACCATCTGCGGTATCTGCTCAAGCTGCTGCTTTACTTCCTTTGTCGGACCCTCGATCTGCACCGTGAGCTTGTGGTCGGCGGAGAGATTGTGGGACAGGTTCTCGGTGGTATCGTTCGCGACAAGCTTTCCCTTGTCGATAACCACGATCTTGTCGCAAACCGCCTGCACCTCGGACAGAATATGGGAGGACAGGATAACCGTGTGGTTCCTGCCAAGCTTCTTGATAAGGGTGCGTATCTCAATTATCTGCTTCGGGTCAAGTCCGACCGTCGGCTCGTCCAGAATAAGCACCTTGGGATTTCCAACCAGCGCCTGCGCCAGACCGACGCGCTGCTTGTAACCCTTTGAGAGGTTGCGGATAACGCGCTTCCTAACATCGGTGATCTTCACCAGACGGCAGATCTCATCAAGGTGCGAACGCTTTGGCAGCTTGCACTTTTTCAGGCTGTAAACGAAGCTCAGATACTCCATTACCGTCATATCCAGATAAAGCGGAGGCTGCTCCGGCAGATAGCCGATGTCCTTTTTCGCCCGTACCGGGTCTTCCAGAATGTCAACTCCATTGATCAGCGCCTGACCTCCAGAGGACGACAGATAGCCAGTCAGCATATTCATCGTGGTGGATTTTCCCGCGCCGTTAGGTCCTAAAAATCCAAGGATCTCGCTCTCCCCTGCGGAAAAGCTTATTCCGTCCACCGCGAGCTTGCTGCCATAGCTTTTGCTCAGGTTTTTTACTTCAATCATACACAATGTCCTTTTCCACATTTACTGCGGAGCATAGTAATCGTAAGCCGGAAAACTCCGGACAGAATACAGATTATCACACTAAAGTGATAAGTCTGTGAATTAATTCTGAACAATATATTAAATACCGTCAGCCTATCTCCGCGGAAAGCTTGTCTATCGCCTTTCTCATGCGGTTCAGAGTGTCCTCCTTGCCGATGATCTTCGCAAGCTCCACACCGCCGCCGGGAGTTACCGCCTTACCGCTCAGCGCCACCCGCAGCGGATAGAGATAAAGACCGTTCTTAACGCCGTCCGCTTCAATCTGCTTAAACAGCGCGTCGTGAATGTTCTCCTGTGTGAAATCCTCAACGCCCTCGATTACCGGAACAAGCTTTTTGAGTGCGTCAAGCGAGGTCTGGGGTGTGGTTTTCATCTTCTTGCTGACGTACATATCAATGGAATATTCCGGCATCTCGTCAATGAAGTCAACCCGCTCCGGGATATCGCTGAGGACCTCTGTTCTTGGCTGAATTCCGGCGCAGAGCAGCGGCAGGTCGATGTCGGTGCGCTTGCAGGTCTTTCTTATCCACGGCTCGGCAAGCTCCACGAACTTCTCCAGCGGGAGCGCGCGGATATATTCAGCATTGATCGCGGTGAGCTTCAGCGGATCAAATATCGCCGGGGACTTGGAAATACCGCTGAGGTCAAAGGCTTCGATCATCTCGTCAAGGGAGAATATCTCCTGCTCGCCCTTAGGAGCCCAGCCCAGCAGCAAAATGTAGTTCAGTATAGCCTCGGTGAGATAGCCCTTAGCCCGGAAATCCTCAAAGGACGCGTCGCCGTCACGCTTTGAAAGCTTGTGGGTCGCATCGCGCATGATATGCTCCACATGGATATACATAGGAGGCTGCCAGCCGAATGCCTCGTACAGAAGATTGTACTTCGGCGCGGAGGACAGGTACTCGTTTCCTCTTACAACATGGGTGATTCCCATTGTGTGGTCGTCCACAACGTTCGCGAAGTTATATGTGGGCATTCCGTCAGATTTCAGCAGGACCTGATCGTCAAGGTCGATGTTCTCCACGGTGATATCTCCGTAGATCTCATCGTGGAATGTGGTAGTTCCCTCGGTGGGGATCTTCTGACGGATAACGCAGGATTCTCCCGCCGCGCGGCGCTTCTCCGCTTCCTCACGGGGCAGCTCCCGGCAGGCGCACCGATTAGCGGAAGCAAGTCCGCTGGGCTTGCTGTCGTCATTGTCCTCGGACTTGCCGCAGAAGCAGTAATAAGCGTGACCGCTCTCCACCAGCTTTTCCGCGTATTCCTTGAACATTCCCATTCTCTCACTCTGGATATAAGGACCGCAGGGACCGCCTACGTCCGGGCCTTCGTCCCAGTTAAGCCCGCAGGTCTTGAGGGTCCTGTAAATAACGTCCGTCGCTCCCTCTACATAACGTCCCTGATCGGTGTCCTCAATGCGCAGAATGAACTTTCCATTGTTCTTTCTTGCAATGAGATAGGTATAAAGCGCAGTGCGCAGATTTCCTATGTGCATATACCCAGTAGGGCTGGGCGCAAATCTGGTTCTTACTTCCATTTATATTATTCCTTTCGTTTTATTTCAGCGCAGCTTCCTTGTCCTGTGCGATCTGCTGCTTAAGCTCAGCCAGTCCCGGAAACTTCTTCTCCGGGCGAATGAACCTCACCAGCGCGACTGCGATATTCTGCCCGTAAAGGTCGCCGTCAAAACCGATTATGTGCGTTTCCATGACCGCTCCCGTGCCGTCGCTGCGATGCTCAACCGTGGGTTTCACCCCGATGTTGGTAACTCCGTGATACTGTTTCCTGCCGATCTCAACGAAGCTCTTATATACGCCGTAGCGCGGGATTATGTTGGTGTCCGGTATGATCTGGTTAATGGTCGGAAAGCATATCGTCCGCCCGATCTCATTGCCCTTTATCACCGGAAGTCTGTACCACAGCTCATAGCCGAGCAGCCTGTTCGCCTGCTCGATCTCGCCGCGGCGGATATGCTCCCGGATACGCGTCGAACTGATGATCTTTCCGTCCAGACAGATGTCCTGCACTATCTGCACCCGCATACCATACTTTGCGCCGATCTCCTCAAGCCGCTCCGGAGTGCCGCAGCCGCCCTTTCCGAACCGGAAATTCCTGCCGCAGCAGGCAAAGCCTGCATTGAGCCGGTCGATCAGTATTTTCTTCACGAAATCCTCGTCCGAGAGGGTGCAGACCTCCGCGAAATCCGGCGCATAGAGATACTTTACCCCCATTTTCTCCATAAGCTCCCGCTTGTTCTCAAACGAGATTATGTCCTCCGGTCCGCGGAACTTCGGCAATGTGGTGTCGCAGTTGAAGGTGAACACCGCCGATTTAAGTCCGGGCTGCGCCAGAGCCGCGCTTATAACGCCGACATGACCTAAGTGCAGTCCGTCAAAGTAGCCGAGAGCGACTGCGGTTTTCTCCGCCGCGCCCTGACTGCCGTATGTTATATCAATCAAAATAATTCCACCATATCAGAGAAAGCCTCCGGTCAGTCCCCACGGAACTGCTTCACCGGGACAAGCTCCCCCTGTTCGTTAATTTTTCCCACACCGAGGAATTCATCCCCGGCGGTGATCCGGCTGAGCTTACCCGGCTCAGTCCGTTTCGCGAGCCTGTCCGCGTCAAGCCTTACGCCGTTAAGGTACATTCTCTGCTGCACCTCGTCGAGAGTTATCTCCGGAAGCGGCGCAAACAGCTTCTCCACCGGCATGAGCCAGCTTTCAAGCTGCTCTCTGTCCGCATTGCGCACCTCGTCCAGCTCATGGCAGCAGCCAAGCGTAAATCCGCAGCTTTTCGTCCTGCAAAGGCTGGTCATCACCGCGCCGGTGCAGAGGGCTTCGCCGATGTCGTTTATCAGCGTGCGGATATATGTTCCGCCGGAGCAGTCCACTTCGATCAACCCGTCAGTTCCGTCAAAGCTGAGCAGCTCAAGACGGCTTATAGTCGCCGGGCGTGGCTTGCGCTCCACCTCAATTCCCCTGCGGGCGAGGTCGCACAGCTTCTGTCCGTTGACCTTGAGAGCAGAATACATCGGCGGTATCTGCATTATTTCCCCGCGGAAATCCTCCAGAACGAACTGCATTTCCGCCTCGGAAACTCCGTTTTCGCAGCGAGAGCGCAGCTTCCCCCAGATATCCTGAGTGTCCGAAACCACTCCCAGACGAAATCCCGCCCGGTAGCTCTTGCTGTCGTCCGGAACAAGATCCACCGCTTTGGTAGCCCCTCCGACAAACACCGGAAGAACTCCGGTAGCCATAGGGTCCAGCGTCCCGCCGTGTCCTATTCTCTTTGTGCCGAAGCACCTCCGCATTGAAGCCACCACGTCAAACGAAGTGAACTCCTGCGGCTTGTTTATGCAGATTATCCCGGTCATGTCAGCTTCTTCCCAGCGCCTTTGCACAAGCCCAGACAAGCTGCTTCTCCGCTTCTTCGAGAGAGCACTCAAACGCGCAGCCCGCAGCCCTTGCATGACCGCCGCCGCCGAAATTCTGGGCTATCGCCGCAACGTCAGCGTTTTCACTTGAGCGCAGCGAAGCCTTGAACAATCCCGGCTTCTTCTCCTTGATACAGATTCCGATATCCACGCCCTCTATCTGGCGCGGAATAGCCGAAAGCGCGCCAATGTCCTCGCTGTCAATGCCCTCGATCGAGTCAATAAGCTCCTGAGTTACGTCGATTACAGCAATTCTCCCCGCGTCATAATAGCGTATCTTGCTCAGAGCAAGCTGTTCGAGCTTTAATCTGCCCTGACTCTTCATGTCGAACATCGCGTAATTTATCGGCACGATATCCGCGCCGAGCTTCATCAGCTCTGCCGCATAAACATGGGTCTGGGGTGAGGTGTTGCTGTACTTGAAGCAGCCGCTGTCCGTCGCAATTCCGGTATACAGGCAGTCCGCAATGCATGATGTGATCTTAACCTCCGGCATTGAGCTGAGCAATTCAAACATAAGCTCGCACGCCGCCGCGTATTCCGGAGCAAGCAGCAGCCGCTCGGCATACTCGGTGTTGCTGACGTGGTGATCTATGCAAAGCCCGGCTTTCTCGCCAAGCTCCTTCATGCCATAAAGGAGCTTCGCGTCCGCAACGTCCACGGTAACGATAGTCTGCGGTTCGAATTCCTGCTCCTCTGTTTCACGATACATATAGCTGAATTTATTCGGGATAGGATCCGGGCATACAGCCTTTGCCTTTTTCCCGATCTGCTGCAAGGCTCCGCACAGAGCGTAACCGCAGCCGAGGGTATCTCCGTCCGGACTTCCGTGCATGAGAATCAGAAAAAAGTCGTTATCCCGCAGGTACTGCGCGGCTTCGCGTAAATCAATCCTCCTCATCTGCGTCCTCCGTTTTCTCCTCGTTGTCTGCGTCCTCCTGCTGAGCGGGCTTCGGCAGCTTTGAAATGATCTCCTCAATATGCGCGCTGTATTCCAGAGAATTGTCCGGCAGGAATATAAGCTCCGGCATTTTTCTCATGCGGACTCTCGCCGCGATAGCTTTCTTGAAGTAGCCGGAAGCGGCGGTCATTCCCTCCACTGCCTTCGCAGTCCTGCCCTCGCCGCCAAGACACGCAATGTGAACCCGGCAGTAGGACAGGTCGCTGGTAAGCTCGCAGTGAGTAACCGTTACAAAATTCTTGGAAACTCTCGGATCCTTCACGCCGCTCACCGCAGCGGAAAGCTCCCTTTTTATATCCTCGGAAAGTCTTTTTAAGTTGAAATTAGCCATAAAACCCTCCTTGCGCAGACCAACTCCCGTCAGACTGCGCCGCAGACAGGGATCAATCCCTGTACTCTTCCATCATATAAGCCTCAAAGATATCTCCGACCTTGATATCGGTGAACTTTTCAAGGCTGATACCGCACTCATAGCCTGCGGCAACCTCCTTGACGGAATCCTTGAAGCGCTGAAGTCCCGCTATCTTGTCATCGCCTACAATGATACCATCGCGGACGATACGAACCTGACCGTTTCTTGCAACCTTTCCGTCAAGAACGTAGGAGCCTGCGACCATGCCGACATTGGTGATCTTGTACACCTGACGTACCTCAACTCTGCCCAGATCTACCTCTCTGAACTTGGGAGCAAGCATACCCTTCATCGCCGCAGTGATATCCTCGATAGCGTCGTAAATTACGCGGTAAAGACGTATCTCGATACCGTCGCGCTTTGCGTTATCCTGTGCTGAGGGATGAGGTCTTACGTTAAATCCTACGATGATAGCGCCGGAAGCCGCCGCCAGCATAACGTCGCTCTCGCTTACCGCGCCTACCGCGCCGTGGATAACTCTTACTCTAACTTCATCGTTGGAGAGCTTTTCAAGCGACTGCTTTACCGCTTCGACAGAACCCTGAACGTCCGCTTTTACGATGATCGGCAGTTCCTTGACAGTTCCCTCCTCAATTGAGGAGAACAGATTGTCGAGAGTAACCTGATGATATGCCTTGAACTGTTCTTCCTTAGCGTCGTGTCTGCGCTTCTCTACAAGCTCGCGGGCAAGCTTCTCGTCCTCTACCGCCGCAAAGGTATCTCCGGCGGAGGGAACGTCCGCAAGTCCCATGATCTCAACAGGAACAGACGGGCCTGCTTCCTTTACAGTTCTTCCCTTATCGTCCCGCATCACGCGCACTCTGCCCACTGACATTCCTGCGATAAGGACATCTCCGGTGTGCAGCGTACCGTTCTGTACAAGCACGGTGGCAATAGGACCTCTGCCCTTGTCCAGCTTCGCCTCAATAACTGCGCCGGTAGCAAGTCTGTCGGGATTTGCCTTAAGCTCCAGAACGTCTGCGGTAAGGCATACCATTTCCAGCAGGTTTTCAATGCCATCTCCGGTCTTTGCGGAAACAGGAACGCAGATAACATCACCGCCCCATTCCTCGCATACGAGGTCGTACTTGGTAAGCTCTTCCTTGATCTTGTCGGGATTTGCACCCTCCTTGTCCATCTTGTTTATTGCAACGATAATGGAAACTCCGGCAGCCTTTGCATGGTTGATGGCTTCAACCGTCTGGGGCATGATACCGTCGTCTGCGGCTACTACCAGAATTGCGATATCCGTGATGCTCGCGCCGCGGGCTCTCATGGATGTGAACGCTTCATGACCGGGGGTATCGAGGAATGTGATATCCCTGCCGTTTATCTGAACTCTGTACGCGCCGATATGCTGGGTGATTCCGCCCGCCTCGGTGGAGGTAACGCTGGAATGTCTGATATAGTCCAGCAGAGAGGTCTTGCCGTGGTCAACGTGACCCATTACAACTACAACAGGGCTGCGGGGCTTCAGGCTTTCAGGATCGTCCGGAGTGTCCTCAAACAGACGCTCCTCGATAGTCACAACGACTTCCTTTTCAACCTTAGCACCCAGTTCCTCTGCTACCAGAGAAGCAGTGTCGAAGTCGATCGTTTCATTAAGGTTAGCCATAACGCCGAGATTGAACAGCTTCTTGATGACCTCTGTCGCAGTAACCTTAAGTCTTGTTGCAAGCTCGGATACCACGATCTCGTCCGGGATCTGCACCTTGAGCTGCTGCTTTCTCGCGCGCTCAAGCTCAAGTCTTTTCAGCTTCTGCGCTTCTGTTTCGCGCTTGGAGTTGAATGGCTTGCCCTTGTTCTGGGACTTCTGCTGGATCTTCTGCTTGCGCTGGAAGCTGTCGTTGCTCATTCTGGTGGCGGGAGCGATGCTCTCATAACGCTCGTTGTACTTATCCAGCTCAACGTAGCTGCCCCTTGTATCCACCATCTTTGTGACCTGCTCGCCGCGCTGAACAGCCTCGCCCTTCTGCTTCTGCATGGGAGGTGTGTTCACCTT